>NZ_JBPWJX010000026.1:0-60607 GCF_051781745.1 Bacillus cereus group sp. Bce019
GCTCCACTTGCTGATCCTACAAAATCACCTTTTGTTACTTGTAATACTTGCTCTTTCATATCTTTCATTCTCCCTTCCTTTTCTTTTGTTACAAAGCTTCTATTATACTAATACGCTTGATAAAAATACGATTAACGCTGTTAATACTACTGCTCCACTTGCTGATCCTACAAAATCACCTTTTGTTACTTGTAATACTTGCTCTTTCATATCTTTCATTCTCCCTTCTTTTTCTTTTGTTACAAAGCTTCTATTATACTAATACGCTTGATAAAAATACGATTAATGCTGTTAATACTACCGCTCCACTTGCTGATCCTACGAAATCACCTTTTGTTACTTGTAATACTTGCTCTTTCATATCATTTATCCTCCCTTTTTATAAGTTATCTATATGTAATTTCTAAGAAATGTTTATTTCATAGTTTTTATGTTAACGTTACATTAAATTTGATAACGTAACGTTTGTAACATTAATGTAACATAACTATTATTACGTTGCAATATAATTACGTAAAATTTATTACACTTTTTTACGTTTTTTTATAATAATCCTCAAAAGCCTTTATTTAATGCGTTTTTCACTAAGTTCACGTTTGTAACATTCGTGTAACATTACAGTCATAAAGTGAAATGTAGTCATATTCCTCTCTATTTTTGTTACAAATCGTTTATTTAGTGACACTAAACCTATCTAATCTTTACTTACTTTTAATATGAGATAAAATACCGTCTTTCCAAGATAAGTTTATATGTTTCCTCTATATAACTATGTATAATAAAAACAAAGAGGTGGTCATTTTGAAATTAATCGCATTAGATATGGATGGTACACTACTATCATCTAATCTTGAAATCTCCAAAGAAAACCTACAAGCAATCCAAACTGCACAAGAAGCTGGTCATATTGTAATGATCTGTTCTGGTCGTGCGAAAGAGGATGCTTTAAAGCTATTGGAAGAATATAAATTATCTCTTCCAGTCGGAGCAAGCAATGGGGCTATTGTTTATGTGGATGGAAAAGTAATTAACTCGCGTTGTATACAAAACGACAAAGTGTACAAACTTGCAAAATTACTAGAATCTGAAGGTTTCCCATATAAGCTATATACGAATAAAGGAGTTTATTCTCCATATACATGGCAAGATCAAGTGATGCAAGCATTCGAAGAAAATAAGCATGCGCTTGATGTTACATTAGAGGAACTTGAACGAATTACAGAAAAACAAAAGAAATCGAACCTAATTACTGATTTCAAAAAAATAGAAGATGTTGTAAATAACCAAGAACTAGAAATATCTAAATTCTTCATTTTAACATTTAATGCAGCGCATCGCGCACAACTATTAAGTATATTACAAGAAGATGCTGATATTATGGTTACAGCATCGGCTCCTACTAACTTAGAAATTATGGATAAGAATGGACATAAAGGAAACGGGATACAGCAGATGGCAGCTCATTTTAATATCCCTATTGAAGATACAGTTGCTATTGGTGATAATTTTAATGATGTACCGATGTTAGAAGTAGCAGGCTTATCTGTTGCAATGGGCAACGCTGAAGAAGATGTAAAAAAGCTATGTGATGTTGTAACACTAACAAACAATGAACATGGTGTTGCTCACGCAATCGAGCAATTTGTATTGAAACAAACTTCATCTAGTAAATAAAAAAAGGACTCTTTCAATTTGAAAGAGTCCTTTTTTATACGTGATGACAAGCAACAAAATGCTCTGCACCAACATTACGGAATTCTGGTACTATTTTTTTACAAACATCCGTTGCAAATGGGCAACGTGTATGAAAACGACAGCCCGAAGGTGGATTTGCTGGACTTGGAATATCCCCTTCTAGTATAATTCGCTCTCGCTTTACTGTTGGATCTGGTATTGGAACAGCTGATAACAATGCTTTCGTATAAGGATGTAGCGGATTGGTAAATAACTCATCACGCGGTGCTGTCTCCACAATCGTACCTAAATACATAATTCCGATTTTCGTACATAAATGTTCTACTACACTTAAATCATGCGAAATGAATAAATAAGATAATCCCTTTTTCTCTTGTAACTCACTAAATAAATTAATAATTTGTGCTTGGATAGATACATCTAGTGCCGCCACAGGTTCATCAGCTACAATAAATTCCGGATTTAATACCATAGCTCTTGCGATTACGATACGCTGACGTTGTCCACCAGAAAACTCATGGGGATACCGGTCAATATGATAAGGAGCTAACCCACATAACTCCAATACTTCAATTACCTTTTCACGAACATTTTCTTTCGTCGCTAATCCGTGGGCCAACATTGGCTCTCCAAGCGCTTCTCCAATTCTCATTCTCGGATTTAATGAGCTAAATGGATCTTGGAAAACGAGCTGCATATTAGGGCGATGTTTTCTTAATTCATCCTTGGATAAAGAATGAACATCTTTCCCTTTAAACTTCACTTCTCCCTCCGTTTTTTGAACGAGGCGTAAAATTGTTTTTCCTATTGTTGTTTTTCCGCTCCCTGATTCGCCAACGAGACCAAACACTTCACCTTTATTAATAGTAAAACTTACTCCATCAACCGCTTTTACATGCCCAATTGTTCTACTAAATACGCCACCCTTAATTGGAAAATATGTCTTTAGATTTTTCACCTCTAATAATGGTTCACTCATTGTTCCGCACGCTCCTCATATAGCCAGCAAGCTACTTTATGATTTTCATCATTTACATTTAGATTTGGGGCTTCTTTTTCACATATTTCCATACAATGCTCACAACGCCCACTAAAGTAGCAAAACTCACCTAAACCAACTAAATTCGGAACTTGCCCTGGAATAGAATATAGTTTATCTATTCGTTTTCCCATTACTGGTTTTGATTTCAATAATCCTTTCGTATAAGGATGTTTTGGATTTTGGAATATCTCTAGTACTGGGGCTTCTTCAATAACTTTCCCGCCATACATAACGACAACATAATCAGCCATTTCCGCTACGACACCTAAGTCATGTGTAATTAATAAAATCGACGTTTTAAATTCTTCTTTCACTTGTCTTAGTAGATCCAATATTTGAGCCTGAATGGTAACATCAAGAGCTGTTGTTGGTTCATCCGCAATTAATAACTTAGGATTACAACTAAGTGCAACAGCAATCATAATACGTTGTAACATCCCACCGCTCAGTTCATGCGGATAAGAATGGACGATTTCATCAGCGCGGGCTATGCCAACTTTACGAATTAACTCAATTGCCTTCTTATATGCTTCATTTTTACTAAGTAATTCATGCTCCCTTAACGTTTCTACAATTTGCTCTCCTACAGTGAAGACGGGGTTTAGCGATGTCATCGGTTCTTGGAAAATCATCGCAATATCATTCCCTCGTAAACTACGAAGCTCTTTCTCTTTCATTCCTAAAAGACTTTTTCCTTCATATAAAATATCTCCACCTACTACACTGCCTGATTCAGCAATAAGTCCCATAATAGATAACGCCGTTACACTTTTTCCGCAACCAGATTCACCTACAACACAAACAGTTTCACCTTCTCGAACAGAAAAACTAACATGATTCACAGCTTTTACTGTCCCTTCTTCTGTCTGAAAGTATGTTTGTAAATCTTTCAGCTCTACTACCGCTTTACTCATATCTCCTCACCTACCGTCTCATCTTTGGATCTAATGCATCACGAAGTGCATCACCAAGTAAATTAATTGATACAACCGTTATAAAGATTGCAAAACCAGGCGGAATCCATAACCATGGACGCTTTTGGAAATCGATTAATGAGTTAGCTGCGCTAATCATGTTCCCCCATGATGGTGTAGGTGGAACGACTCCGAGACCTAAGTAACTTAGTGCGGATTCTCCCAAAATAGAACCTGCAACACCTAATGTAGATACGACAATTAAAATGGGTAAAACATTAGGTATTAAGTGATATATAATTTTCCGGTAATCTTTTATTCCTAACACATCCGCAGCTTGCATAAATGCTTGCTCCCTAAGTGATAAAATTTGCCCTCTTACAAGGCGTGCAAGCCCTGGCCAACCTACTAAACTTAAAATAATCATAATGACATACAAACGATAATCAGACGGTACTTTCCACTCTGATAAAATCGCACCCATTATAATAAGTAACGGTAATCCTGGCATCGACATTAAAATATCTGCAAGTCGCATAATAATATTGTCCACAATACCACGATAAAAACCTGCAATCGCTCCTAATAAAGCTCCAAGTATAACCGATAAAACCATTGAAGCTAAACCAATGGTTAATGAAATACGTCCCGCTTGCATAAGCCTTGTTAAAATATCTCTTCCTAATTGATCTGTACCAAGCCAATGAGAATAACTAGGTGGTTTGTTAATGAGCGCAACTTGTATTTTTCCTGATGCATATGGAGAAAAGAACGGACCGATAAAACAAAATAAAAACATAAAAATTAATGCATAAAACCCTACAAGTGCCATCTTATTTTTCTTTATCTTTTTAAAAGCTTGTCGCCATGGTGATGATTCATTTCTTCTCTTTTTTTCTTTTTTTTCTGTAATTACTGTAACAGGCTCCATTTCTTCCCCCCCTTACTTCAACCGAATTCTTGGATCAACAACTGCATATACGATATCTGCTAAAAAGTTTGAAACGATTGTTAAACAAGAAAGAAACATCGTAAATGCCATCAATACTGTATAGTCACGGAAATTTAATGCTTCTAATTGAATATTACCAATCCCTGGCCAGTTAAAAATTTGTTCAATAATAATTGCCCCAGAAAACAATCCAGGTAATTCAAATGCTAATAACGTAATTGCCGGTAAAATTGCATTTTTTAATGCATGCTTATAAATAACCGTCTTCTCCTTCAAACCTTTCGCTCTTGCTGTTCGTATGTAATCTTGTCTTACAACCTCTAACATACTTGTTCTAAAATAACGAGTTAGCGAGCCGACCCCAAGAAGTGTCAAAATAAATACTGGTAAAATCATATGTTTTGCAACTTCTATCACGTAAGCAAATCCTGTTGAATTACTGCCAACATCAATCATTCCACCTATCGGTAATAACTTAAAGTCAACCGCAAACACCTTAATTAAAAACAAACCGATAAAGAATGAAGGGAATGACATTGCTGCAAAAACACCGATTGTTACAAGTTTATCGAATAAAGAATGTTGCTTCGTCGCCGAGAATACACCGATAATAAGTGCAATTAGCCAAATAAAAAACAATGCAATAATTGCTACACTAAAAGAATTCCAAATAAATTTATTTAATAATGACGTTACAGGCTCTTGATATTGAAGCGAGAAGCCAAAGTCCCCTTGCAATGCATTACCTAACCAATGAAAATAACGCTCAACAATTGGTTTGTTCAACCCATATAACTCCCTCAGTTCAGCTGCTCTTTCCGGTGTAATTTTCGGGTTTGAATCAATATAATCCCCAGGAAGAAGTGCGAACAGGACGAAGATAATAATTGATGTACCAAGCAGTGTAGGAATCATTTGTAACAACCTACGAACAATATATGTTTTCACCCTTTTTCTCTCCAATCTTATGCTTAAAATAGAAGAACATTTTTTCAAAGCGGCACATTACTAACCGAATGAAAAAATGTCTTCTACTTATACATTCTTATCGTTATTTTTCAAATGATAATACTGGTAAGTTTGCACTAATACTGTTGTACTTTTCAGGATCAATTCCTTTTATATTCCCGTTATAACCAGTAATTGTTCTACGGTAGTTTAATAGAATTACTGGTGGATCATCACTTAATTCTTTATACAATTCTTTATAAATAGGTTTACGCTTTTCGATATCTACAGTTTCAATACCTTTTTGAATTAGCTCATCTACTTTTGCATTCTTATAACCAAGACTAGTTTCATTTGCAGTAGACAAATATTCACCAGCTGTTTCACTCGGATCACTTGTAATCGGTGTCGAAACAGAAGCTAAATCATAATCCCCTTTGTTTACCTTAGAAAGCATCGTATTAAAGTCCATAAATTCAGGATTAAACTCTACACCTATTTCTTTATAATTCTCTTTCGCAATCGGAATTAATAAATCACTATCTTTAGCCGAACTTGGACCGAAATAAGAAAGTTTTAATTTTTGACCATCTTTTTCACGAATTCCATCCGAACCAACTTTCCACCCTGCTTCATCTAATAATTTTTTCGCTTTTTCTTTATCGTATTCGTATTTATTAACTCCTTCTTCCGTATAAGCCCAAGAAGTTGGATGAATTGGTACATTGGCTACTGTACCGTATCCTTTTAACGCTGTATCAACATATTTTTTGCGGTCTAATCCGTAAATAAGTGCTTGGCGAACCTTTTTATCCTTTAAGTAAGGCTTATTATTATTCATATAAATATAACTAAATGACGGTGCTGTTTCGATTTGGATATTGGCGAATTCTAAAGCCTTAGCCTGTTCAAGAACCTCATCACCAGTACCTAAGCCAGTATGGTCAACTTCTCCTGTTTGGAATAACTGAAGCTTCGTATCACCAGAAGTAATTTTATAAATGAAGTTTTGAATTTTTGGTTTACCCGCATAATAATTTTCGTTTGCTACAAAACGAACTTCTTGACCTGGAATATACTTTTCAAATTTATATGGACCCGCAGCTAATGGCTTTCCATATAAATCTTTTAAGTAATCTAAGCTTGTATTTTGCTTATAATCTTTTCCATAATAAGCTTTTGATAGTACTGTACCTCCTAAAACAAATATAGCTTGTGAATTCACTTTTTCAGTTGTAATTTTAATTGTTTGTGGATCAACAACTTGAATACCTTCAATTGAAGTTGCTTTTCCTTCCTTATATTCTTTACCACCTTTAACCGCATATTGAGAGATATCTACTTCACCTTCATATGCCTTATCATGTAAAAGCGTCAATGTGAAAGCTACATCATCCGCCGTTAATGGCGATCCATCACTAAATTTCAAATCTTTACGTAAATGGAATGTATATGTTAACTGATCAGAAGAAACGTCCCACTTCTCAGCTAATTCTGGAATTGGTTTCCCTTGTTTATCGGTTGATACGAGAGATGCAAAAATAACTGAAGTTACGTTTCCATCCCAACCATTTTGTTGGAAGTATGGCAAAAATACGCCGCCTGGCTTACTAATACCAACTACTAACGTATCTTTTCTATTCTTCGCTTTGTCTGGCACTTTCGTTTTATCTGTCGCAGCGATCTTTTCAATTTTCACATTTTTTAAATCCTGCTGTTTAACCGGCTCTGTAGAAGCCGCGTCCTCCTGTCCCCCACAAGCAGACAACACAAGCGAACTACTCATTAATACCGAAAATACACCAGCCCATTTTTTTGTCTTTTTCTTCATTGTCCCCACCCTAACTTTTTATGATTATACCCTCTGAACGAATTACCTTATGTATGCCTCCCACAGCAACATTTATAGCCAATCGGAAAAGTCGGTTTTAATTGTAAAAAAATAGATGTTTTTGAGGGGTAACAATCTTATTCCGACCTTTCCGGTAGACTTTATGGTTATTAGCTTATATCGTTCATTATGTTTTGTCAATTCTTTCTAAATAAATATTTTTAGAATTTTTCCAAAATTATCACTCTACATTTATACTTTAAGAAAACTCAGCTATAATTCGTATTAAAAAACTTAAAAATCTACTTCTATTCCTTCAACATGAAACATAGAATACTAATAACCAATTACCAAAAAGGGGGCGAAAATATGGACAACCTATTCCAATACGTCCTGCACTACGTATTATTAACAATTATGATAGTCGGAGCGCTATTACTATTCCCGTTCTTCCCAAAGTTCGTCCTCTTTTTAGCTTTTTTTATCATGCTCGGAATCGCTATTATAATTTCAACGAGAGAAGATGCCACGCAAAAAGAGAGCAGAGTTCAGCGGGTAAAGCTGTAACTTTGCTCTCTTTTCGTTTTCATTCACTAGTCTCTTTTATACATATTTATCCCGCTATTTGCCGGGCAGTAAGAACCCCACCTCAAAATTCAGCGAAAGCAAAAAAAGTTAGGTCGGGTTCGGGCTGCCCGTAAAAGCCCTCACTTTATCTCTCGGGAAATAATTAGCCTTTGTTTTTGTAATTACTCCTATCGAAAAGCCACTAATGACATTTCTTTTTCACCTTATCATTTTCATATGTTTCACAAACTATGCAAATTGAGGAACACGGATTTATCTAAGTTACTGTTTCACGTGAAACACACCGCTTCATTTAATCTTTAAAGCAAAATATCATTATGAAAAAAGCCACTTCCTCCAACAAAACTGAAAGGAAGTGGCTTTCTACTCTTTACTCCACAATATTCTCTAACTCACTATATAACTTCGCTCGTAACAACTCTTTCATCGTTTTTTCCTCATATAATTTTTTAAGTCTTTCAACATCAGCTACATGTTCCATTTCACATTCTATTGCATATATATCTTCTTCTACATGCATTAACTCATTTTCAATCTCTTCAAGATTCCTAGCTTTTTTCTCTTTTACTGGAACCATTTCAACACTCTTTCTCCCTTGGCGTTTTTGCTTTATTACTTGCTTCCCAAGCTTTTCTTCCCATTTTTGACGAGCCCATGCATAGTTTCCTGCAAACTCAAATAATTTACATTCATCAATCCAGTACGTCTTTTCAAATAACTTATTTAAAAAATAACGATCATGTGAAACAGCTAGGATTGTTCCATTATATTGCTCAAGGGCTTCCTCTAAAACTTCCCTTGATTCAATATCAAGATGGTTTGTCGGCTCATCTAGAATTAGAAAATTGATGTCTTGATACATAAGTTGCGCAAGTCTTAACCTCATTTTTTCTCCACCGCTCAGTTGCGTTACTTTCTTAAATACTGCTGGACCATAAAATAAAAACTTAGCCAATATATGTCTTGCTTCTCCTTCTGTTACAGCTACATACTCTCTAAACGCTTCCAATACATTACTCTTCACATTTCCATACGTATGCTGTGATAAATAACCAATTTTGACACTACTACCAATTCGAATTTCACCAACGTCTGGATTTATTTCTTCTAATAGTAGTTTTAATAATGTAGTCTTTCCTGTACCATTACGACCAACGATAGCCGCACGCTCTTGAAAACGAACATGTAAATTCGCTTGTTCAAATAAAGGTCGTCCAGCAAAACCTTTACTCACTTCTTTCATTACAACAACATCTTTCCCGCTTCTCTCTTGCCCTTCAAACTGAAGACCCATCTGTTTTCGTTCTAAAATTGGCCTCTTTAATTTCTCTATACGTTCTAACGCACGTTCCATATTTCTCGCTCTTTTATGCAATCCTTCATTCGGAGGGTTCGCTTGATTTGCCCATTCACGTAGACGCTTAATTGCTTCTTTCATTTTCTTTATTTTCTTTTGCTGCTCCTGATAAGCTTGAAACTCTTGAAGTAATCTTTCTTCCTTCTCCTCAACGAACTGAGAATAATTCGTATGGTACACGTGAATCTCTCCATCTTCCAAATCAAAAATTTTCGTTACAACTTCATCAAGGAAATAGCGATCATGTGAAATAACTATAACTGTTCCAGTGTATTCTTTTAAAAATTGCTCTAACCATTCAACTGCAAATAAATCTAAATGATTTGTTGGTTCATCTAATAGAAGTAAATCTGGTTTCTGCAATAGCATATATGCAAGGCTTACTTTCGTCTGTTCTCCTCCACTTAATTCCGTAAATACTCTTGAAAATAAGTCTGTCACTTGTAAGCCATTTGCTACCTTCATTATATTTGCCTCGATTTCATAACCACCGAGAAATGCAAATTTTTCTTGAATGACTCCGTACCTCTCCATTAGCTTTTCCAAAGCAGATTGTTCCTGTTCCACCGCCATATTTTTTTCTAAAGCATGCATTTCTTTTTCTAATTCCTTTTCTACTTTAAAAGCAGAACTCAATACATCATATACAGTCATAACCTCATCAAACTTCGGAATTTGTGCGACATGACCAATACGTGTACCTTTCTTCATATGAATGGCTCCTGCATCCAAACTCTCCATTCCAGTTAGAAGCCCAAAGATTGTTGTCTTCCCACTACCGTTACGACCAACTAATCCAACACGTTCACCATTCTTTATTTCAAGCGATATATTTTCAAATATGGTGTTTCCACCAAAAGATTTCGTTACATTATTTACACTACAAATAGTCATTTTCCGTACTCCTTTCAATATAAAAAACCATGAGAAAGAAACATTCCCCATGGTTTTTCGGCATAGAAAAAGGAAGCCAAATAGCTCCCTTTTCACACGTTTATTAAAAATGGGTGAAGAGATTTCTATCGTTCAATAGTCACTATGCAATTGTTAAAAAAGGGCATACGTATCCCGTTAACAACTACATCATGAAAAATCGCACGACAAAAATAGATAAAATCTAAAAATTTGGCACGTGCAGCTAAAGAACGTTTCATCTCATTCACCCCTTTCGTACGGAATTTAATACTTACTTCTTTATTATACTTTCCAATTTCATGTTTGAATAGTCATTTTTCTGAAAATAATGAAGATAGACTAAACATTTCAATAAGTGACATCAAATCTTACAAAACTGTTATGTTCACGTAATGGAAAGCGATAGTACGAAAAGATGCCTCCCTATACAATAAAGATGTAAACAAGCGAGACAAACAAAAGGAGGAAACAAACATGATGAAAGAAATCGTAAAAGCAATCTTTGAGGTATTAGTGAACGGACAAGCAGTTGTAAAAGAACTAAATGAACTATAAAAAGGAGTGAAGAAATATGATGAACATGGTGAAAATGATTTTACACGCTTTAGTCGATGCAAAAGCAGTTAGCCAAGAATTAAACCAACAATAAAAAGGGGTATATGAATATGAAGAAAGCCATTATTATAATTGCAAGCACAGCAATTACCTTATACACAATAAAAAAGAGAAAAAAGAAAAATAATGAAAATGTTCTATATTATCCATACACACTATTAGAGAAAAAATAAAAGACAAGGTACCCTATCGTAATGAGGATATCTTGTCTTTTATTTTTCCCCTATTCCTTTAGAGGATTTCCTTCTCCTTTTCCCGAATGTATTAAGCGGGATTTTTACACATATTTTAAAGGGGCATATATACAAATGGATACACAACAACTATATTTTTTAAACGATATCGGTAAACAAAAACCAGAAAGTATTCGGAATAGAAGCGCTGCATGTCCATTTTGCGATAAAGAACAATTAACGGATATTTTAGCAACTGATGGTTCTATTATTTGGTTAAAAAATAAATTTCCTACATTACAAGATACATTTCAAACAGTGTTAATCGAAACCGATAATTGCGAAGATCATATCGCAACATATACAGAAGAACATATGAGAAAATTAATGCAATTTTCTATTCAACATTGGTTACACGTACAGAAGAACGAAGAGTTCGCATCTGTGATTTTATATAAAAATCACGGTCCATTTTCAGGTGGAAGTTTGCATCATGCACACATGCAAATTATCGGAATGAAATATGTAGATTATCTTGAAAATATTAAAGAGGAAAATTTCCAAGGAGTAATTGTTCAAAAAAATGAACGCATTGAGCTTAATATTTCAGAGCGTCCCATTATTGGCTTCACTGAATTCAATATAATCATTGATAATATTTCATATATAGATGAAATGGCAAATTACATTCAGCAAACTGTACGTTACATACTGATAGATTTTCATAAAGGATGCAGTAGTTATAACTTATTCTTCTATTACTTAAATGGAAAAATTATTTGTAAAGTTGTTCCTAGGTTTGTCGTTTCACCGCTGTATGTAGGATATAAAATACCGCAAGTTTCTACAAAACTAGAAGACGTAAAAATACAACTAGCGGAGTATTTCACAAAATGACACGATTATCAAAAAAAATAGAGTAGGTATCAAAACCTACTCTTTTATTACACCTTTATTTCGATAGTACACATCTTCTAATCCGATGTTATACTTCATGTTATTATCCGTCCACTCTGGCCCTAAATTCCCTGGCCATCCAGATGTATTCGCTATATATTTCAGTAATGCAAAATCAGTCAAACCTTTTTGCACCCCACGCTTATATCCTTTCATTAAATGCGGCATTGCAATTTGCGCATTTGTACGTGGATCTTTCAGCTCATCATCAGTTAAATGCTCTGGTGCAAGCCCGCCGCCGCGGTGTAGTTGAAACAATCCGAATGAAGTTCCATTATCTCCAACACTTCTTGGATTTAATCGACTTTCATGCTCGGCAATTGCAAGAGGTATCCATTCTGGAAGATTTACTTTCTTCGCTTCCTCTATAATGATTTGTTTCATCTGTTTTGCTTCTTCTGAATCAACATAGCTTGTTCCATTCACTAGCTTATCCATTCCTTCAGACTTTCCTTGGAAATATAAATATACTCCAAGAACAACTAAAAATCCTACAAAGAATTTCTTCACTACCTCTACCTCTTTCTCCGCTGAAATTTGTCCCCTTTCAGCCTTCCCTTTACAATTACCTACATTCTACTACTCTTTTATCATAGCAAATAACTATACATATTATCATCATGCTTTAGACCGATTTTGTGAAAAAACAGCTGGTAAATACGTACAAAAATGTAACTTTCATAGACTATAACGCATTTATTGTATATAATTGTAAACTGAACTCTATATATAGAATAGGAGCATACAAAATGAAAAAATGCCTAACACTCTTGTTCAGCATTTTACTACTCATCCCTACCTACACCTCTGCACAAACATCATCAAAACCAAGAGTACTTGTTTTGTATAGTACACAAGACGATAAATTTTCAAATAATGTCCAAATCCTTAATACTCAATTAGGACATTTTACAAATGATATAAACGTAAAAAACTTAAAAGAAGCAACTTCAATTAATAACGTATCCTCCTATACACATATTGTTTATATCGGTGAAACAAAAGAAGCGTTTTCTGATGAAACGAAACAATTTCTAGAAAACTTCTCCGGCCCTGTATTAGTATTAGGACAAAATGTTGAACAATTATCTAAGCGTTTTTCTTTCATTACTTTGAATAGTGATGATATACGAGTTAATAAAATTGAATATCCAGACAAGAAGCTAAAAAATACCTTAGAGGAGGAACGATTAATTCAATCATTTGATACGAATGGAACTGTGCTTGCTAACGCCTTAAGCTCAAATAACACTAACCCACTAATCGTTCAGCATGAAACATCTTATTATGTTGCAACACCTAACCTCTTTGACTGGATGTCTCATTACGTCGGTGAAATGTTATTTTCTTATTTCAGCCAAAAACCAACGAAAAATAAAGTTGAAGCTTATTTACGCCTTGAGGATGTTCACCCCGCAGCAGATATAAATCAATTGAAAGAAATTGCTGAATTACTAAAAGAGAAAAAGATGCCTTACATGATTACTGTTATTCCGGTATATAAAGATCCAGATACAGGAAAGATAATACATTTAAAAGATAAACCAGAACTAGTTGATCTTTTACGCTCTATGCAAGATGATGGTGCAGCAATTATTATGCATGGTTATACTCACCAATTTTATGACAGTGAAACAGGTGAAGGCTTTGAATTTTGGGATGTAAAAACAGATCAACCAATTCGCCAACCGAAGCATGAAAAACCGAAGACAAAAGATGACTTTCCAAATATAGAGGCATATAACCAATATGTAAAAAAAGGGGAAGAATTCGAGGAAAAATATACGAAAGATCATATCGAAAAAGGAATTCAAGAACTTGTAGATGCTAAACTATATCCTGTTGCCTTTGAAGCACCTCATTACACGATGTCTCAAAAAGGATATGAAATATTATCAAGGTACTTTTCAACTTATGTAGGACAACTACAGTTAAATGATACAACTTGGAAATCCATGCACTCACCATATTATACAAGTACTCCATCATTTTTACATGGAATGAAACTATTGCCTGAAACAGTCGGATTTATTGAAGAAGATACGCCACAAACTACTGCTAAAATGAAAGAGCGTGCTCTATCTGTTTCTAAATTATCCGATGGAGTTATTGGTGCATTCTATCATCCTTACTTAGGTGCGAAACCATTAAAAGAAGTGTTAAAGGATCTAGAAAGTATTCCAAATATAGAATGGATTGATTTACAAAAGGAAAAGAATGAAGTAAAAATGAAAGATATTCACATTACGACGAATAAAGACGGCATTCACGTTGAAAAACCAACCAGTGCGAATGACATAATTGATTATATAAAGCAATATGGCTTCTTCCTTATGCTAGGGTTCGTTATCATTGTCTTTCTTTTATTATTAAAACGTGCGAAAAAATTAGAATCCTAATACAAAACCACCGAGCGGAACGCTTGGTGGTTTTTTGTCCTATATCAAACCGTGGCATTTTATTAAATAAATTCAACTTTTACTTTTTCCGTTACATGATTAAAACTATAATTCTCCTATCCTTTCAAATAAAATCGACTTGTATTTTCATATATTGTTTCTGCGACCTTATCAATGGATATGTTTTTTATAGAACTAATTTCCTTTAATACCTCTCGAATCATTCTTGGGTGCGTTATAACATCTTCTTGAAATTCCCACGGACCATCTGTTTCTACCATCATATATTCAAGCGGATAATACGAAACGATTTTTCTAATCTTCTCCTTATGTAAAACATCCGGTGTAATCGAAATATAATAACCATTTCTCATCATCCGTTTCATTGTTTCATCGCTTCCTTTAAACCAATGGAAGTGTGCACGTGAAACTTTATATTTCTCTAGCAAATCACATACAATGTCAGCATCTTCATAAACTGCGTGTAATACAATCGGCAAATTATACTTACTAGCTAGTTCTATAAATTTTTTCAATACAGCTATGTATGGATCTGCAGCAATTCTTTCATCTTCTTTTCTCAAATAATAGGGCAAACCTACTTCACCAATCGCAACAATTTCCTCTGCGTTCTGTTCAATAAGTTGATAAATCTGTTCACACTCTTCTTTATGAATCTGTTGCTCTGGATGAAACCCTATCGCTGGATATATAAAGGGATACTTCTTCGCTAAAGATAACGTTTCCTTACAAGATTGATAATTCATAGATACCGCAATAAGCCCCTTTATTTCCTTACTATTTTCCACCTCTTTTAGTAATCTGCTCTTCTCTTCATCCTTATATTGATCAACATGTATATGACTATCAATCCATTTCATCTTTATGCCCCCATAAAAAAAACAAGAAAGGACTTCCTTTCTTGTTTTAGCATCTATATTATTTAACAATTAAGTTTGTTATGATATCAAATAATCCAATACACACTACGGCAACAGTAAAGTAGCTACAGAAATCTTTAATTGGTAACTTCACTACTTCTTCTTTACGCATCCCATTCTTCTCCCTTCTTACTAGATCCCTAATTATTTTTCTATCTGTATCTATTATGCAAAAAATATGACAAATTTACTATCGAATTAACTTACGTAAACCTTACAATGTTGTAAGGTTTAAAAAAGGATCCCCATCTTTATTCAGATGAGGATTATTAAAAATTAGTTGGTTTTTCATTCTTCATTACAAACAGAAAGTAATACATTGAGACTTTCTAGTTACACTATATGAAAATTACTATCTTTTAACTATCGAATTACATTACAGAAGGCTTACATGTTTGTAAGTTATGTGTAATGTAATTCGATAGTTCCCCTTACTTATATTTCGTACAATAAAGTTAGCAAGTAAGCCAAATAAGAAGAACACTCACATAACCAAATTACATTGCTAGTAGCTACTCTTCTTATACCTTTCACCCATGCTACTACAATGTACCCCCTTCCCCTTTATATAATAAAAAAGCCTTAGTCTATATGGACTAAGGCTTTTTTGTTAATCTCAAAAATACCCTTACCCAGTATTTTTATTTTCGACAAAAAATAGCCGGGGGTATATTTCACTATCTCATCGTTAAAAGTTTGCTCTTCGCATTTATAGGAATATTTGCAACCTCAATCTCTTCAATCGATTCACCGTAACGTCCTTTTGCAAAAACCTTTAATGCTTCATCTCTCTTTAACATATGCTTAACCGTTTTCTTTATTTTCTGCTCTCTACCACGTTCATCGAATGCAATAAATTCATATTCATACCACTCATCACCAATATGCTGACCAATTGTATTCACAACCGTATAGTATTCTTTCGTCTTATAAAATGGATTATATTTATCGATAACTGGTCCAAGTTTCGTAGGCAGTAACATTACTACTATCACTATCATCGCTATTATAGTAGTGATCATTTTTTTCTTCATAATAAACATTCCTCCTCTGCAGGATATATATACATCCATTTTAAAAAGGGGGAATAAAATCTACTATTGAATCTCATTACATTACACTTACATTTTTGTAAGAATTAAAAAAGGTGAACGAATTTACTCGTTCACCTTTTAGCTTGCTTTAAAGCCACCGCCAAGTACATCACGTACATCATGTATAACAACGAAAGCATCTTCATCTACCCGGCTAATAACTTGTTTTAACTTAACAAGCTCTTGTTTATTAATAACAACATATAAAACTTCTTTATTTTTACCAGTATATCCGCCGCGCCCTTCTAATACAGTAACACCGCGTGTCATATTTTTCGTAATAGCTTCACGAATTAAATCTGGTTGATTCGAAATAATTGTAACAGCCGTTTTTGTGTCCATTCCTTCTACAATGAAATCAATCACCTTCGCTCCAATGAACACAGCCACAAGTGTATACATCGCCTTTTCTTGCCCTATTATAAATACAGAACCAGCAATTACAACAATATCAATAATTAGTACGCCTTTACCTACACTCCAACCTAAATATTGATTTGCTAACTGAGCTAAGATTGCTGATCCTCCCGATGTACCTCCGGCTTTGAACATACAACCTAATCCAATTCCCACAAATAAACCAGCAAATAAAGCTGCTAATAATGTATCACTATTTACATGATACTCAATATGTTCTGTAACGTATAAAAACAAAGATGTTTCTACAATCCCTAAAATTGTATAAATCATTGTTTTCTTATCAAAAAATTTATAACCAACAGCTAGTAAAATTGCATTTATAGCAAAGTTCACAATTCCTGGTGACCAATCAAATAAGTAGTACGTAACAACCGTTAAACCAATAATTCCACCTTCCGATAAACGGTTTGGAATTGCAAAGTAATTAATACCAATTGCGAATAATAATGAACCAATTGTAATTAGTGTTATTTCCTTTATACGTTGATTAACCATAGTTCATACCCTCCCCCCATTTGACATTGTATCACTATCTCCTAGAGGTTTAGAAGTGGTTTTTATTCCGCATTTTCCCTCTTAAAAATTGAAATATTATGTTTAAACAGAGGGTTGATTAATTATTCATATTTGCTCTAACTGCACGGACAAATCGCTCCACATTCCCTTTCTGAATATACTTAGCGCGAATGGTTTCATGACTACAAGTAAATTCAAAATACGGATGAAAATCTATGCTATCTATATACAAATATGAATACTCTTTAAATGTTGAAGAATAGTACGGAAATTTCCCGTAAAAAAGGAGACGTCTAGTAGTGGCAACAAAAACCCCATGTTGATACGATAATATAAAATTATCCTTCTCAAATATCCCTACCACAAAAGCCAGAATCTTTTCATCATCATCTACATACTTTTTCATACTCGATAAAAGTTCATTCATGCATATTCCTCCAAATTCTATTCACTGCATTAACACTTGAAAAGAATCCATGGATTATTACAGACCGGTTTAACTCCTTTATAAAGTATGAAACGCGTTTCCTGTCAAAGATATTTCAAAAAAATAATCCGTTATGCGATTATACACATAACGGATTACGATTAAACTGTAGAGCGTTCCACAAGTTCGTATGGAATTTCCAGCTTTTCTTGTTCAGAACTCTCGTCATTCACTTTTCTATGCAACATTTCAAAAGCAGTTTTCCCTATCTCCTTTAAATTTTGATCAATAGTTGTCAATTGTAACACTTGCGAGATAGGTTGATTATCAAAGCCAATAATCGCTAAATCCTCAGGAACTTGAATCCCTAATTTTTCAACCTCTGTCATAACCCCAATCGCAACTTCATCACCTGCTACTATTAATGCTTCAGGAAGATCCTGCATCTCTTTTAACTTATGAGCCACTTTTACACCATCTTCTAGTGTAAAACATTCTGTAAAAATCCATTCTTCATTAACCTCTTCGTCTATAGATTGCAATTGATGTTTATAAACATCAAAACGCTTTTGACTACTCGGCCCTAATTTTCTTCCCGTACAATAACCAATTTTTTTATAACCTTTCTCAATCAAATAATCCATTCCTAATTGAAAGGCCGCTGAATGATTCGTATATACACTTGAGATGTTTGAAATATCATTGTCTTCACAAGCAATTATTGCGCCGTAAGAAGCATACGGTTCTATCGTTTCCCAATCATTTGCACGTGAACAAATAATAAGACCATCCAATTGTTTTGTTTTTAACATATGTAAACTTTTCATTTCTTCTTTTTTATTATAATTCGTTTGGCAAAGTAGCACCCTGTAATTATGCGCTAACGCAGTCTCCATCATTCCGCTCACCATCGCATCAAAACACGGATGATTAATATACGGTAAAATCACACCAACAATATTCGTTTTTCCTTTTGATAAATGAACAGCATTTGCGTTTTGCGAGTAATTCAATTTCTCAACTATCTCTATAACCGCTTTTCTTTTTTCTTCACTTACATATGGGTGATCATTCAACACTCTCGAAACAGTCGTAACTGAAACTCCCGCCATCTTTGCGATATCTTTAATATTAGCCATACACTCACCTCTATCTTTAACTTAATGAATCCCATGAACATATGTCAAATCTTCTTATCATTACACCTTCATTCGTTTCTCTTACAAAAGTGTAATTTTTCTGTAAGCTAATTCGATAGTGACTTTCCGCAACATTTCATACAATTAAGTCAGAAACAAGGTAACAACTATTCGAAAAGGAGCGGATTAATATGATAAACAAAATGAAAACGAACAATTTCTTACATACAATGGGCATGGTATTTTCCGCTCTTATCGACGCAAAAGCTGTTGCTTCTACATTAAACAAGTAAGGAGAATGTATTATGAATAACATCACTTTTAACAAATTAGATTTTTTAGGACTAGCTAGTGGCTCGATTCTTCTTACTGCTTTTATTTACGCCGCTACGCTTGTATAACTTTGTGTCCCCCTTTCCCCTTTATTATAAATAGTAATAGAAAAGACGACCGTCTATGCCCGGTCGTCTTTTCTTATTTTTGATTTGATTGCAAAGCTTCTTTTAACTCCTCAAACTTCTCATTTAATTGATCCGTCATCATTTTCATAGCGGTTTTTCGATCTATTTGTTCTCCAGCCTCAATTTGAATCGGATCTCCAAAAATTAATTGTGCCTTTTTCCCCCTTATTAATTCTTTTACACTTGATGGACCAACATAAGCTGCCGGCACTAAAGGTACATTAGAACGCATCGCAATTGTCACAGCACCCGCTTTTAATGAAACATCTTCTGCTGATCTCGTTCCACTCGGAAAAATTCCTACTACCTTTCCTTCTTTTAATAAACGTGAGGGAATTTTAAGTGTACTTGGTCCCGGATTCGCACGATCTACAGGGAATGCATTTACATTTTTAAAGAACCAATTTTTGAATTTCCCTTCAAATAATTCTTTTTTTGCCATGTAATGAATTTGAGTTGGGTACATCCCTGTAGCTAACATTAATACATCCATAAAACTTGTATGTGTACACGCAACAACATACGGACCACCTTCCGGTAACTTTTCTCTTCCTTGCACTTCTACTTTCCCAGCTGTTTTAAATATATATTTCAACAAAAATGTAATTGGTTTATACATTGGTTTCGTTCCTTTCTAAACATCCGAAATATAATCATATTCTTATAACGATTATAACACTAAGTTTTAGGAGTTGGTAATAAAATTAAGTATGAATTGTTAAATTTCAATTCTTACAAAAGTGTAATTTTCTTGTAAGCTAATTCGATAGTTACTTCTCACTATATTTCATACAATTAAGTCAGAAACAGGGCAACAACTATTCGAAAAGGAGTCGATTGATATGATGAACAATATGAAAATGAACAATTTCTTACATACAATAGGCATGATATTATCAGCTCTTTTCGACGCAAAATCTGTTGCTTCTACATTAAACAAGTAAGGAGAACTCATTATGAATAACATCACTTTTAACAAATTAGACTTTTTAGGATTAGCTAGCGGCTCTCTTCTTCTTACTGCTTTTATTTACGCCGCTATGCTTGTATAACTTTGTGTCCCCTTTCCCCTTTATATAGAAAAAGACGACCGTCTATGCCCGGTCGTCTTTTTAATTTTTTCTTTCTTTCAATTCTTTTAAAAGCTGTATTAGCTCAGCTTGTTGTTTTATCTTTTTACGACCATTTCGATTAATTGCTGCAAGCTCACAGGCAACTCCGACGGCGAAGAAAAACAATAAACTTTCTAACATGTGAAATCCTCCATTTGCCTATTAAACAGCTTGACGTAATTGTTCTTCTTGTAAAACTCTCTTATTTATATTTTCTTCTTTTCTCTGGCAAACGTTATTACGAATAAGCGCTGCAATAACAAGTACAGTCCCTATAATATCAAACATTGTGATTTGATACCCTTGAATCATCATAATAGCTAAAGTCGTAATTGGTACAAAATTAATAAATAAAATCCCATTAATGGATGATAAAATTTTCACACCATAGTTCCAAGCAAGTAGCGCTACAATACCTGGCAATGTCATCATGAATAACAAATCATATTTCACAATAGAAATCGTTCCCATACTTGGAACTGAAATATATCCAAGCGACGTAATAATTACCGTTATAATCGCTGTAACAGTCGTACCGAATACACACGTCAACGTAGAATAACGTAATGTTGACCAATCACTACAAGTTTGACCACCCATCGTATAAATAACCCACCCTACAACACCAATAAATATAAATGCTAATGGGAACATATTATCTTTCAATGTTACAAAGAAACTCATGTCACCTTTTGTAATAACAAACACAGCTCCTACAAAAGCAATAACCATACTCGTTATCATATACTTCTTCGGTTTTATATGCTTATATCCCCATAAAATACAAATAGAAATCATCGGCATAAGTGCTTCCATAATGGAAGCTACCATTACACCCGACTTACCCATTAACATTTGCCCTAAAAATATGAGGACATTATATACTGTAAATGCCATCGTTCCAAAAAAGACGAGTAACTTTCCTCTTCCCTCTAAACAAAATGCCTGTTTTCCTTCTTTCACTAACAACAATACAATCAGCATTATCGCCACTGCTCCATAGCGAATAAGCGAAAAATAAAATGGATCTATGTATTCTAGCGCATGATCAGCAACTGGAAACATCGCTCCCCATGACATACTCGCAATTAAACACGCCAAAGCCCCTATTATCATTTGACCTCTTCTCACCGCAATCCCCCGTTTCTTTCTATTTGCACAAAGAGAATTGTAAAAGAAAAAATATATCACGTAAAATGATTCAAAATGATGTTAACTATCATTTATAATGATAGTTAACATCAAGGGGGATTACAAAATGGAATTAAGAGACTTACAAATCTTTAAAAGCGTTGCCGATCAGGGTAGTGTAAGTAGCGCAGCAAAGGAATTAAATTATGTACAATCAAATGTAACTGCACGTATTAAACAACTAGAAAACGAATTAAAAACCCCACTCTTTTACCGCCATAAACGAGGAATGACTTTAACAGCTGAAGGAAGAAAAATGCTCGTTTATGTTAGTAAAATTTTGCAAGATGTCGACGAACTAAAACAAGTATTTTTAGATAGCGAAACACCTTCTGGTATATTAAAAATCGGTACAGTCGAAACAGTAAGTACACTGCCTACCATTTTATCTTCTTACTATAAAAGCTATCCGAATGTCGATTTATCATTACAAGCGGGTCTAACAGAAGAATTAATTAGAGAAGTACTTGATCATCAATTAGATGGCGCCTTTATATCAGGTCCTATTAAACATCCACTAATCGAACAATACGATGTTAGTACAGAGAAATTAATGCTTATAACACAAAATAAAGCCTTTCATATAGAAGAATTTACAACAACGCCTCTACTCGTTTTTAACCAAGGATGTGGATACCGCTCCAAACTAGAACGTTGGCTTAAAGACGAAGGTTTGCTACCAAAAAGAATTATGGAATTCAATATATTAGAGACAATATTAAACAGTGTTGCACTCGGTCTCGGAATTACACTCGTACCACAGTCTGCTGTCCATCATCTTTCTAAAGCAGGTAAGGTACATTGTCATGCAATCCCTGAAAAATACGGCAGTATTTCAACGGTTTTCATACGCCGTAAAGATAGCTATATGACGAATTCAATGCGTAGTTTTTTAAAAACAATTGAAGACCATCATCATATCAATATGCTGTGAAAGACATTCTTACATGAATGTCTTTTTTTCTTACAAAAGTGTAAGTCTTTCGTAAGCTAATTCGATAGTTGGAAGTATCCATATTCCCTATAATTAAGACATAAGCAGGGCAACAACTATTCGAAAAGGAGCGGATACGCATGATGAACAATATGAAATCAAATAAATTTTTAAATACAATGGGCATGGTGCTATCCGCACTTGTCGATGCAAAAGCTGTTGCAACTACATTAAACAAATAAGGAGAGATTATAATGAACAACATTACTTTCAACAAATCAGACTTTATCGGACTTGCAAGTGGAGCTACTCTTCTTACGGCTTTCATTTATACACTTGCTCAAGGTCTTATTTAACACTTTGTTTCCCCAAACCCCTTTATATATAGAAAAAGCTGCTCGTCTTATAGACAAGCAGCTTTTTAGTTTGTCCCGCTTTAATGGGCAGTAAGACCCCCTCCTCAAAATTCAGCGAAAGCAAAGAAGTTAGGTGGGGGTCGGGCTGCCCATAAAAGTCCGATTGGTGAAGGCTAATAATCAGTGGGGGATGAAGAACCCCCACACTGATTAAAGTTTCACTTTATTTCATATACAATTTGACCTGTTTTCGTAATATCATATCCGCCAATCGCATTTAATTCATTATGAAATTCTTCCGATTGCAGAATGTCTTTCACAACTTCAATCAGCTCTTCATTTTCTTTATTCTTCAAAATTACTAAATCATACTGTTCTTTCATGATTGGAATAAAGTCCACATTTACAATTTGCGAAAACTTTTCTGAACCTACTCCTACATCAGCTTTTCCATTTGCAACTTGCGTGGCAACACCAAGATGATTCGATTCTTCCCATTCATATCCACTAATATCAGCTTTATTTAATTTTCGGATTCGTAATTGTTCATCCACTAACACTCTAATACCAGAACCCTTTTCTCGATTCACAAACTTTATAGTGGACCCGGATATGTCAGCCCATGTCTTTATTTTCTTCGGATTTCCTTTTTGAACATAAAACCCTACATTTCTGGACAATAAATTAATCATAAGACATGGCTGTCCTACTAAAATACGTTTTACGTAAGGAATATTATATGTACCCGTTTCACCATCAAACAAATGCAAACTAACGATACTTCCTTCTCCTTGATACATTTTCACTAAACTCGTTAAGCTACCTTGATACGCTCTTAAAACATTAGAACTTGGCAAACGATTTTCTATACGTTTAGCTAACATATCTAACGTTAGTTCTTGACCACTAATAATACACGTGTTCAAGATACTACTACCATCGTTTTTTACAGGATTAACTTGTACTTTCCCTGTTTTCATTTGCTTTATATATTGATCTAAATCTGCTGCATCAATGCGCATCTGTCTACCAACTCTATAAGAAGGAAGTTCTCCTTTTTTAATTAAGTCGTATACAGTTAATTTTGATACTTTTAATCGCTTTGCTACTTCTTCCGTTGTGTAGGAATGATGATCCATAGACGATTCCTCACTTTCTCCTTTCATTGTAACAAAGAAAAGAATATTTCTCCTATTTTTTAAAAATAGACATATGTTCAAATTATATTCAATTATAACTAGTTATATTTAGTTATATTTAGTTATAATTAGATGTGTCAAAATGAAAGGGGATTTTTTTATGAATAAATTTATATTACGTTCCATCGGGGCACTTATACTTTCTTTCCTCCTTATATTTAGCGCTGCTTGTACAAGTGGGGAAAAGCATACAAAGTCAGCTGCTAAAGAGGATAAAACAGTTGAACTGACTATCTCAGCTGCTGCAAGCTTACAAGATGCATTAAAAGAAATCGAAAAACAATATAAAGAAAAAGAGCCAAATATCAAACTTTCTTTTAACTTCGGTGCTTCTGGAGCACTTCAACAACAAATTGAACAAGGTGCACCTGCTGATTTATTCTTCTCAGCAGCAGAAGATAAATTCCAAACCCTTGTAAAAAAAGGATTCATTAATGAAAAAGAGGGGAAAAATCTCCTTGAAAACGAACTCGTTCTAGTTGTCCCAAAAGATAGTTCTCTTACAAAAATTCAAGATTTAAAAGATGAAAAAATAAAAAAAATTGCACTTGGTACACCTGAATCTGTACCTGCTGGCAAATATGCAAAGGCTTCTCTAACACACGAAAACCTTTGGAATGATGTTCAAAATAAAGTCATATTTACAAAAGATGTTCGCCAAGTGTTAACATATGTAGAAACAGGGAATGTCGATGCTGGTATCGTATACAAAACAGATGCTCTCATTTCGGATAAAGTAAAGATTGGTGAGACAGCAGCAGCTACTTCTCATGAGCCAATCCACTATCCTTTAGGTGTTATAAAGGAATCTAAACATAAGAAAGAGGCGACTTCATTTTATGAGTATTTGCAGTCAAAAGATGCACAATCTATCTTTAAAAAATATGGATTTACAGTCCTGTCTTAATTACTATGAGCATTGATGCTATTTTATCGCCTGTCTTTCTATCTTTAAGAGTAGCTGCATGCGCCACTATTCTCGTTACAATTTTAGGGACAATTGTCGGGCGAGCACTAGCTCGCTCCTCATGGCGATATAAAGTACTATTAGAAACCATATTTTTATTACCAATGGTACTTCCACCAACTGTTATCGGCTTCTTTCTCATTATCATCTTTGGAAACAACAGCCCGATCGGAAAGTGGGTTGAATCATTATTTCAGCAGTCTATCATGTTCACATCTACTGCTGCGATCATTGCTTCTACAGTTGTTGCATTTCCGCTTATGTACCAATCAGCGAAAACGGGATTTTCTATCGCAAATGTACAAATTGAAGAAAGTGCTCGTGACCTTGGCGCAAGTGAATATCAAGTTTTTCTGCACGTTACACTTCCGCTCGCATTTCCTGCCTTACTAAGCGGGATGATTTTGAGCTTTGTCCGCGCGCTCGGTGAATTTGGTGCTACACTTATGTTTGCCGGGAACATTCCTGGTAAAACACAGACAATCCCAACTGCAATTTACATGGCTATTGATGCAAGTAATATGCAACTCGCATGGACACTTGTAGTTATTACTATCGGTATGTCACTCGTATTTCTACTATGTATTCAACTTATTAATAAAAGAATTACTAGCTCTTAAAGCAGCTTTTTTCGAAGCTGCTTCTTTATTTCTTAGGAAATAAAATATACCACCGGGAAATAACTGAATTTTACCTCTTATTAAAATATACATTTTATTTGAATTCACTTTCTAAAATAGGCAATTTCCTGTTATTATATGGAGGTGTTTCAAAAAATGAAGAAATGAAAACGCATTTATATCGTGAATTCTTCATCCTGTTTTAGCGATCGGTAATCTTCTACTCTATTAGTGGGGCATTACCGATCGTTAGAACGATATGTAACTATATTGGTATAGCAAACCGAAGGGAGTCTTGTAATGGACATTTTATTAGCGCTTCTTCCTGCAATTGCATGGGGAAACATCTTATTAGTAAGCGTAAAAATGGGCGGTGGTGCATATAGCCAAACGGTAGGTATGACAATCGGTGCTCTATTCTTCGCAACAATTATGTATGTATTTACTCAACCAGCTTTAACAATGACAATCTTAATTGTTGGTTTTATTTCAGGTTTATTCTGGGCTTTAGGACAAGTAAACCAATTAAAAACAGTTGAAAAACTAGGTGTTTCAACTACTGTAACGATTTCTACTGGTATGCAACTTGTTGCAACTTCTATCTTTGGGGTTATCGCTTTCCGTGAGTGGACTACTACTACAACGATCATTCTGGGAACGATTGCAATCCTATTAATCGTAGTTGGTGTTGTATTCACATCATTAGATGATAAAGAAAATGCTCAGCCACCTGGACAATTGAAAAAAGGACTTCTTACTTTAATTGTTTCTACTTTCGGCTATCTTGTATATGTAATTATTATTCGTTGGTATAATATCGATGGTTGGTCTGCTATTTTACCACAAGCAGTTGGTATGTTTGTTGGTGCGGTTGTACTGACGTCTAAACATAAACCATTTAACAAATATGCAATCCGTAATGCTTTGTCTGGTTTACTATGGGGAACTGGAAACTTATTCTTACTTCTTTCATTACCACGTGTTGGAGTAGCAACAAGCTTCCCATTATCTCAAACTGGAATCGTTATCTCAACATTCGGTGCGATTGTATTCTTAGGTGAAAAGAAAACAAAACGTCAATTGATCTTTATTGCACTAGGTAGTGTTTTAATTATTGGCGGCGCTGTATTACTTGGTATGACAAAAGCATAATCTTATATTCTATTAGTAAACCCCTGAAGCATATGTACTTCAGGGGTTTTTTAATTCTAATTATTTTCTAGATATAATTATTTGTATGTTCTTGCCCCTTATAATTGCTCTTCCACTCTAGCAAACCAGCTACACATATAAAGAGATTAATAATAGCTAATATTAGCATGAATTTCCTCCTTCTCATTATCCATTCCATCTACGATAAGTCTTTTCTTTTTACAAAATTCTCTTAAAGATGATATCGTTTTTATAACATATCTCTACTAGAAAGGAATAAAGGATATGCTAACTAAACATCGAATTTTATTTATTGGTGCCGGTCGTATGGCAGAAGCTATATTTTCCGGATTACTTAAAACAAGCAAAGAGTACATCGAAGAAATTATCGTCTCTAACCGAAGCAACATAGAAAAGCTAAAACAGTTACAACATCAATATAATGTGTCTACTACAACAGATTGGAAACAGCATGTTACATCTGTTGATACGGTTGTTTTAGCAATGCCACCTTCGGCTCATGAAGAGTTATTAGCTGAGCTATCTCCGTTAATATCAAATCAACTAGTCGTAACAGTAGCAGCTGGCATTGGACCATCTTATTTAGAAGCTAGACTCCCAAAAGGCACGCCTGTTGCTTGGATTATGCCTAATACAGCTGCTGAAATTGGAAAGTCTATCTCCTTATATACAATGGGACAATCAGTAAACGAGATACATCAAGAAACCCTGCAACTACTTTTAAAAGGTATTGGTACTTCGCAACTTTGTAATGAGGAAGAAGTTCATCAGCTTACTGCAGTTACTGGAAGTGCACCAGCCTTCCTTTATTACTTTGCTGAAAGCTTAATTGAAGCAACAAAAAGTTATGGAGTTGATGAAGAAACCGCAAAACATCTTGTCATTCAAATGATTTCTGGCTCTGCTTCTATGCTTGAACAAACGCAAAATCCAGCTAACCTTCGCGAACAAGTAACAACGCCAGGTGGTTCCACAGCTGAAGGTCTCAAAACTTTATACGAATATAATTTTTCAGAGGCAATTCAAAAAGCAGTAGAAGCAACAAACAAAAAAGCTAGGGGGAAATAATATGATTTTAACAAGTTTAAAAGACTATACAACATTACATAACGGTGTAAAAATGCCTTGGTTTGGTTTAGGTGTTTTTAAAGTAGAAGATGGTTCAGAAGTAATTGATTCTGTAAAAGCAGCAATTAAAAATGGCTACCGCAGCATCGATACTGCAGCAATCTATCAAAATGAAGAAGGCGTTGGGCAAGCGATTCGTGAATCCGGTGTTTCACGTGAAGAATTATTTATTACCTCAAAAGTATGGAATAGCGATCAAGGATATGAAACAACGCTTCAAGCATTTGAAACTACATTAGAGAAATTAGGTCTAGAATATTTAGATTTATATTTAGTACATTGGCCTGTAAAAGGGAAATATACTGAATCATGGAAAGCATTAGAAACACTTTATAAAGATGGCCGTGTTCGCGCTATCGGTGTGAGTAATTTCCACATTCACCACTTACAAGACGTATTTGAAATTGCTGAAATTAAGCCAATGGTCAACCAAGTGGAATACCACCCACGTTTAGCACAAGAAGAGTTACATGCATTCTGTAAAGAACATAATATCCAGCTTGAAGCTTGGTCACCATTAATGCAAGGACAACTACTAGATAATCCAACGTTACAAGAAATTGCGACAAAATATAATAAATCAACTGCGCAAATTATTTTACGTTGGGATTTACAAAACGAAGTTGTAACAATTCCCAAATCAATTAAAGAACATCGCATTATTGAAAATGCAAACATCTTCGACTTTGAATTAAGTGCTGATGATATGAAAGCAATTCAAGCTTTAAATGAAGATCGTCGCGTTGGTCCAGATCCAGATAACTTTAACTTCTAGTAGAAAAACCACTGCCATATGCAGTGGTTTTTTCTTTTAAGAAAACTGAAAATTTAAACTATATTTCATTTAGTTGACACTTCATTATTCAAGGTGTAAGATTTTGAATTATCAAAGAAACACAAAAATTAATAAAATTTATTCGTTTACTCATTGTATCAAGAGAGGTGGAGGGACTGGCCCTTTGAAACCTCGGCAACAGGTTCATTTTGAATACTGTGCCACTTCCTGCAAGCTTTATGCTTGAAAGATAGAATGAGGGACTTCGTTTATATACGGGTGCATAACTTGTACGTAAAAATCCCTCTTTCTCAATATGAAAAGAGGGATTTTTTATTTTTCATTTCCCTCATCATCATCCAAACTTAATTATTTAGGAGGAAAATCAAATGAAAAAGAAGTTTGTACCCGGTATTGCATCAGTTGTAGGAGTAAGTATTTTATTAACTGGTTGCGGTAGTTATAAAAACGAAGCAAGCGGAGCAAATGCAAAAGACGAGGCACCTAGTAAACAGGTTTTAAACTTATCTTCACCTACTGAAATACGAACAATGGATACGGCTCGTGCTACAGATACTGATTCTGGTCAAGTAATGAGAAACGTATTTGAAGGTTTGTATAATCTTGGTGAAGGTAACAAACCTGTTCCTGGTGTTGCAAAATCTCATGAAGTAAGTGGCGATAAAACGAAATACACATTCCATTTGCGAGATTCAAAATGGTCAAACGGCACTCCTGTTACAGCTAAAGATTTTGTGTTCGCTTGGCAACGTGCCGTAGATCCAGCAACAGCCTCTGAATATGCATTTTTATTCTTTGATATTAAAAACGCAACAAAAATTAACAACAAAGAACTTCCAGCCGACCAACTTGGTGTAAAAGCAGTTGATGACCATACGTTTGAGGTAGAATTAGAGCGTCCTGTTCCTTATTTTATTAGCTTAACAGCGTTCCCAACATTTCTACCAATTAATGAGGAATTCTTTAAAGTACAAGGTGATAAGTACGCTTTAGAAGATAATACAATCTTGTACAATGGAGCTTTTACACTAAGCGATTGGAAGCACGAACAAAGCTTTAAATTTAAGAAGAACCCTACCTATTGGGATAAAGATACTGTCAAACTAGAAGAAATCAATTTTAATGTCGTAAAAGAAAAATCAACAGAAGTAAATTTATTCGAGTCAAAACAATTAGATCGTATAAAACTAACATCTGACTTCGTCGATAAATATAAAAAGGATGCTAACTTTAAAGAACGTCCAAACGTAGGCGTACAATTTTTACGTATGAATCAACAAAACAAAGTACTTCAAAACGTTTCTGCACGCCAAGCAATTGATCAAACAATTGATAGAAAATCCTTTGTAAATACGTTATTAAATGATGGCTCTACACCAACATTTGGTCTCGTTCCAAAAAACTTTGCAAAAGGACCTGAAGGAAAAGACTTCCGTACTGCAAACGGCGATTTAACAAAAGTTGATACAAAATCTGCACAAGAGTTATGGAAAAAAGCTAAACAAGAGCTTGGTTCTGAAAAGATAACATTAGAATTATTAACGAGTGATGCTGACCTTGATAAGAAAACTGGTGAATTCTTAAAAGGACAACTAGAAAAGAATCTAGATGGATTAACAGTAAATATAAAACCTCAGCCGCGTAAGCAACAAGTTTCGCTTTTATTAAAAGGTGACTACGAAATCGGAATTGATGGCTGGAGCCCTGACTTTGCGGATCCAATTACATTCCTTGAGCTATTTACAACGAATAACCCTTATAACTTAGATCATTACTCTAATAAGGAATTCGATGAAACAATAGCAAAAGTGAAAACAACTTTAGCTGGTGATGAAAAAGCTCGCTGGGAAGCATTACTAGCATCCGAGAAAATATTATTTAAAGACTCTGTTATCGCTCCTCTTTACCAAAAAGGCGAATCTTATTTAGAACGTTCTTATGTGAAAGGAATTGTGCAAGTAGACTTTGCAGGTCAATTAAACTTCAAGTGGACAAAAATTGAAAAATAAAGTGAAACTTTAATAAGTGGGGGGTTTCTTCATCCCCACTTATTATTAGCCCACACCAATTGTTTTTTTAGCAAAATATATTAAAAATAGGTTCTCTCACACATGAGAATCTGCTTTTTTAATATATTATTCCGAGAAATTAACAATCTATTTTTATTATTGACATATAGTTCTTTTCAGTGTTAATATTCTAAATAATCAAAGAAACAAAATATTTCACCATCAAAATATAATGTCTACTACGTTGAAACATATAACGATAGATTATAGTTCGACATGTATATACATATAGAACACCTGATTACCTATAAACAAATATTTATAATAGGTTTTATCTCCTTCTATAGCTACTTCAAGACACGGACATTATGACGTTACGAACAACACATTTAGGGAGGAACGAACAATGAAGAAAAAAGTTGTACCTGTTGTTGCATCTGTTTTAGGGGCAAGTCTATTACTAACTGCTTGCGGGGGAAATAAAGATAATGCAAGCGGAGCGAAAGCAAAAGATAAAGCACCTGATAAACAGGCAATTAACTTATCATTCGCTTCAGAAATTCCAACAATGGATGTTGCAAAAGCAACGGATGGGGAATCCATGAACGTAATGCGTAATGTTTTTGAAGGGCTATATGCAATGGGAGAAGATAATAAACCGGTTCCTGGTGTCGCTGAGTCGGTTGACATTAGTCCCGATAAAACAAAATATACATTCCATCTCCGTGATTCAAAATGGTCAAACGGTACTCCTGTTACAGCAAAGGACTTTGCCTTCGCTTGGCAACGTGCCGTAAATCCTGATACAGCAGCTGAATACGCATTCTTATTCTTCGATATAAAGAATGCGAAACAAATAAACCAAAAACAATTGCCAATTGATCAACTAGGGGTCAAAGCTGTTGATGATAAAACGTTAGAAGTACAACTAGACCGTCCTGTTCCCTACTTCTTAAGCTTAACTACATTCTCAACATTCTTACCAATTAATGAAGAGTACTTAAAGTCTCAAGGCGATAAATATGGTTTAGAAACAAATCATTTAATTTATAACGGTGCTTTCACATTAGATAACTGGAAACATGAACAAAGCTTCCAATTGAAGAAAAATCCTAACTATTGGGATGCTAAAACTGTAAAATTAGAAGAAATCAACTTCAATGTCGTTAAAGATAAGTCTACAGAAGTAAACTTATATGATTCAGGACAAATTGATCGTGTTGCTTTAACTGCAGAGTTTGTTGATAAATATAAGAGCGATCCAAACTTCAAAGAACGCGCTGAAGTCGGTATTCAATTCTTACGATTAAATCAGAAAAATGAAACATTAAAAAATCAACATGCACGCCTTGCTATTAACGGCGCAATGAATAAAAAAGCTTACGTAGAAACAATCTTAAATAACGGCGCTGTTCCAGCTGAAGGAATGGTTCCTGCGAAATTTGCAAAGAGCCCAGAAGGCAATGACTTCCGTAAAGAAAATGGAAATCTAGTCAAGGATGATGTGAAAACAGCGAAAGAAAACTGGAAAAAAGCAAAACAAGAACTTGGTACTGACAAAGTAACAATCGAACTATTAACAAGTGACAATGCTTTAGCTAAAAAGACTGGTGAATATTTAAAAGGTGAATTAGAAAAGAACCTAGATGGATTAACAGTGAATTTAAAACCACAACCACGTAAACAACAGCTAAAACTACTATTAAGTGGTGACTATGAAATTGGTATTGACGGCTGGGGCCCTGACTTCGCTGATCCAATTACATTCTTAGATTTATTTACAACAGATAGTGCTTATAACTTCGATAAATACTCTAACAAAGAGTACGATGAGCTAATTCATAAAGTGAAAACAGATTTAGCTGGCGATGAAAAAGCACGCTTTGAAGCAATGAAGCAAGCTGAAAAAATTCTATTACAAGACGGCGCTGTCGCTCCTTTATACCAACAAGGCCGTTCTTACTTACAACGCTCTTTCATTAAAGGACTTGTAACAACTGACTTCGGTGGTGAGTTTAACTACAAGTGGACAGAAGTTACAAAATAATAAGTGCTAATAAAAAGGTATCCCACCGAGGATACCTTTTTATTTTATACTTCTTTAACTACAGAGCTTCTTCTTCCCTTTACCATTCCTTTTATAGCTAAAGTCATCACTGCTACTGATTGTGTAACCAATACAATAACTAATAATGAAATAATATTTCTCTCTAAACTAACTCCTCCAAATATTATTGTATAATAGCCATTCGCTGCATATGTTGCAGGAAATAATTCACTAATTGTTTGATATGTTTTAGCAAGCATTTCATGTGGCACAGTTACAACCATTTGTGTTAATGAAAGAAAGGCGAAAAAGACTATTGTCAATAATCCTCTTTTCCTTCTTTTTGCATTGAACCAAAACTCATCATAAATATAAACACAAACATCAAATATGTTCTCCACGTCAAAGAAGGTATATGCCCTGACCAAAGATAGCTAACTAAATAATTAATTCCCATAATACAAGACGATATTACTAAACTAATACTTATTAGTTTTACATATTTGAGCATATCTTTTCTCCTTGTTTTTATTTTTCTACTTCTTCAAACTGTAGATTCACCGGATCTTCTAAAAGTGTTTCATAAAAGTTCTCTGCCAAATCTGTTGAAGGGATTTTTTCATCTACTTCATCAAATCGAATACTATCTAGCCACACACAACCTTCTCCTGATAATAAAACACCAAATGCAATACCAAGTGCTTCTTCTTTTATATCTAATACAACCGAGTACGATTGCCAGTTATTCGTATTTTTAATGGGGCGATTTTGCATATTATCCATAGCGAGCGGTTCTGTATCTTTTCCATCTACTCGCATCCACAATCCTGCCCAATCTCTTACATTTTCACTCTTAATAAATGCTGTAAAACGTAATCTCTTCCCTACATATTTATCCGCTCGGAACATTTGCATTAATGTTGAAAATCCTCCATGCGTAACATTCTCTTTTGCTTTTATGTATGCAGATACTTTTCCTTGATGGACAACTTCATAATCTAAACCCATCTCATATTCAGCAGGATGACTTCCACTTAAGATCCATCCTTTCGGTATACCTTTTTGCATTGAAACACCCTCTCTTTCTATATAAAATGACTGAAAGTACTTTCGATATTTCTTTGGTGGCAATTGAAACATTCTTTTAAAAGCTCTCGTAAATGCCTCTTGTGAGGAAAAACCGTATTGCACTGCAATATCAATAACAGCTCTCTCCGTTGACACTAAAACTTGCGCAGCATGAGTTAACCTTCTCTTTCGAATATAATCTGTTACACTCATCCCAACATATCTTTGAAAGATGCGATGAAAATGGTACATCGATACTGCACTGTGAGATGCCACTCTTTCTGTTGTAAGCTCCTCATGTAAGTGATTCTCTATATATTCAATTGATTTTTTTATTATCTCTTTATATTCTTCATGCATTTTAGCCCCTCCCTCACAACTTCAATTTACCATATACATACAAATCGTTTTTGATTTAAATTGCGGATTAGTCCTTGTGACTGCAGGATAATAATTTATTTTCAACACATACATAATTACATGTTTTTTGGAAAAACTTGTATAGAACGAATTTACATAAGGAGGAATTTATAATGAGAATTCTACTATCAGTTTTATTAGCTCTTATGCTAGTACCTGCATTAACAGGATGTAAAGCTCCTGCCAAAGAAGACACAACTTCTAATAAAAAGACGACTGAAGAAGCAAAAAATGAGGCCCCTGCAGATTTAAAACTTAATTTTAATGAATTTAGTTTAGATACAGACTATCAGGATACAAAGAAAGACTACGAAGCAGATTATAAAAATGTAGCGGCTGATAAGAAAATGGAAGCAAAAATTGAAGATCATAAAGCAGATGTAAATTTAACAGGAGACGAAGCTATCACAAAATTAAGCCCACTTCTACAAGAATTAAAATTTGATAAAGATACTCCTGACCAAGAAGTAATTGATCAAGTAGTAAACGTGTTCAAACTTGATAAAGACTATCAAAAATTCGATTTAGAAGTTGTCTTCTCTGATGGAACGAAAAAAGAATATAAAAGAGAAATAAAATAAAGAAGTAGGCCGTAGTAAGAAGAAAAAATAACCTTGCACAGGCAAGGTTATTTTTTCGTTTCTGCTTGAAAACGTTTATAGTATGTCGATGCTGTTGCAAAATTAATTTCTATATCACGAATCAACGATGAATCTTCTTCTTTAGCTAACTTCTGTAATTTTTTCATTGCTTGTTCCGATTCATTCAAGAAACCGACATATACCTCATGTTCTTGCTCTTTCGACTTCGGAACACGAATTTCTTTTCGTATATGATCAATATCTTCTAACATGCTCGTTGTTACCTTTTGCACATCTTCTTTATATGTAGCAGTCGTTATTTCCTTACCGCCCTTTTCTTTTGCCACTTCAAATAACTGCAGTGCGTTATTAATTTCTTTATTCATTTTCAAATCGTATTTTTCATGTACTGCAAGGTATTCTTTCATTTCTTCTGTTTGTTCTGTAGATTGCTCTACCTTTTCTTTCGGTTCTTTCGTATCCTTATTTCCATTACATCCTGCTAGAAGGATCATACTTCCCATTACAGCAATACCCAAAACCTTCTTCATCTCTTCTTCTCCTTTTATCTACAGCTACTACTCATTATAGTTTCTTTTATCTCCACTTGTTATTATACCGAGAACATCCTACTTTTTACACTTAAGACGACATCGTAATATATATACCAACATGTTTGTCACAGTATCGTCACTTTATACAAATAACTTTTGCAATGCTTTACTACATCACCTTAAAAAACTGTATGAGGTATTTCAAAGAAATGAAAAAAGAACTGATTCAAACATTCCCTTTGAATCAGTTCTTTTTTGTTAAGCCTCTAAATTTTGTTTTTGCTGCAGTTCAAACTGCTTCTCACTTCTTCTGGCCATAAATAGATAACATAACACTGCTCCTACTTCACAAAGCGCAATAACAACACCCATCGGTAATGCTGTATTACTTCCACCAATACCTACTAGCGGAGCGACAAGCGCTCCTGAAATGAACTGTAATAAGCCTAATAAAGCTGACGCTGTTCCTGCAGCTTGCTTCTGATTTCTCATCGCTAATGAGAACCCAGTTGTTGATACAACCCCGACACTTGATACAACAAGGAATAACGAACATAAAACACCGATTAAACCTATTCCTAGTACGATTGTCAGTAGTAAAGATAGGCCACCAACAGCTGCGATAATAATACCAGCAACAAATAATGTCTTCTCATTCACTTTCCCCGCTAAACGACCCGTTACCTGACTAGCAATAATAATACCGATGCCGTTAATCGCAAAGAATAAACTAAATTGCTGTGGTGATGCTCCGTATATGTTCTGCAACACAAATGGTGAGCCCGAAATGTATGCAAACATTGCCGCTGTTACTAATCCTTGTGACAATGCATATCCCATAAACAGACGGTCCTTTAACAATTTTCCGTACGTCGCCAAAGTCCCTGACAAACCACCCGTTTCTCTTTCTTCAGGAGGTAATGTTTCACGCAATACAAAAGTAGCTGATATTAACATGAATACGCTAATTGCTCCAAGAACGATGAAAACACCGCGCCACGTTGTAAACTGTAATAATTGCCCCCCAATAATCGGTGCCAAAATAGGTGCTGCTCCGTTTACTAACATAAGCAGTGAGAAAAACTTCGTCATTTCAGAACCTGAATACATATCACGTACCATCGCACGTGATATAACAATCCCGGCTGATCCTGAAGCTCCTTGTAGGAAGCGTAATAACACTAATGTCCAAATAGATGGCGCAACAGCACAAAGTAAAGAAGAAGCAACATAAATAATAAGAGCAATAATAAGAGGTTTGCGTCTTCCGTAAATATCACTAATTGAGCCAACAAATAATTGTCCTACTGACAGCCCAAGCAAACAAGCTGTTAATGTAAGCTGCGCGAGGGATGCACCTGTTTGCAAATCATCCGTTAACTTCGGTAATGAAGGCAAATACATATCAATAGATAATGGTCCAATCGCCGTAAGTGTTCCTAATACAAGAATCATCCATAACCTGTTTGCCTTTACAGGTTTATATATTTCGTGATTAACTTCATTCACTTTTTCAATTCACCCTTTCCTATACAAACTGAATCGTAACAATTATAGTTACATCATAAACATACGTCAAGTACAGCGCATTTTCCTCTTTCATAATGTAAAAAAAGCGATAGAAATTCTATCGCTTTACTTTTTCACATTGCTATTCGTAAATTTAGATACTGAGGACATCATCTCTCCCGTATCTAAATATGTAATTTGAATTGGGTCTCCTACTTCTGTAAACATAGCATATGGGAATTTCTTCACCGGTATCATAAATACCTTTTGTTCATTCTCTAAAAGTACGTACACGATTGTATTTTCACCTGTTTTTTCTTTATATACCCGTTGTACAATACCTTCTTTTTGCGCTTCTTTTCCTGTTGAGGTTGGTCTAAATGTATCACCATTACCGCTCATTACGTTTTTATAATTCTCAAGCGCTTCTTTCTGCGAAGAACCTGTCGCAAATATTTTTGCATTAGCAGCATATACAACTGTATGTGCACGTACTAGGCCTCCGTCATCAACAACCGGAATAATCCAAGCTGGTTTACCGTATACGTTATAAATGACAGGCATTGTCCCATGCCATTTCTCTCTCTTAAAGGAATTATCTACTACTTCTGTAGCTGCTGAACCATCCATAATCCCCTTTACTTCTTTTCCATTATAGTAATATAGCTTGCCTGTGCGTGCATCTACTAATGAATAGCCTAGGGCTGAATCTACTCCTTCCTTTGGAGAAGTAAAGTCTGTAAAATAATACAGTGTTCCATCTTTACCAAAGATCGGGGTCACGCCTTCTTTCGTTCCCCACTCAGTCGGAATTTTCATATCTGTTTGTGAGAATTTCGTATTCCAAAATCCGTGAATATATTTACCAAAGTACGTATTTAACGTAGATGCAGTCTCATGATTTAATACACCATCAACAAATTTAGGTGCCTTTCCTTTATCATATCTTTTCACTTCACCTGTTTGTGCATCTACTACGACAACACCTTCTACCTCAAATCCAGATCTTCCTGAAATAAATTCACCATACGTCATTGTATAATATGGTTTTCCTTTATCATCAACCTCAAATTTAGGTTTTCCTTTAAAGATTAAATTTGGTTCTGCTTGCCTTACCACACGCTCTAAATTATTACCAAAAAACATGCTTGGCACATATTTCATTTTATAACCGAGGTGCAGTTTCGCTTCCGCATCAGGATTCGTACCTGACATCGTTACATACCCTGGAATTGTCTCAGCTTTACGCGCTTTAAAAAATCCTGAAACTTCAATCGGCGCTACATATAAAGCTTCGCCGTTTACCATTTGTGGCGTTAATTCTCCTAGCTCAAAATAAGCTACTTTCGGAATATCACCAAATACTTTTTTCATCTTATTCTCCGCTGTCTTTGGCGGCACTGTAAACGGCTGGTCATTTTCAGTAAATGGCTCTGAAATATCTTTCTCTATCTTAACAACAGAATCATATTTCTTTTGCGAGATTACTATATCGTGCAAATAACCAAAGTAGCCGTAACTTGCGAGTAAAATAAACATTAGAAGTCCTTTTAATGTACCTTCTAATTTCCCTATTTGATCTTGTGAAAATAAAACAAGCCCAATTAAAATTGCTACTGCAACAGAATAATGAGTAAGAATCGAGTCTACCCGATCATCAATTAGCCAAAAGTATTCATAGATTGCAATACCTATCCAAAATAAAACAGGAATAACTAAAATAGATGATTTCTTACCCTTTACAACCTTCTTATCTCCCTTCTTATCCACTGCTCGAAGCTTACTACTACTTCTTGTCCATGGAATCAAAAACAAAGTAAGAATAGCTAAAACTACAAATTTCATCAAAGGCACTGTCCCCTTTTCTTTTGTATTCCCTTTTAGTATAACAAATAAAGGGTATTAAGGTGAAAATAGGAATAGTTATATTTTTTTACTACTTAATACAATCCCGCTCACTACATATAGAATAGATGCAATATAAAAAATTGTACCAATCGTAAAGAAATCTACTAAATATCCCGTGGCAATAACCGCTACTGCTCCGCCAATGGATGTCCACACATGGTATTTTCCAATCTCATAACCAGCCTTTTCCTGCGCAACCTTTCGTGCTAACGAAGTCTTCTCAGTATTACGCTGCACAGCACCTAAAATGCCCATTACAATTTGAAGAATATATACATGCCATACTTCCGTGGCAATCGGAAAGCAAAGCATTAAGATTGCCATGGACCAAGCGTATATGATTAATAATTTTTTATCACCTACTTGATCAGATATCTTTCCCACTAGTGGATATACAAGTGCTGATGTTAAAGCAAATAAGCCATACGCCCAGCCAAATTGCGAGAAGCTATTTCCAACGTTTCGAAGCAATAATATATAAAAAGGAAATACCATACTTCCTGCCATCATGATGATACTTTGCGAAGCCACAAATCTTCTATATGTCATTTCGTATACTCCCTATAAAATAAATTCACAAATCTCTCTTCTGAATCTACTTCCTTCTTTTTCTTGAGAAATTCTTCAATACGAGGATATGCCCTCTTTAACTGCTCTTTCGTTGGATAAGAATAGTACGGCAAATAGTAACTACCGTTATGCTTTAAAGTAACATCAATCATCTTCCGAATGACATCCTCTGTTTTCTTTATCTCACTCTCTGAGCGTCCCTGGTTAATCAAAAGAACCAGCGCAAACATATCATCTTTCGCATAGGACAAAACTGCATTTTCATTCTTTTCCACGTAACGAATCGTAATGTTGAGTAAATTAAACTCTTCTTCATTTAATACGTTACGTAAATCATCTATATACTCCGTGAAAGCATCTATAGGCACAAAGTATTCTTGTAACACTTCGGTCCTATTTGAATTTTCATATTCCATAAAAGCACTATCTGATCTCATAACATTATTACGCGTCTCATACTTTCCATCTGTACGTTCAAAATAACCTCTTTGTATATCCCAAAATGTATTCTTTCCCCAATCACTATAACGTGATAACCCAAGTAAAAATTTCGGTACCGCTATAATATTTTCTTCCTTTAATTCACTGTACTCTTCTCTCATATTTTGATTTTGTGCCAAAGTATAATCTGTCACATACATCTCTTTTAAAAATGAATTTGGAGCAACAGAAATACGCGCTAAGTGCATACGAACATTTTCATCTCTTTTCACTTTCTCTTTGAAATAAGATACGTATTCTTTATAATCTATCATTCTCGTGTGCATTTCATATAATTCATCATCTGTTAACTTCAGCGTCACATCTAAAATAACTCCAAATAAACCGTAACCCCCAATGACATATGGAAATAACTCTGCATTTTCTTCTCTACTTACATTACGTACCGTACCATCTGCCATTAACAATCTAAATGAATCTACTGTATCAATTAGTGCCTCATGACGAATATCACGCCCGTGTACATTTACACTTAATGAACCACCAACAGTAAAAATATTTTGAGACTGCATGACCTGTACCGCAAGGCCATATGGATTTATTTTCTTCTGAATATCATTCCACGTGACACCACTTTGAACTGTAATCTGCTTCTTCTCTGGATCAAATTCTAATATTTTATTATATCCTTTCATATCGAGCATCGTGCCATTTGGATAATATGTCTGTCCTCCTTGGCTATGTTGCATGCCTGCAATGGAAATTTTCTCTCCTGAAACTTTTGCATCTCGCACTAATTTTATTAACGAGCGCTCTTCCGTAGCACTTTCAACACGTTTTATTTTTGTCGGAAGCAATTTACCTACATCACTCATAATAGGATGATCAATTTGTTTTTTATACGTATGTACAGACGTTGCAAGCAACACTGTATATGCTACAATGACCGCCGCTATCTTTCCTTTTTTCAAATGACACTCTCCTCTTCTACATCTTTTCCTCTTTATATTGTACCTATTTTCCTATGAAGAAAGAATACAAAAAAGAGGGACCTTATTTTAGGTTCCTCCTTATCAAAACTGTTACTTTGCTGCTGGCAATTGTATTGGGTCAAACTTTTCATACGACGTATATTTTGCGTTCGTAATAATGTGTGCTTTATCCTTGCCATTGCTACTCATAATCATGTCTATCTTTGCTGATTCATATTTAAAATCTTTTGTAATGATATATTCTGCATCCACTTCTTCTATCTTCGCATTTTGTGCTTGTAACATTTTCTTCTGCGTTTCATCCATGCTAGTTAACATACTTTCTGTTTCTTGCCCTTTTAATGTAAATTTCAGTTTATATTTATCTCCGCTTTTCTCCAGCTTCATTTTATCTAAAACTACTTCCGGTACTTCTAATTTATCTATAATATCTTGAGTCGCTTTCATTCCACCAGCGTTTAATTGCTCCTCTGGTACGGTTACAACTTCTCCTGTATTAGGGTTTTTTACCTCACCAGCAACTTTACCATCCACAGTATACACTACAACATCTGTACCGGAAATATTCATTTCAGAACGAGAATTCTTTGTCTTTGGCTCTAATTGCATCTTAGCCTTTAATATATCCATCTCTGTTCCCTCAGCTTTTACCCCTACACCATATGTCATCGTTACATGTTCTTCATTTTTAAAAGCTTCATTCGTTTTCTTGAAAACATCTTTCGCCGTTAATTCCTTTTCTTTTTGAACGGATTCTTTTTTCGGCTCATCCGTCTTTGCTGTTTTCTCATTACTACACCCTACCCCTAGACTGATTGCAAGTACTAAACTTGAAACAAAAATAATTTTTTTCATACTGTTGCCCCCTTTCCCAAAATAATATCACCTCTTTTCCTATGAAATCTATATAATTCGTAATATTCTTCTTTAAATTTATTTCCTATATAGCAACATGTTTGAGAAAAAGTTTAAATATGATGTAAATAATAACAACTCATTTCAGGAGGTCATTATGAAAGCTATTATTTGCACAAAGTATGGACCACCTAATGTTCTCCAACTTCAAAATATAGAAAAGCCTAAACCTAAAAAAAATGAAGTATTAGTTAAAATTCACGCAACAAGTGTATCGACTGGAGATTGTAGAATACGTGGCTTTAATAGCCCCCTCTTATTTTGGATTCCTATGCGGATCATATTAGGTTTCAGAAAACCGAGAAAACCTATACTTGGCGTAGAGTTATCCGGTGAAATCGAAGACATTGGAACAGATGTAACACAATTTAAAAAAGGAGATCAAGTTTTTGCATTAACAGAACTAAACCTTGGTGGTTATGCCGAATACACATGCGTGCATGAAAGTGGATTAATAGCATTAAAACCTACCAATGTGACATATGAAGAAGCTGCCGTTATTCCTTTTGGCGGAACTTCAGCATTGCACTTCCTTAGAAAAGGACAGATAAAAAAAGGGCAACGAGTACTTATATACGGCGCCTCTGGGTCAGTAGGGACAGCTGCCGTACAACTTGCGAAATACTTCGGGGCGACTGTCACAGCCATTTGTAGTAGTTCGAATTTCGATTTAGTAACAGCTTTAGGGGCAGACAACGTAATTGATTATATGAAAGAAGATTTTACTAAGCGGGGCGAGCACTATGACATTATATTTGATGCAGTTGGAAAATATAATAAGTCTCTTTGTACAGATGCATTAATGCCTAATGGAAATTATGTATCTGTGAACGGAATGATGGCAAAAGTCAGTAAAGAAGATATGAACCTACTAAAACAACTAGCTGAAACAGAAAAGCTAAAACCTGTTATTGATAGAACTTACCGATTAGAAGAAATTGCTGAAGCTCATATATATGTAGAAAAAGGACATAAAAAGGGGAACGTTTCGATTACCTTAAAATAAAATATATTCTGAAAATATAATTGAAAATTCTTTTTGTAAGATTTACTATTAGTACCATACTAAAAAACTACATACACATACTCTTATCAAGAGTGGCGGAGGGACTGGCCCGATGATGCCCGGCAACCGAGCTTATGACGTATAAGCTAAGGTGCTAATTCCTGCAAAACGAGTTTTCGTTTTGGAAGATAAGAGAGGAACCTATTTCGTCTATTCGGCACCTCTCTTATTTTGAGAGGTGCTTTTTATTTTGGAACGTATATGAAGGGGGAATCATAGATGAAGAAAGTATTATTAAGCATTGTAAGCGGAGCGGTACTATTATTAGGCGCATGTAGCGCAGGTTCAGATAAACAAGTAAAAGCGTTAGATGAGAAAAAGATTACTGTCGGTGTAACAGGCGGGCCGCATGAGCAGATTTTTGAAAAGGTAAAAGAAGTGGCAACGAAAGATGGCCTCGAAATTGATATAAAAGTATTTAATGATTATGTAGCACCAAACGTATCCCTCGATGAAAAAAGCCTTGATGTAAATAGCTATCAAACGAAATCATATTTAGACGTATTTAAAGCTGAACGTAATATGAAATTAACCGAAGTATTTTCAACAGTAACATTCCCTATGGGCGTCTATTCTAAAGACATAAAAGATGTAAAAGACTTAAAAGAGGGCGACGCAATTGCTGTACCAAATGACCCAACGAATGAACTCCGAGCTTTAAAATTATTTGAAAAAGCAGGGGTTTTAAAAGTTGATCCAAAGGCTACAGAAAAAGCGACTGCAAAAGATGTAATTGAAAATCCAAAAAAATTAAAGATTGTCGAATTAGAGGCATCTCAATTACCAACGCAACTAAGTGAAGTGAAAGCAGCTGCAATTAACACAAACTTTGCATTAGGTGCGAAATTAAGTCCGGCGAAAGATTCTATTTTCCGCGAAGGAAAAGATTCACCATATGTGAACTGGGTCGTTGTTCGTACTGAAAATAAAGATGATGCCGTTGTAAACAAATTAAAGAAAGCTTATCAATCTAAAGAAGTAAAAGAGTTTATCGAGAAAAAATTTGATGGTTCAGTTTTACCATCTTGGTAGGAGCTGACGATAATGATTGAATTAAAAAACATATCCAAAGTATTTACAACAAAAAAAGGGAATGTTGAGGCTCTTAAGTCTACTTCCCTTAAAGTAGAAAAAGGCGAAGTATTTGGAATCATTGGGTATAGTGGCGCTGGTAAAAGTACATTGATTCGATGTGTAAATTTATTAGAAAAACCAACGACAGGAAATATCATTGTAAACGAACAAGACTTAACAACGTTATCGACAAAAGAACTAGCAAAAGCGAGACAAAAAATCGGAATGATCTTTCAAGGATTCAATTTACTTAAAACTGTTACCGTTTATGAAAATATCGCATTACCGTTACGGCTTGCTGGCATTCCAAAAGCAGAAATTGAAAAAAGAGTAGAAAAGTATTTACGCATTGTCGATCTTTTTAATAGAAAAGATGCGTATCCAAGCGAACTTTCTGGTGGTCAAAAACAGCGTGTTGCAATTGCTCGTGCGCTATCACATGAACCTGAAGTGTTATTAAGTGATGAAGCAACGAGCGCATTAGATCCAGAAACAACCGATTCTATCCTTGATTTGCTATTAAAGATTAACGAAGAAATCGGAATTACGATTTTACTCATTACACATGAAATGAATGTCATCCAGCGTATATGTGACCGCGTTGCTGTTATGGAACATGGATCTGTAGTCGAAAGTGGGACTGTAAAAGATATTTTCACAAACCCACAACATGTAACCACGAAAAAATTTGTAAATAGCGCATTTGCAGCGAAAATTTCAGAAGAGGTACAGAAAGAACTACAACGTACTGGAGAAATTGTAACACTTTCATTTATTGGCACTACTTCAGGGGAACCTGCCTTAGCCGTTGCCACAAAACGTTTCCAAGTGTATCCGAATATTTTATCCGGTAATATTACGCAGTTAAAACATGAAGCATATGGGAAACTAGTCGTTCATATGCAAGGGGAACAAAATGAAATCCACCGTGCTTTATCATTTTTACAAGAGCAAGGAATCATCGTAGAAGGAGGTAGAACAGATTATGGGAAACAAGTCCTTTTTGGATGAATGGGGTAAAGTCATATGGGAAGCCACAATCCAAACCTTTCAAATGACATCTATTTCATTACTCATCTCTATCCTTATTGCACTGCCACTTGGCGTCACACTTGTTTTAACGAGACCTGGTGGACAGCATGAAAATAAAATCATCTATCCTATTCTTAATACGGTTATTAATGTTATTCGCTCTCTTCCATTTATCATTCTATTATTCTTTATCTTGCCTTTTACAAAGTTTCTAATGGGAACATCCATTGGCGTGCAAGGTGTTATCGTACCGCTTGTCGTCTTCACAGCCCCTTATATCGCACGTTTAATGGAGACAGCTTTACTAGAAGTCGATCGCGGCGTTATTGAAGCCTATCAAGCGATGGGCGTCTCTACTATAAAAATTATTTGGCACGTTATGGTGAAAGAAGCTCGTCCCTCCCTTGTACTTGGATTAACAATTGCAACGATTGGCTTAATCGGCGCAACAGCAATGGCTGGTCTTGTAGGCGCTGGTGGGCTAGGGGACTTAGCATACCGCTTCGGACATTTACGCTACGAGCCTGAAGTAATGTATGCAACTGTCTTTATTTTAATTATCCTCGTTCAAGGATTACAGTCTTTAGGGAATGGTGTTGCACGAAGATTGAAGAAAGATTAAAAAAGAAGGTATCTCACCAAGGTGAGATACCTTCTTTTTATCTTTTAAATCCACCTTCTGAATGAATAACTTGCCCATTAATCCACTCAGCTTCTTCACTTACTAGAAATTTAATGAGTCTAGCTGCATCCTTTGGCTCACCAATTCTGCCAAAAGGAAACATCGGCTTTAACCCTTGTTTTATCTCTTCAGTCATCCATCCTGTATCAGTTGGTCCTGGATTAATTGCATTCACTGTTATTCCTAAATGAGCTACCTCTGCTGACAACGTACTAGTAAGAGCATCAATAGCTCCCTTCGTTGTTGCATACGCTAGTTCTCCTACCATAGGACCTTGAAATTGCCCCGAAGTCATATTCACAATTCTACCACCAGATTTTTTATCAAATCCACGGGCAAATTGACTACTGAGCAATGTAGTCGCACGAATATTCACCATATAATGCTTATCTAATTCTTCAGCAGTCAACATAGAGAAATCATTATTCGTAGAATATGCTGCATTATTAATTAATATATGAGGGTACCCTAATTGTTCATTAACTTTATTTATAAGCTCTTTCGGTGCATCATTCCGAGTTAAATCTAACTCCATGCTTGATACTCTAACACCGTTTTGTAATAGCTCTTCTTCTAATTGTATTTGTTCATTTTTCTCAACGCCCCATGGCATCTCTTTATCATAATCCGTCCAATACGTAAAAAATATATCGTATCCTGATTCAGCCAATTCTTTGCAAATTGCTGCGCCTATACCGTCTAGACGACTTACCCCTGTAATAACTGCTACTTTATTTTTTAATTGGTTCATCATATACTCCTCCAAGTTTAAAGGACGCATATTTTATATAAGAGATATAAACTTTCCCACAAAAAAGACAGATACATAAAATAGGCACCTATCCTTATAAAAGGGATGTACAAGCCAAATATGCATTCCTTGAATGATTTACAGATAACTAAATAAACCCTCGCTTACGAGAGAAAAATTCATCTATCTAGTAGTTTCTAATCATTACAAGTTCATCCACATATTGAGTCTTTGTCTCCTCTCCATATATCTCTATTCTTAGTTTACCAAAACAGATAAAATGTTACAAAAAATAAAACAATTACTCACAGCCTATCCTTGTTCACATTATATCCATTGTGAATCTTTTCACAATGGATATATAATAAACTTGTAAATACAATATTGGAGGGATTTCAATGGTTATCAATTTTTTTAGAACTGATAAACGTGCTACTTTCATATTATTACTTTTACGGCTTTACATAGGATATACATGGCTCGCTGCTGGGATAGGCAAAGTCTTCGGACAATCTTTTGACGCAAGTGGCTTTCTAAAGGGTGCTATTGCTCAAGCATCAGGTGACCACCCTGCAGTACAAAGTTGGTGGGCAGATTTTCTTCAACATTTTGTCCTTCCAAACGCAGACCTATTTAGCTTTTTAGTTCAATGGGGAGAAATTTTAGTAGGTCTAGGCTTAATTTTAGGCGGATTAACAAAAACAGCTGCATTTTTCGGAATCATAATGAATCTTTCATTTTTATTAAGTGGAACTGTTAGTGTAAACCCAAACCTGCTTATTTTGACTATGTTCATTTTAGTTGCAGGGCAGAACGCTGGACGTATTGGATTAGATGGCTCTGTTTTCCCTAAACTTTTCCGTAAAAACAACCACGGAACATATAAATTAAGTAAAACTGCGTAGTAACAGTTTACTTTTAAAATATAAATAAGAAAAAGAGCCTGAATATAGGCTCTTTTTCTTATTTATCCTAATTTAAACTTTTAACGAGCCACGAAAACCTCTGGCAGCATAGTAAGAGTCTGCTCCATTGTGGTACACGAAAACATGTCCAAAGCGATAATCGCAAAATAGAGCACCACCGAGTTCTCTAATATCTGAAGGTGTTTGTACCCAACTTGATGATTTCATGTCAAAATCGCCAAGTTGTTGCAATTCCCGATATTGTTCTTCCGTTAATAGTTCAATGCCCATAGCATTGGCAACATCAATAACGTTATTTTCTGGTTTATGTTTTTTTCTTGATTCTAACGCTTCAAGATCATAACAAAGACTTCTGCGGCCTTTAGGACTCTCCTTTGAACAATCATAGAAAGTATATTCGTCCTTTTCTTCATCATAACCGACAACATCCGGCTCACCGCCAGTTACTTCCATTTCGTTAAGTGACCATAATTTTTCAGCATTAGCTTCTATCTTCGCTTCAACTTTAGCCCATTCAAGACCTTCATGGCGGTTCATGTTTTTCTCAAAACGAACTTGCAATACTTTCAATAACTCTTCACGTTTTTCTACTAGTAAGTCATTTTTATTCCCTGTCATATTAGTCCTCCCTAATGTATGTACTGATAGTAGTTTAAGTATATATTTTATAATAAATCATCTCAATATAAAGACAGTTTCAACCTTATGTCTTGTACAAACATCCATTACAAAGTCCTAAAACCCTCCATACTCTCTCCAAGAATATAGTGTGAAAACCACATCAAGTTCTGCTTCATAATAGCCACATGAACTCCTGGTTGGTCAGAACTATATGCCATTCCTTTAAATATAATTAATTCTGTATCAACTTCCATATCCATTAATCCTTGATATAGATCATATGCATTTGTAATTGGAATTCTTGCATCCTTTTCGCCATGTTGGATTAAGGTAGGCGTACAAGCTGATTTAATATACGTCATTGGTGATGTCTTCGTATAGATCTCCGGATCATTCCATGGAGTATTTCCTAAATACATTCTAATAAAGTAAGGTATATCTGTATTTACATAATGAGTATTCCAGTTAGTTATTCCACCTCCAACTGAAATAGCTTTAAACCTACTACTAAATGTAGAACAGAAAGCTGATATATATCCTCCGTTGCTCCATCCCATAACTCCTACTCTATCTTTATCTACTATCCCTTGATCAACTAGTTTATCAACTCCTGATATAACATCGTCGTAATCAGCAATCCCCTGTTTTCTATAGTTAGCTTTTAAAAATTCATTACCATAACCTGAACTTCCTCTGTAATTTGGTTCTAAAACGATAAAGCCTTTTTCAACAAACTGTTCAATCGGATATTTCTCATTGAAGCAGTCTGAAAATATCGGAAAAGATGCCCAAGCCGGACCACCGTGAATTACTACTAATAAAGGATATTTTTTATTAGTGTCAAACTCTACTGGCTTTGATAAAACCCCTTCTATTTCAAGACCATCGCTACTTTTCCATGAGATGATTTCCCTGTTACTTCTAAGTTTCTCTTTGAAAAAGCTATTTTCATCCGTTATTTTTTTATCGTCTAAATAGATTTCAAAGGTTTCATTTGTTATTGCCTTATTGTAGGATATATGTTTGCCATCCTTTGTTATAGAAGCATCCATTATAAAGCCATCTACTTTTTCGCTTAATATTTCCACAGTGCCATCTTCGGCTAGCAATCCAATAAGATAATTCGTTTTATTCTGCCACCTAATTAAAACCCCTTTAGCTGTCCACTGTAATGGCATAACCGTACTATCAAAATCTGTTAAAGGTTGAATTACCTCTCCGGTATTTATATCATATATCTCTAACGTACTATCTTGTATATGGTTTCTATAGTAATCCTTCTCTCTTATGCTTGCTGTGTAACATATTTTACTCCCGTCAGGAGAAAAGCAAACACTCCCTCCCAACAACTTATCTACATTCAGCTTTTGTAGCTCTCCAGCTTTAATATGGAGTATGTATAGATCTCCATTTATATAATCTGCCATATTTGAGCTTGGTGTCACCATAAATACAACCTTTTTACCATCATTTGAAATATCAAATTCATGGATATGAAAATCCTTACCATCCGTTAATTGATAAACAACTCTGTTCTCGTGTTCATCTGTATCACTTTGTATCACCTTTTCTATTTCAATGTAATATAAACAATTATTCTGGTGTTCCTTACCTATATGTTGAAAATCTCCATATAGGTCCTTACGTTTCTTTATCTCCTCACATTGTTTTGACTGCGTAACATAATAAAGACCCTTGCCAGTAGGCCCCCATTTGAATGTACTGACTCCTTCTTTCTCATCAGTAATTTGAACCTCTCTATAACCATCTAGTGACTTAACAAATATCTGATTTTCCCCATCACCAACTGGACTAAGATATGCGAGGCACCTAGCATCTGGAGACCATAATGGGTGTGTACTATCTATATCCCCATTTGATAATGGGTAACTCTGCTTCTTATCTTTTTCATATATCCATACATGATTCCTATATATATTGTCTTTCCAATCAGCCGTCTTCTTAACAAATGCTACGTTTTTACCATCATCACTTATGTTTGTACTTGATACGGTTGGTAATGAAATAATCTCTTCTATACTTAAATATGTTTTTTCATTCACTTTCATCAATATACCCCCTTGAAATGTCCATAAATCTCTCGTCTCTTTTTGCCGTAATAAAGGAAATTGTTCACGAATACTTAAAATGATAACGGAAAATTCAGATAAATAAAAGTGAAGTCGATAAAGTAAAACTTTAATTTATGGAGTTCTATCCACTTACCAATTCTAGATGTTCTTTTTCGACACAAAAACACCCCTTTTAGATACAAATTTGTAAATTTATTTTAAAGCTATAACTATATGTTGGTTTGGAATAAAATTTGATAAAAATGAAGTCACAAATCTTTATTTAACAACAAAAAAATTCATTTTGAAAAAACGATTGATCAAAATAGAATCACTCTTTTTAACTAAGTATGAGATTTTCATAAAAAAATTTTAATCAAAACTCACTTAGAATCTTTACTTGAAGGAATAAAGCTTCGCATCTTTTTTGTGAACATCGTTAAACTAAGATAAATTTTGACCGTATCTGTAATTAATTGTAAAATATTATACGTAGAAAGGTATTATAAAATAAATATAGAAGGGGTATGTTTTTTAGTTTTAAAGGGGCTAAAGCACATCTATTTTATGTTTTTAAAGGGAGAATTGAAAAATCATATGAAGAATTTCAAAAAGAGTACAGGTAAAATTTTACTAGCATCTGGATTAGTAGTTTCTATGTCAGCTTGTAGTGTAACAAATTTATTTGGAGAAAAAGAAAAAACAAATGCTGAATCTGGTAAACAAGAAAGTAAAGAAACTAAGACAGAAGGTAAATCATCTGAAACAAAGGAAAAATCAACTAACTCAAAAGAAGAAAGTAAAGATGTTAAGATGATTATGGTTTTGCCTGAGGATTACCCACAACTTATGGTAGACATTGAAGAAGACTTATTAAGACGTCTAGATTACTATGATGCTTCTGTGAGGGATAATAAAAAGGGAAGTAAGTCAAATGAAGAGGTACGAGATAGTATTAAAGACTTAGATAAAGTATTTAATAAAATAGAGCGTATAGATGCACCAGGAAAATACAAGGAAGATCATAAGGAAATTGTAAAAGCTGTTCAAAAGTTAAAAGAATCTTTCAAAGAAGTATCGAAGTTATTTGATTACTCTAAAACACTTAAAGATACGGATGATGCAATCATAGATAAAGCAAACAATAAATTAGATGAAGCAAAACGCATTTGGAAACCTGTATTTAATAAGTTAAAAGCGGAAGCTAAGGGTGGTTCAACAACTACTTCTACAACAAGTGGTACTAGTTCTTCTAACTCACCGAGTTTATCTAGTGGTAATACAGTTAAAACATACAGTACCCAAGATAAAACTGGTATATTCAAAGGAAAAATTGATACACCAGACGAGGATTCCGCTAAGTTTAAGAATGTACAGAACAATTATAAAGACGGTACAGAGCTTGTAGGTAATTGGGGTATTGATTACGGAGACGGAGTCAAAACTACGTTAGTCCTAAAAGCAGATAAGACATTTGAAACATATGCAAATGGTTCTTATCCAAATAAAGATAATTACTTAACAGGAACATACCAAGCAGACGTTTCTTCCCATCAGTTAACGCTAATGGTGGAAAAAGGAACTCAAAATGGTCAAGAAGTGAAATTGGAAAGACCTATTTATTCATCATATGAGGTTAAAAATTTAGATGGTAAAGCGTTACAGATTTTCCACATAGACGAACAAGTAACAATTTGTTATGTAAAACAATAAATAACTAAAAAAACTCTGTAAAATGATTTTTACAGAGTTTTTTCTTAGTTTTAATTTATTTCAAACGTATAACTATACTTATTAACCTACCAATCTCCTACTCAACAGTAACAGACTTAGCTAAGTTACGTGGCTTATCAACGTCACACTCGCGGTGAAGTGCTGCGTAGTATGAGATAAGTTGTAATGGAATAACTGCTACTAGCGGTGCTAGCGCTTCGTGTACAGCTGGTAATACGAAGCTGTCTCCTTCCATTTCTAAGCCTTTCATTGAGATGATACATGGGTTAGCTCCGCGTGCTACTACCTCTTTCACGTTGCCGCGAATTCCAAGGTTTACGTGCTCTTGTGTAGCAAGTGCGATAACTGGTGTACCATTTTCGATTAAAGCGATTGTACCGTGTTTTAACTCTCCTCCAGCGAATCCTTCTGCTTGGATGTAAGAGATTTCTTTTAGTTTTAACGCACCTTCTAATCCTACGTAGAAGTCTACGCTACGTCCGATGAAGAAACAGTTACGCGTTGTCGCTAAAAATTGTTTTGCTAATGCGTCCATTTCTTCTTTTTGATCACAAAGTTCTATCATTGCATTTGCTACAAGTCCTAGTTCGTGTGTTAAATCGAAATCAAGAACTTCACCTTTTGCTTTAGCAATATCAGCCGCTAAAATTGAAAGTACTGCAAGCTGTGCTGTGTAAGCTTTCGTTGATGCAACTGCAATTTCTGGTCCAGCGTATAACGGAAGTGTATAATCAGCTTCACGAGAAAGCGTAGAACCAGGCACGTTTGTAATTGTTAATGCTTTATGGCCCATTTCATTTGTTTGCACAAGTACTGCACGGCTATCAGCTGTTTCACCACTTTGTGAAATGTAAATGAAGAATGGTCTTTCTGTTAATAATGGCATGTTGTAAGAGAATTCACTTGCCACGTGTACTTCAACTGGCATTTTTGCAAACTTCTCGATAAATTGTTTTCCAACAAGACCTGCATGATAACTCGTTCCACATGCAATGATGTAAATACGATCGCTATCTAAGATCGCATTGCGGATGTCTTGATTTAATTCAATTTCGCCATTTTCATCTTGATACTTTTGAATTATATTACGGATTACAAGTGGTTGCTCATCGATTTCTTTAAGCATGAAATGAGGATATGTTCCCTTTTCAATATCACTTGCGTCTAATTCCGCTGTAAACGGTGCACGTTCAATCGTTTCACCTTGTAAGTTTTTAATTGTAATACTTTCTTTCGTTACGATTACGATTTCTTTATCCATTAACTCAATAAATTGATCTGTAACTTGTAACATCGCCATAGCGTCGCTTGCCACAACATTAAAGTTGTCACCAACACCTACTAATAGCGGGCTTTTGTTTTTAGCAACATAAATCATGTTTGGATTTTCAGCATCAAGTAATCCGATTGCATAAGAGCCATGTAAAAGAGATAGCGTATTACGGAACGCTTCTTCTACACTTAATCCTGTGCTCACTTGTTGTTCCATAAGCTGTACGATAACCTCTGTATCTGTTTCACTTACGAACGTTACATCTTGTAAATATTCCTTTTTCACTAATTCATAGTTTTCAATTACACCGTTATGAACTAATGTAAAGCGTTTTGATGTACTTTGATGCGGATGCGCGTTTACTTTACTTGGAACACCGTGTGTAGCCCAGCGTGTGTGTCCGATACCCACGCTTGCTGCTACGTTCTCATCTACGATTTCACGAAGTTTTGCGATACGGCCTTTTTCTTTGTATACAACAACACCGTTCTCTGCTTGTACTGCAATACCTGCTGAATCATATCCACGATATTCTAACTTTTCTAAACCTTTTAATAAAATTTCCTTTGCATCTTGCTCTCCAATAAATCCTACGATTCCACACATGTTTAGTCGCCGTTACAAATGCTTACACTGCTCTGCGAACATGTAACGACATAGTCCGATACCATTTTTATTTATACTAAAAAACGGATTACATATTGCTAGCCCTGTAAGCTTGTAACGGCTTTCACCTTCCTCTCGATTGGGTTTAAGTCCGTATATACTTATACAGCTAGTTTTCATCCGTTCCTCTTCTCTCATCACACTTTCACCTTTGTCCACTAAGTCACCTTAATGATTTAAGTAAAAGCTTGCGGTTGTGATGAACAACCGGGAGTCATCCGCCGAAATCTCGATAAACCCCACCTCGTCAACTACACTATTTGTAGTTCTGGCGCTTTTATAATTTACAATATTTCCTTTGAGAAAAAGAACAAGACCATCTTATAACAAACATGGATAAACCGTCAATGAAATTTTTTTCATCGTCTATAAAACATATGAAAAAGGAGCACTTTTTGTGCTCCTTTTTCATATAAATTCAGCTAATTATTCAGCGCCAACTTCGGCTTTCACAACTTCTACAATGCGATGTACATATGCATCACAAACTTCTTGTGTTGGTGCTTCTGCCATTACACGAATAAGTGGCTCTGTTCCAGATGGACGAACAAGAATACGGCCATCACCGTTCATTTCTTCCTCTACAACACGAATAATTTCTTTAATTTTTTCATTTTCTAATGCTAATTTTTTATCTGTTACACGAACGTTTACTAACAATTGTGGGAATTTCGTCATTTCTCCTGCAAGCTCAGATAATGGCTTTTTCGTCATTTTCATGATGTTTACAAGTTGAAGTGCACTTAACATTCCATCACCAGTTGTAATGTAATCAAGTAAGATAATATGGCCTGATTGTTCTCCACCTAGGTTGTAACCTCCACGCTTCATTTCTTCCATTACGTAGCGGTCACCAACTGCTGTTTTATCACTTGTAATATTATTTGCTTCAAGTGCCTTGTAGAAACCTAAGTTACTCATAACAGTTGAAACAACTGTATTATGTTTTAATTGACCAGTTTCTTTCATATATTTCGCACAAATGAACATAATTTGATCACCGTCAACGATGTTTCCTTTTTCGTCTACAGCAATTAAACGGTCGCCATCGCCATCAAAAGCAAGTCCGATATCCGCACCTTTTTCTTTTACCAATTCAGCTAAGCCTTCTGGATGTGTAGATCCTACACCCTCATTAATATTCATACCGTTTGGAGAAGTTCCCATTGTTGAAATATCAGCTTCTAGGTCTGCAAATAAGTATGGAGCTAGAGAAGAAGTTGCACCATGTGCACAATCTAAAGCGATATGTAGGCCAGAGAAATCTTCTTCAACAGTTTGTTTAATGTACTGTAAATATTTTTGTCCACCTTCAAAGTAATCGCTCACTTGTCCAAGATTAGTACCTGTCGGACGTGGTAGTTCATCAACTTCTTTGTCTAATAAAGCTTCAATCTCAGCTTCTTGCTCATCTGTTAATTTAAAGCCGTCTGAACCAAAGAATTTAATACCGTTATCTTGTACTGGATTATGAGATGCAGAAATCATAACACCCGCTTGTGCATCTAGTGCTTTTGTTAAATAAGCAACGCCCGGTGTAGAAATAACGCCAAGGCGCATTACTTCTGCTCCAGTTGATAATAGACCTGCTACTAAAGCTCCTTCTAACATATGACCAGATACACGTGTATCACGACCGATAATTACTTTTGGACGATCTGTATCTTTTGTTAATACATAACCACCAAAACGTCCAATTTTGAAAGCTAATTCAGGTGTTAACTCCTTATTTGCAACTCCGCGTACTCCATCTGTACCAAAATATTTACCCATTATGATTCGCTCCTTTTTCTTGCTCTTTTTGATTATCTACTGTTGGTTCTTGACTCGTTTCTTTATCTTTATCTTGATTTTCATTTTGGTTTTGATTCTTTTCCTGTTCTTTTTCTGAATCAGGTTCAGGATTTTTTGGTTTCTCATTTTGATTTTCTTGATCCGTATTTGAATCCGGTTGTTGACCGTTACCCTGTACTTCTTTATCTGGTTTTTCTTTCTTCACAATAGTAACTTTAGCACTTTTTTGTTTTGGCTCTATTGAAATATTACCAGGACCGCTCACTTGAATGGAAATATCTTTCGTCCCTGAGGATACATTTTGCAGATTAATTACCGCTGTTATTTTATCAGCTGTTATTTTATCTACTATACTTGCTTCTCCTGAAATATCAACACTTATCTTTCCATCTTGCGGCGAAAGTAGCTGAGCAGTAACATCTTTAGACAGTCCATTTTTCTGGATTGGGATACCATCAATCGTTTTTGTTTTCGTTTGTTTTGTTTTTTGCACTCCCACCGAAACCTTCACTTGATTCGGTTTGGCACTTGTTACACCCTTGGGTAATAAAACAGAGGCATCGAATGTTGTAGACTCTGTCAATTGACTAAGATCTACTTCGACCCCCTCTAGCGATTGTATATTATCCAAAATATCTTTTGGACCAGCTATCGTTACTTCTCTCGGTTCAACACTGATATTTGTAACCGCCAATCCTTCTGCTAAACTCCCCTTCTTCGTATACGTTACAGGAACAGTTTTTTCAGTATTATTGGCTGTAGTTTGCGTTGCCACATTCAACGTTACACTAATCTTAGATGGACTTGTTCTTACATTTAAACGTTTTCCTTCTTTATTGTATAATGTAACTTCGGGCGTTTTTGTAACAGTTTTATTAACACCTTTTAAATCAACATACGCTTTGGCAGAGGAAATGCTTTCAATTTCTTCTTTCGTCCCAACTACCTCAACAGTATCCGGTTTAAGGCTTGATTTTTCTAGAGTAGCCCCCGCTGGCATCTGATCCTCATTTGATAATTTCAGATCTACATGAACATATTTTCTCGCCTTTTCATGAAGAGTAACTTTAATTGTTGATGGCTGAACTGTTCCTTTCACATCATCTGGAAGCCCGTTCGTTTTTAAAGAAATCTCATAAGTTCCTTTTGGACTATCTCGCAAATCAACCGGTATGTCAAATTGTTTTTTTGCTTTTGCTGTAGCAACTGATGCTTTTGGGCCTTCTAATTTTACTTTAACGCCCTCTGCCGGAATACCACTTACAATATATTTCTCCTCATCATACTTAAGATTAATAGCATAATTAGTTAATGTTTCTTTCGTATCATTTGCAAAAGGTAATATACCTGATGTCGTATTTTTTTCAGTTAACGTCGCTGACATAAAAAGCATACACGCCAATAGTAATGAGATCCCTTTTAAAAACCAATGATTCTCCATTAACTTATCCATGACGCTTTCTCCTCCAATTCCATAAAGACGAAGAAGTCGTTTTTTCGTTTCCACTAAATTCAGCTAATAACATATCTTTCAGCTGTTCTGTCTTCAAATCACGATGCAACTTACCATTTTTCGTTAAAGAAATTTGACCAGTTTCTTCAGACACAACTACTGTAATACTATCAGTAACTTCACTAACTCCCATTGCAGCACGATGTCTAGTTCCTAATTCTTTAGAAATAAACGGACTTTCTGATAATGGAAGATAGCATGCTGCTGCTTTAATTGTACTTCCTTGCATAATTACCGCTCCGTCATGAAGAGGTGTATTTGGAATAAAAATATTAATAAGTAATTCCGATGATACGTTTGCATTAAGCGGAATACCCGTTTCCACATAATCACCCATACCGGTCTCTTTTGACAAAGTAATTAATGCACCAATTCTACGTTTCCCCATATATTCGGTTGCTTTTGCTATCGCTGTTGCAACCATTTCAGGTTCATCATCCTCATGCGTTCCAACACGCGAAAATAAACTCCCGCGCCCTAGCTGCTCAAGTGCTCTTCGCAATTCTGGCTGAAAGATAATAATAACGGCTAAAAATCCCCACGTTAATACTTGTTCAGTTAGCCAAGATAGCGTACGCAATTCAAGGAAAATACTGATCATCTTAACGACGATAATAACTGTAATCCCTTTTAAAAGTTGAACAGCTTTCGTCCCTCGGATTATAAGAATTAGCTTATATATAATAAACCATACAATGGCAATATCTAATGCCGTACTAAGATATTTCAAAATGGTCGTATCTTCAAAAGGCATGCTATCCCTTCCTCCTACTTACGAGCAATTCTATCCATATATTTAAATATTGTTTTATGCTCTATCTGTATGTATTTCCAACAACTAGTTAATTATACCATACATGAAACAAACGACAATTACAAACAACCCCCTTTAGCTCAAATTGGTAAGATGTCAAACATTTTTATTGTACAGTATAATATAAATCATTATTATACGCTTATTTTCAAATAAAAAAAGCAACTTCTCAGTTGCTTTTCTTACATTTATTTTAGTTTTTCACCGAATAAAGAACCCATTAAAGCAACTGCTGTTGTTGCCGTTCTATTTCTCTCATCTAAAATCGTATTTACCTCAACAAATTCAGCAGATGTGATAATATCAGCTTCTGCTAACATTTCCATCGCCAAATGACTTTCACGATAAGATAGACCGCCAATTACAGGCGTTCCAACACCTGGTGCATCATGAGGATCAAGACCATCTAAATCTAATGATAAGTGTACACCATCGGTATGAGATAAATATGCGATTGTTTCTTCCATCACAGCCGTCATCCCCATACGATCAATTTCATGCATTGAGAACACTTTAATACCTTCATTGCGAATGAAATCTTTTTCTCCTTCATCCAATGCACGCGCACCGATAATTACGACATTCTCTTTTTTCACCTTTGGATATGCTCCGTATAAATCTACAAGTGAAGAATGTCCATAACCTAAACTTGCTGCAAGTGACATACCATGAATATTTCCAGATGGTGAAGTTTCCTCTGTATTTAAATCACCGTGTGCATCATACCAAATAACGCCTAAGTTTTTATAATGTTTTGCTACACCAGCTAATGTACCGATAGCAATACTATGGTCACCACCTAATACAAGTGGAAAACGACCTTCTTCTATAATATGATCCACCTTACTTGCTAATTCATTACATACAGTTGCAACTTGTGTAAGGTTTCTTAATTTTGTATTTTCATCTATCTCTTTTTCTCTCTCTATACATATATCTCCCATATCTTTAACGTCATATCCAATTTCTTCAATTCTTTCAATTACCCCTGCATAACGGATCGCGCTCGGTCCCATATCAACTCCACGACGCATCTGTCCTAAATCCATTGGAACTCCAATAACTGAGATTTCTTTTTTCATAGATAGTATCCCCCTTTTATGCCTTCACTAAATATTTTAAATCTTTTATATAGTCTGACTCAACTCGACATTTTTCTGTATGGATATACAATTTATTCACTTATATTCACGTTGAAAACCAAATTTTAAGACTATTCTATGTATAAAGTTAACTTAATGAAACAATCGCAATCACTATTATTAAATAATAATAATAAAACACTCCTATATTTAGAAGTGTTTTTCTGATGCTATTTTCCATACTGTTGCAATATTCTTCGTTGTCATTTCAATATTTTCTTCTGCTACTTTATATGCTTCTTCTAGTGTCATCGGTCTCGTTGTAATACTAAATACCGCATCTATTCCTTTCTCGTACACAGCTGAATAATCAGATGATACAGACCCTCCAATAGCAATTACAGGCACAGAAAAACGTTTTGCACGTCCCGCAACACCCACAGGAGCCTTTCCATATGCAGTTTGTTTATCTATTCTACCTTCACCAGTTATAATAAGATGTGCATCTTCTATATGTTTATCGAAATTTGTATAATCTAATACAATTTCAATGCCCCTACGCAAGTCTCCCTTTAACACTGAAATAACAGCCGCTCCCATTCCTCCCGCTGCCCCTGCACCAGGTATTTCAGATACATCAAAAGATACATATCGTTTAAGCATATTCGCATAATGTTGTAAATTCTCATCTAGCTCTTTCATCATCTCTATATTTGCACCCTTTTGTCTCCCAAATACGAAAGATGCTCCCTGCATTCCGACTAATGGATTATCCACATCACATGCCGCTTCTATCTTTACCCCCTTTAAGCGTGGGTCCATTCGTGAAAAATCAATAGTAACAATCGAGTGTAATGTGCCTCCAGATGGATCTATTACTTCACCCTTGCCATTTATAAACCTTACTCCTAAAGCCGCTAACATACCTGCCCCGCCATCATTTGTAGCACTTCCTCCAAGTCCTAAAATTATGTACTCCACTCCTTGATCTAGCGCATGTAATATAAGTTCTCCTGTTCCTTTTGTCGTTGTAATAAGTGGGTTGCGCTTTTCAACTGGAACGTGCTGTAATCCTGATGCTGCTGCCATTTCAATAAACGCTGTCTTTTTATCTTTAGAAATGCCATAAAAAGCTTGTATACCTTCTCTAAGCGGTCCTGTCACACTAATTGATATAATTCTCCCCCCTGTAGCATCAACAAGTGATTCAACCGTCCCTTCTCCTCCATCTCCAATTGGTATTTTCACATACTCTGCATTAGGAAAAATTGCTCTAAAACCTCTTTCAATAGCTCCACATACTTCTATAGCTTTTAGGCTTTCTTTATATGAATCAGATGCAATAACAACTTTCACAATTATCTCCCCATCCCTTATTTTTACGTTTTCTTCATTTTAAACGACAAGTATAAAAGTTGTCTTTTTAAACACAAAAAAAGCTTACATCGTATGATGTAAGCTTTTTTATTTAGATGGAGCCTAGCGGGATCGAACCGCTGACCTCCTGCGTGCAAGGCAGGCGCTCTCCCAGCTGAGCTAAGGCCCCTTATTAATTAAGCGGAAGACGGGATTCGAACCCGCGACCCCAACCTTGGCAAGGTTGTATTCTACCACTGAACTACTTCCGCAAAAA
>NZ_JBPWJX010000027.1:0-58506 GCF_051781745.1 Bacillus cereus group sp. Bce019
GAACACGGAAGTTAAGCTCTCTAGCGCCGATGGTAGTTGGGACCTTGTCCCTGTGAGAGTAGGACGTCGCCAAGCAACTAAACACGAGTCAAATGACTCGTGTTTTTTCTTGTTTTCTTTTATAATCCATAGTAATTAAAAAAATATGCTTAAATAATTACTATTTTGATTAAATGCAGGGGAATGTGGCTAGGATAGTGAATAAGCAAAAGAGTTGCAAATTTTATTAATACGTATATAATTAAAGTCAAAGATAGTCAAAGTCAATAAAGGTGGCGGATAAATGAGAAATATATCTGATATCATTGAGCAATATCTAAAGCAAGTTATTGACTTAAGTAATAATAATGTGATTGAAATCAAAAGAAATGAGATTGCGGATCGATTCGAGTGCGTACCATCTCAAATCAATTATGTAATCAATACCCGTTTTACATTAGAAAGAGGATTTGTAGTAGAAAGTAAACGTGGTGGAGGAGGTTACATTCGCATTATAAAAGTCAAACTGCATGATGATATAGACATTATTGATCAAATGCTTCATATGATTGATCATAGCGTTGCACAAGGGAATGCAGAGAGTATGATTATACGTTTATTAGAAGAGGGAATCATAACAGGCCGTGAAGCAAAATTAATGTTAAGTGTACTAGATCGTTCTGTATTATCAATGGATATTCCTTCTCGAGATGAACTTAGGGCTCGAATATTATGCGCAATGTTAAGAACACTGAAATATAAATAAATACAGCTTTTGTAAAAGAATGATAATTAAGATAGGGCAGTTAAATATTGTAGAAGTTTTGAAAAAGAGCATGTACTTTTATCTGAGTGGATTAAGGAAAGAGGACAATCTAGTAATGTATGAAAAGTATCATGAGGTAGATCGTTCCTGTTGTAAAGGTGGGGATATTGATGACTTGTCAAAACTGTAATATAAGACCAGCAACTTTACATTATACAAAAGTAATCAACGAGAAGAAGGCGGAAGTTCATCTTTGTGAGCAATGTGCGGAGCAAAGTGGCTATACGTCTTTCTTTCAATCATCACAGTCTAACTTTTCATTTCATGATGTATTTGCTGGTTTATTACACGGTGAATCAACAATGTTTGGAGAAGGAAAAAACGGGTTTTCAAATACAAATACAGTAAGATGTCCAGATTGTAAGATGACATATGAACATTTTACAAAAGTGGGACGCTTTGGTTGTGCTTCTTGTTACGATACATTTAAAGGACACTTAAACCCATTGTTAAAGCGACTTCATGGTGGACATACAGAACATTGTGGAAAAATTCCGGAACGAATGGAAGGAAATATCCACTTAAAGAAAGAATTAGATGAACTAAAACTTATTCTGAAACAATATGTACAGAATGAGGAGTTTGAGAAAGCTGCTGAGGTAAGAGATGAGATTCGAGGGCTTGAAACTCAGCTTAGTGAGCATAGAGAGGGGGAGTAGTTCTATGTCACTGGACAAAATTATGAATGAAGCGATTAGTCCATGGATGAAGGGGGATGGCCCTGATTCTGATATTGTTTTAAGTAGTCGAATTCGTTTGGCTCGTAATTTTAAGCAATATCAATTTTCTACTATGCAAAACGAAGAGGAAGCTCAAAAGGTTCAAGAATTATTTAAAAAGAAATTTATAAATAAAGCGGTAGAGCCCTTTGGGAAGTTTGGACTATTAAAAATGAATGAACTAACTCCTCTTCAAAGGCGAGTTTTAGTCGAAAAGCATTTAATTAGTCCAAATCTAGCAGGGACCGAATATGGAGCATGTCTGTTATCAGAAAGCGAACACATTAGTGTGATGCTTAATGAGGAAGACCACATTAGGATTCAGTGCCTATTTCCAGGACTACAGTTATCAAAGGCGCTTCAAAGCGCCAATCAAATAGATAATTGGATTGAGAAAGAGGTTGAATATGCTTTTGATGAATCACTTGGATATATTACGAGTTGTCCTACTAACGTTGGTACAGGATTAAGAGCTTCTGTAATGATTCATTTACCAGGGTTGGTTTTAACAAAAAGAATTAGCCGTATTATACAAGTAATTCAAAAATTAGGTTTAGTAGTAAGAGGAATATACGGTGAAGGTAGCGAAGCGTTAGGTAATATATTTCAAGTATCAAATCAAATGACGTTAGGGAAATCCGAAGAAGATATTATTGCAGATTTAAAGAGTGTCATGCAGCAAATTATACAACAAGAAAAATTGGCCAGAGAATTAATTGTACAAAATTCGAGCATTGAGCTTGAAGATAAGGTTTATCGTTCTTACGGTATACTAGCAAACAGTCGTTTAATTCAATCTGCAGAAGCGGCAACTTGCTTATCGGATGTACGACTCGGTATTGATCTAGGATATATAAAAGGTATATCGAGAAATATTTTGACTGAGCTAATGGTTCTTACGCAACCTGGTATTTTACAACAATATGCAGGAGGACCTTTAGGACCAGAAGAAAGAGATTATCGAAGAGCAACCTTAATCCGTGAGCGATTACGTATTGAAAAAAACTAAGCGCAAGTAGGAGGCGATTTCTATGATGTTTGGAAGATTTACAGAAAGAGCACAGAAAGTATTAGCTTTATCTCAAGAGGAAGCAATTCGCATTGGGCATAATAACATTGGAACAGAACATATTTTACTTGGGCTTGTACGCGAAGGTGAAGGAATTGCAGCAAAAGCGTTAATTGCTCTTGGATTGAGCCCGGAGAAAGTGCAAAAAGAGGTAGAAGCGTTAATTGGACGTGGAACAGAAGCTTCTCAAACTGTACATTATACACCTCGTGCTAAAAAAGTTATTGAATTGTCTATGGATGAAGCGCGTAAGCTAGGACATTCTTATGTTGGAACAGAACATATTTTACTTGGCTTAATCCGTGAAGGTGAAGGTGTAGCGGCACGTGTATTAAATAATTTAGGTGTAAGCCTCAACAAAGCAAGACAACAAGTGTTACAACTTCTTGGAAGTAACGAAGCAAGTTCAGGTCACCAAGGTGGTTCATCGACAAATGCAAATACACCGACACTAGACAGTTTAGCGCGCGACTTAACAGTTGTTGCACGTGAGAATCGTTTGGATCCTGTTATTGGGCGTAGTAAAGAAATTCAACGTGTAATTGAAGTGTTAAGCCGTAGAACAAAAAACAATCCAGTGTTAATTGGAGAGCCTGGTGTAGGTAAAACAGCAATTGCTGAAGGGTTAGCACAGCAAATCGTAAATAATGAAGTTCCTGAAACGTTAAGAGATAAGCGTGTTATGACACTAGATATGGGAACAGTGGTAGCTGGGACGAAATATCGTGGTGAGTTTGAAGATCGTTTAAAGAAAGTAATGGATGAAATACGTCAAGCAGGGAATATTATTCTATTTATTGATGAACTTCATACATTAATCGGTGCAGGTGGAGCAGAAGGTGCAATCGATGCATCGAATATTTTAAAACCATCTTTAGCACGCGGAGAATTACAATGTATTGGTGCGACAACTTTAGATGAGTATCGTAAATATATTGAAAAGGATGCAGCTTTAGAGAGACGTTTCCAGCCAATTCATGTTGATGAGCCGAGTCTAGAAGAATCAACTCAAATCTTGAAAGGGTTACGAGATCGTTATGAGGCGCATCACCGTGTGTCTATTACAGATGATGCAATTGATGCAGCTGTAAAACTTTCAGATCGTTATATTACGGATCGTTTCTTACCAGATAAAGCAATTGATTTAATTGATGAAGCTGCTTCAAAAGTTCGCTTGCGTTCTTATACAACACCACCAAACTTAAAAGAGCTTGAAGTGAAGCTTGAGGAAATTCGAAAAGAAAAAGATGCGGCTGTACAAAGTCAAGAGTTTGAAAAGGCTGCTTCCTTACGTGATATGGAACAACGCTTACGTGAGAAATTGGAAGATACAAAACGTCAGTGGAAAGAACAACAAGGAAAAGAAAATTCAGAGGTTACGGTAGAAGATATTGCAAATGTCGTTTCTACATGGACACGTATCCCTGTTTCTAAACTTGCACAAACAGAGACTGATAAATTATTAAACTTAGAATCCATTCTTCATGATCGTGTCATCGGTCAGGATGAAGCTGTAGTGGCTGTAGCGAAAGCTGTTCGTCGTGCAAGAGCAGGATTGAAAGATCCGAAACGTCCAATTGGTTCATTTATTTTCTTAGGGCCAACAGGTGTAGGTAAAACAGAATTAGCAAGAGCATTGGCAGAATCTATGTTCGGTGATGAGGATGCAATGATTCGCATTGATATGTCTGAGTATATGGAGAAACATTCAACTTCTCGCTTAGTTGGTTCTCCTCCAGGATATGTTGGGTATGAAGAAGGCGGACAATTAACAGAGAAGGTTCGTCGTAAGCCTTATTCAGTTGTCCTATTAGATGAAGTAGAGAAGGCACATCCTGATGTATTTAATATTCTACTACAGGTATTGGAAGATGGTCGTTTAACTGATTCTAAAGGACGTACAGTTGATTTCCGTAATACGATTGTTATTATGACGTCTAACGTTGGTGCTGAGGCGTTAAAACGTAACAAACATCTTGGATTTAATGTACAAGATGAAAGCCGTGATTATTCGGATATGAAAGGTAAAGTAATGGATGAGCTGAAAAAGGCATTTCGTCCAGAATTCTTAAACCGTATTGATGAAATTATCGTATTCCATATGCTTGAGAAAAAACATATTCAAGAAATTGTGACTCTTATGGTAAATCAGTTAGTGAATCGCTTAAAAGAACAAGAAATTGAATTGCACTTAACAGAAGGAGCGATTGCAGCTATTGCTGATAAAGGGTTTGATCGTGAATATGGTGCTCGTCCACTACGTAGAGCAATTCAGAAGCATGTAGAAGATAGACTATCGGAAGAACTTTTAAAAGGTGCTATTGAGAAAGGTCAAAAAGTTATCTTTGATGTAGAAGGGGAAACATTTGTCATTCATAGTGCTGAAAAGGTAAAATAAGTATAGACAAACTAAGAGGGCTACGAGATAGCCCTCTTTCTTGTACGAGAAGGTCAAATGTTTATAGATGAAAGCGAAGTGAAATATAAAAAGATATGGCTAAAAAGAAAACAAAATTCACATGTCAAGAGTGTGGTTATCAATCACCAAAATATATGGGTAAATGTCCAGGGTGTGGTCAATGGAATTCGCTTGTTGAAGAGATGGAACCCGTTGTATCATCCAGACGCCTAAATTATGCAAATGCAATTCAAACAGAAGTAACAAAACCAAGACGTCTTACAGAAGTAGAAACAAAGTCTGAGGCACGTATTGAAACAAAATTTCAAGAGTTTAACCGTGTACTAGGTGGCGGAATTGTAGATGGATCTTTAGTACTTATTGGTGGGGACCCTGGGATTGGAAAATCAACGTTATTATTACAGATTTCCTCGCAATTAGCAGATGCTTCATATGATGTATTGTATATATCAGGTGAGGAGTCAGCAAAGCAGATTAAACTTCGTGCAGATCGTTTACATGTAAATGGTAGTAATCTATTTGTTGTATCAGAGACAGATTTACAGCGTATTGCAGCACATATTGAAGAGATGAATCCTGCTTTTGTTGTTATTGATTCTATTCAAACGATACATTTACCTGAGGTGACATCAGCTCCTGGTAGTGTGGCGCAAGTACGTGAATGTACAGCAGAATTAATGAAACTTGCAAAAACAAAGGGAATCCCAATTTTCATCGTAGGACATGTGACAAAAGAAGGTGCAATTGCGGGACCGCGTATGCTAGAACATATGGTCGATGCAGTTCTTTACTTTGAAGGAGATCGACACCATACATATCGTATTTTACGAGCTGTAAAGAATCGTTTTGGTTCTACGAATGAAATGGGTATCTTTGAAATGAAAGAACTTGGCCTTGCAGAAGTCTTAAATCCTTCTGAAATTTTCCTTGAGGAAAGACCAGTTGGAGTTGCAGGTTCAACAGTAGTTGCCTCAATGGAAGGAACAAGACCAGTTTTAGTAGAAATACAGGCATTAATTTCCCCTACTAGTTTTGGAAATCCTCGAAGAATGGCGACAGGAATTGATCATAATCGTGTCTCGCTTATTATGGCGGTACTAGAGAAAAGAACAGGTTTACTATTACAAAATCAAGATGCGTATTTAAAAGTAGCTGGTGGTTTGAAATTAGACGAACCGGCAATTGATTTAGCTGTCGCCTTAAGTATAGCTTCAAGTTTTAGAGATAAATCTACGGCACCAACTGATGCGGTAATAGGAGAAGTTGGATTAACTGGAGAAATAAGAAGAGTATCAAGAATTGAACAACGTGTACAAGAAGCAGCTAAATTAGGATTTCAACGTGCTATCATTCCTAGAAAAAATTTAGGGGGATGGACAATTCCAGAGGGGATTGAGGTTGTAGGTGTTTCTAATTTGGGAGAAGCGCTTCGTTTGACATTAGGAGGCTAGGCTATGGAAGAAAATAAGCAACGTGTCAAAAGTATGATTAACATTTTACAGCTCGTGGCCCCAGGAACACCACTGCGCGAAGGGATAGATAATGTACTTCGCGCACAAACGGGGGGACTAATTGTTCTTGGGTATAATGAGCAGATTAAAAGCATTGTTGATGGTGGTTTTCATATTAATTGCGCATTCTCTCCTGCTAGTTTATATGAATTAGCAAAAATGGATGGAGCACTTATTTTAAATGAAACTGGAAGTAAAATTTTAATTGCAAACGCACAGTTAGTTCCAGATTCATCTATTGATTCTATTGAAACAGGTATGCGTCACCGAACAGCAGAGCGTGTAGCAAAGCAGACGGGCAGCCTTGTTGTGGCCATTTCACAAAGACGTAATGTAATTACGCTATATCAAGGGAACTTACGTTATACATTAAAAGATATAGGTGTCATTTTAACGAAGGCAAATCAAGCAATTCAAACGCTAGAAAAATATAAGGCTGTATGGAATGATGGCATTACGAATTTGGGTATTCTAGAATTTGAAGAGGTCGTTACAATGTCCGAGGTGGTTCACGTTTTACATAGTGTTGAAATGGTGCTGCGTATTAAAAATGAAATATTGAGCTATATTCATGAGTTAGGAACAGAAGGTAGGTTAATTCGTTTACAGCTTACAGAATTACTAGCTGATTTAGAGGCAGAGGCAGCATTGTTAATTAAAGATTATCACCAGGAGAAAACACAAGACCATCATCAAATCTTGAAAAAGTTACAAGATCTTGCAAATACACAACTTTTAGAGGATAGTGATTTAGTTAAATTGCTTGGCTATCCAGGACAAACAAGTTTAGAAGAAAGTGTGACACCTAGAGGGTACCGAATCACAAGCAAGATTTCTCGTGTTCCGCCACTTATTATCGAGAATTTAATTAATCGATTTAAAACATTGCAAGGTGTTTGCCGAGCAACTATTAATGAATTGGATGATGTGGAAGGAATTGGAGAAGTGAGAGCGAAGAAAATACGAGAAGGTCTAAAAAGAATTCAAGAGCATCTCTATATGAGTAGACACAATTAAGAATATTACATTGATTCTATAATATAACGACACTAGAACATTTTTGGTATATGATATGATATATTGGTAAATAAAACTATTTACAAAAAAACACGTCCGCTTTTGCATTCGGCGTTTTGATTAGCGAAACAATGGTTAATAATGAGTAGGAGGTGGTTGGATGTTAAAACGGATTGTACAGCTCTTCTTTTTAGTGATCGGGGGAGCGTTAGGGATTTACTTAATCCCAAAAATTATTAATGTATTAGATATCGGTGCGGTTCCTTTGTTGGAAGGATCGTATGTTCGTGCAATTATTGGTGCAATTATTTTATTTTTAACAACATTTTGGCTTGTAGATTATATTGTTCAACTTATTAAGCATATTGAAGAGGCTCTTGTAAAGGCGCCTGTAGCAGATGTTTTATTTGGTACATTAGGATTAATCTCTGGTCTTATTGTTGCATATTTAATTTTGATACCAATTCGTGAATTTACAATTCCAGTTATTAGTACGGTGTTGCAAGTGTTCTTCACCCTTTTACTTGGATATTTAGGATTCCAAGTAGGATTTAAAAAGAGGAATGAATTGCTAGGATTATTTACATTACCCCAACGCGGAGGTAAGAAGAAAAACAATAGTGAGAATGAAGAGGTAGAGGTCGAAGCAGAAAAATCTACGACTCATTGGAAAATTCTCGATACGAGTGTAATTATTGACGGACGTATTGCAGATATTTGCCAAACAAAGTTTTTAGAAGGAACAATTGTCATTCCGCAATTCGTATTAGAAGAGCTTCAGCATATTGCCGATTCTTCAGATGCTTTAAAGCGTAATCGTGGCCGCAGAGGGCTAGACATTTTAAATCGTATTCAAAAGGAGATGCCAATTCCGGTAGAAATTTATGAAGGCGATTTCGATGATATCCAAGAAGTAGATAGCAAGCTTGTAAAGTTGGCAAAAATCACTGGTGGAACTGTAGTAACAAACGATTTCAATTTAAACAAAGTTTCTGAATTACAAGGGGTTACGGTGTTAAACATTAATGATTTAGCTAATGCGATTAAACCAGTCGTACTCCCTGGTGAAGAATTAAGTGTTTATGTTGTGAAAGATGGTAAAGAACAAAATCAAGGTGTTGCATACTTAGATGATGGTACGATGATTGTAGTAGAAGATGGTAGAGAGTATGTGGGTTCACAACTTGACGTACTTGTTACTAGCGTATTACAAACATCGGCTGGTCGTATGATTTTCGCAAAACGTAAATTGCTAGAAAAAGCATTATAAGTAGAGGATTATTAATATGTATACATTAATTATTCCGGCAGCGGGCCAAGGAAAACGAATGGGTGCTGGTAAAAATAAGTTATTTTTACTTATAGATGAAGTACCAATTATTGTGCACACATTGCGTGCTTTTGAAAAAGATAAAGCGTGCAAAAGTATTATTATGGCAATTAACGAAGAAGAACGCCCGTATTTTGAAGAGTTAATGCAGAAGTACCAGATTGAAAAGCACGTACAATTCATTCAGGGTGGAGCCGAAAGACAAGATAGCGTCTATAACGCACTTCAGTATGCGAGTGGTGTCGAATATGTTCTTGTGCATGACGGGGCGCGCCCGTTCGTAACGAATAAAGTGATTCGCGATGTATTAACTGCAGCAGAAAAATATGGAGCTTCCATTTGTGCAGTGCCAGTAAAAGATACTGTTAAGAAAGTAGAGCAGGGTGTTGTTGTAGAAACGGTAGAGCGATCTCAACTTAACGCTGTACAAACACCACAAGGATTCTCTGTTTCTCTTTTGCTAGAAGCTCATAGAAGCGCAAAGCAAAGTTGTTTTCTTGGCACAGATGATGCAAGTCTCGTAGAACGTGTTGGGAAGCAAGTAGGTGTAGTAGAGGGGAGTTACTATAATATTAAAGTGACGACTCCGGAAGATCTATTAATTGCTGAAAGTTTCCTACGTGTTCAAAAGAAATAACATTGATGACGTGTTAATAAAGAAAAGCTCGGCAACAGCCGGGCTTTTCTTTATAAGGATAGCGATATAATATAGAGTCATAAAGCTCAGTAGTTTAGCTTAAGGAGGAAGTAAGGATGTTTCGAATTGGACAAGGTTTTGATGTACATGAATTTGCGGAAGGGCGCCCGTTGATTATCGGTGGAATTACAATTCCACACGAGAAAGGATTAATCGGCCATTCAGATGCAGATGTATTGTTACATACGATTGCTGATGCATGTTTAGGTGCGATTGCAGCAGGAGATATCGGAAAGCATTTTCCTGATACAGACCCAGCTTTTAAAGATGCAGATTCAGCTGTATTGTTACAAAAAGTTTGGGAATTTGTGCGTGAACAAGGTTACGAGTTAGGAAATTTAGATTGTACAATTATTGCTCAAAAACCAAAAATGGCACCACATATTGAGAGTATGCGTAAGCGCATTAGTGAACTGTTAGAAACGTCTATCGATAACATTAATGTAAAGGCAACAACAACAGAAAAATTAGGATTTACAGGTAGAGAAGAAGGGATTGCTTCTCAAGCGGTTGTTTTATTACAGAAAAAATAATGGTTTTTAATTCGTAAGATGGATAATCACATTTTTTTGGTGTACAATTATAGAATGTGTTGACATTAAGAATGGAAGGTGTACCAATTATGGAAAAGCAAGTGAGAGTGCGCTACGCGCCAAGTCCAACAGGACACTTACATATCGGAAATGCGCGTACGGCATTATTTAATTATTTATTTGCTCGTCATTTAGATGGCAAATTTATTATTCGTATTGAAGATACTGATGTAAAACGTAACGTGGCTGGTGGAGAAGAAAGCCAATTAAAATACTTGAAATGGCTCGGTATGGACTGGGATGAAGGTGTTGATGTTGGTGGTGAATTTGGACCATATCGCCAAACAGAGCGTTTAGATATTTATAAAAAATTATATGAAGATTTATTAGAGCGTGGTCTAGCTTATAAATGTTATATGACAGAAGAAGAGCTAGAAGCAGAGCGTGAAGGACAAATCGCTCGCGGTGAAACACCTCGTTACGCAGGTAACCACCGTGAATTAACTGAAGAACAAGTGAAAGAATTTGAAGCTGAGGGACGTATTCCAAGTATTCGTTTCCGTGTACCAGCTGATCGTGACTACACATTCAAAGATATTGTAAAAGATGAAGTTGCGTTCCATTCAAATGATTTCGGTGATTTTGTTATTGTGAAAAAGGATGGAATTCCAACTTATAACTTTGCAGTAGCAGTAGATGATCATCTAATGGAAATTACACATGTACTTCGTGGTGATGATCATATTTCAAATACACCGAAACAAATGATGATTTATGAAGCTTTCGGCTGGGATATTCCACAATTCGGTCATATGACTCTAATTGTTAATGAAAGTCGTAAAAAGTTAAGTAAGCGTGATGAATCTATTATTCAATTTATTGAGCAATATAAAGAGCTTGGGTATCTTCCAGAAGCAATCTTTAACTTTATTGCACTACTAGGTTGGTCTCCGGTAGGAGAAGAAGAAATCTTCTCTAAAGATGAGTTTATCAAAATGTTCGATGCAGCTCGTTTATCAAAATCACCTGCATTATTTGATTCTCAAAAACTAAAATGGATGAACAACCAGTATATGAAAAAGCAAGATTTAGATACGGTTGTAGAGTTAAGCTTACCGCATTTAGTGAAAGCTGGACGTGTGGGAGAAACTTTAAGCGAACAAGACCAAGCTTGGATTCGTGATGTAATTGCTTTATACCATGAACAAATGAGTTTTGGAGCTGAAATTGTAGAGCTTTCTGAAATGTTCTTTAAAGATCATGTTGATTATGAAGAAGAAGGACAAGAAGTATTAAATGGTGAACAAGTACCTGAAGTACTTCGTGCATTTGCTGGTCAAATAGAAGCTCTAGAAGCAATGGAGCCAGCAGCAATTAAGGCAGCGATTAAAGCAGTTCAAAAGGAAACAGGACATAAAGGTAAAAATTTATTTATGCCAATCCGTGTTGCAACTACAGGACAAACGCATGGTCCAGAGCTTCCGAATGCTATTGCACTTCTTGGAAAAGAAAAAGTTTTAAATCGTCTTCAAAAAGTAATTGGTTAACATTTTCTAGGTTTAGAAATATAATAAGTATACCTAAAACCTAATAAGGAAAAGCGACGAGAAGGAGAAGTAGAAAATCAGGCTTTTTACAGAGAGAACCACCTTTAGGCTGGGAGTGGTTTATAAGCGGATTTTTGAAATGCCCCTTCGAGTCTTCTGCTGAACAGCGAATTGCTTCGTGGGATGTCTTAGGCCGCAAAGTAAGCAGAAGCGGTTTACACCGTTATCATGGATGAGTTTGAGGCTTTTTTAAGCCTAAACAGAGTGGAACCGCGCTTAAAAGGCGTCTCTGTCAATATGACAGAGACGCCTTTTTTTTATACCGTGTAAATAGGTATGAATATAGAATTTATCTCCTTATATAAAGAATTAGGGGAGAAGTGATGAGTTAGGGGAGTTAGTTCGCTCGACAAAAAAGCAGCCCATAAAGGGGAGGGAACACCGATGTTTAAGAGGCTTCGGGAAGATATTGAAGTCGTTTTTGAACAGGATCCAGCGGCAAGAGGTTATTTCGAAGTCATTTTAACTTACTCTGGATTACATGCAGTTTGGGCCCATCGAATTGCACATGCTTTTTATAAAAGAAATTTTTTCTTTCTTGCACGTTTTGTTTCACAAGTGAGCCGCTTTTTTACTGGCATTGAGATCCATCCAGGAGCAACAATTGGTCGACGTTTTTTCATAGATCATGGAATGGGAGTTGTAATCGGAGAAACTTGTGAAATTGGTGATAATGTAACGATTTATCAAGGGGTTACATTAGGTGGTACAGGAAAAGAAAAAGGAAAGAGGCATCCAACAATTCAGGATAATGTATTAATTGCGACGGGTGCTAAAGTTCTTGGTTCTATTACTGTGGGAGAGAATTCTAAAATCGGAGCAGGGTCTGTCGTATTAAAAGAAGTTCCTGCACATTCTACAGTTGTAGGTATACCTGGCCGTGTCGTTATTCAAAATGGAGTAAAGATTGGTCAAGAATTAAATCACTCTGACCTTCCGGATCCGATTTTTGATAAATTAAAGGCTATGGAAGTAGAACTTGATAAATTGAAGAAACAATTGGAATTAAAGGTAGAAAGGAAGGATAAAAATGACTATTCACATTTATAATACGTTAACACGTCAAAAAGAAGAGTTTGTTCCATTAGAAGAAAATAAGGTAAAGATGTATGTATGCGGACCTACAGTTTATAACTACATTCATATTGGGAATGCAAGGCCTCCTATGGTATTCGATACAGTGCGTCGTTATTTAGAATACAAAGGATACGATGTGCAATATGTATCTAACTTTACGGATGTAGATGATAAATTAATTAAAGCGGCAAATGAATTAGGTGAAGATGTACCGACAATTGCTGATCGTTTTGTTGAAGCGTACTTTGAAGATGTAACAGCACTAGGTTGCAAACACGCAACAGTTCATCCTCGTGTAACAGAAAATATGGATATCATTATTGAATTTATTCAAGAACTTGTGAATAAAGGGTATGCATATGAATCAGAGGGTGATGTGTACTTTAAGACGAAGGAATTCGAAGGTTACGGTAAATTATCACATCAACCAATCGCAGATTTACGTCACGGTGCTCGTATTGAGGTAGGGGAAAAGAAACAAGACCCTCTTGATTTTGCTTTATGGAAAGCTGCGAAAGAAGGAGAAATCTTCTGGGAAAGCCCTTGGGGGCAAGGACGTCCAGGATGGCATATTGAATGCTCAGCAATGGCGCGTAAGTACTTAGGGGATACAATTGACATTCATGCTGGTGGTCAAGACTTGGCTTTCCCACATCATGAAAATGAAATTGCGCAGTCAGAGGCATTGACTGGAAAAACGTTTGCACGTTACTGGATGCATAATGGATATATTAATATTAACAATGAGAAGATGTCTAAATCGCTTGGTAACTTTATTTTAGTTCACGATATTATTAAGCAATACGACCCGCAGTTAATTAGATTCTTTATGTTATCAGTACACTATCGTCACCCGATTAACTTTAGTGAAGAGTTATTACAAAGTACGAATAATGGACTGGAAAGAATTAAAACAGCTTATGGAAACTTAAAGCATCGTATGGAGAGTAGTACGAATTTAACGGACCATAATGAGAAATGGTTAGCTGAAATAGAGAAATTCCAGACTGCATTTGAAGAGGCAATGAATGATGACTTTAACACTGCAAATGCAATTACCGAATTATACAACGTAGCAAATCATGCAAATCAATATTTACTTGAAGAGCATACATCTAAAGTTGTGATTGAAGCATACGTAAAACAACTGGAAACGTTATTTGATATTTTGGGATTAGAATTATCAAAAGAAGAATTACTGGATGAAGAAATTGAAGAGCTTATCCAAAAGCGCATTGAAGCTCGTAAAAATCGTGATTTTGCATTGTCTGATCAAATTCGTGACGATTTAAAAGAACGTAATATTATTTTAGAAGATACTGCTCAAGGTACAAGATGGAAAAGAGGATAAGGATGATCGATGCAAAGCAATTAAACAGCTTGGCGTTAGCGTATATGGGTGATGCGGTATATGAACAATATATCCGCTATCACCTCCTTCAAAAAGGAAAAGTTCGCCCTAATCAATTACACCGCTTAGGGACGAGCTTTGTTTCAGCAAAAGCACAGGCGAAAGTTGTTTATCATTTATTAGAGACGGCATTTTTGACAGAGGAAGAAGAGGCGGTATTAAGAAGAGGGCGTAATGCAAATTCAGGTACAGTTCCGAAAAATACGGATGTACAAACATATCGACATAGTACAGCCTTTGAAGCGCTAATTGGTTATCATCATTTATTAAATAATCGTGAAAGATTAGACGAAATTGTATATAAGGCAATTGCAGTTTTAGAAGAAAAGGAAGGGGGCACATCATCATGACTAGTGAATATATTATCGGACGTAACCCTGTAATTGAAGCGTTAAGATCAGGGAGAGATATTAATAAAATTTGGATCGCAGAAGGTGCTGCCAAAGGACAAGTACAAATTGTACTAGCGTTAGCAAAAGAAAATAAGATTATTTTACAACATGCACCAAAGAAAAAGTTAGATCAATTAGTTGAGGGTAATCATCAAGGTGTAATTGCTCAAGTAGCTGCATATCAGTATGCAGAGTTAGAAGATTTATTCAAAGTGGCAGAAAAACGTAATGAAGATCCATTCTTCTTGATTTTAGATGAGATTGAAGATCCGCATAACCTAGGTTCTATTATGCGTACTGCTGATGCAACAGGAGCTCATGGAATTATTATTCCGAAGAGAAGAGCTGTGGGACTTACAGCATCAGTTGCGAAAGCATCAACAGGAGCGATTGAATACATTCCTGTTGCGCGCGTAACAAACTTATCTCGTACAATTGATGAATTAAAAGAGCGTGGACTTTGGATTGCTGGTACAGATGCCAAAGGGAAAACGGATTACCGTAATTTAGATGGTACAATGCCGATTGGGTTAGTAATTGGTAGTGAAGGAAAAGGTATGAGTCGTATTATTGGTGAAAAGTGTGATTTCTTAATCACTTTACCGATGGTTGGTAAAGTTACATCCTTAAATGCTTCAGTAGCCGCAAGTTTGTTAATGTATGAGGTATATCGTAAACGTCACGAAATTGGTAAATAAAAAATGAACGATATTTTAATCGTTGACGGTTACAACATTATCGGAGCTTGGGGAGATTTGAAGAAACTGCGGGATGTAGATTTACAATCATCAAGAGATGCGCTTATTGATAAGATGGCGGATTATCAAGGTTATACAGGTACAAAAGTGATGATAGTCTTTGATGCCTATACAGTCCATGGTATTGAAAAAAAGATGAAACAATCTCGTGTAGAAGTCATATTCACACGAAAGAATCAAACTGCAGACGAAAAGATAGAGCAACTTGCGATAGAGCTTAGAAATATAAATACACAAATATATGTTGCGACTTCTGATTATACAGAACAATGGGTTATATTTGGGCAAGGTGCCCTTCGAAAATCTGCGCGTGAATTAGAGTTGGAAGTACAAGCGATGGAACAACAAGTAAGAAGGCGCACAAAAGACACGAAAGAACAGCAGCCCGCCATGCGAAAGATATTTAGTAAAGATATTACAGAAAAATTAGAAAAATTAAGAAGAGGAGAGCGTTGAAGCATTGACGCTCTTTATCTTTTTACTGTATAATATTGCTAAATAAATAGCGGTCGGAGGGATCAAGGTGGAAGCAGGCTTCGTAAGTATAGGCGACGTTACATTTCGTGATTTAGAGGATGAGGCAATCGTTGAGTTAGTTCGAAAAGGTAATACTGACGCTCTAGAATATTTAATTCACAAGTATAAGAACTTTGTTCGTGCGAAATCAAGATCTTACTTTTTAGTGGGTGCCGATCGAGAAGACATTGTTCAAGAAGGTATGATAGGGTTGTTTAAAGCAATTCGTGATTATAAAGAGGACAAGCTGTCTTCATTCAAAGCATTTGCTGAACTATGTATCACTCGACAAATTATTACCGCTATTAAAACGGCAACAAGACAAAAACATATTCCTTTAAATTCGTATGTGTCTTTAGATAAGCCGATTTACGATGAGGAATCTGATCGAACGTTATTGGATGTTATTTCTGAAGCGAAGGTGACTGATCCTGAAGAGATGATCATTAGCCAGGAAGAATATACAGACATAGAATCAAAAATATCTGAATTATTAAGCGATTTAGAAAGGAAAGTGCTTTCTTTATATTTAGATGGTCGTTCTTATCAAGAGATTTCAGAACAGTTAAACAGGCATGTGAAATCTATTGATAACGCTTTACAAAGAGTAAAGAGGAAATTGGAACGATATATGGAAATGAGAGAAAGTACAACTTTAAATTCATAAGAAGTAACAAGTGCTACAGGTGTAAAATAAATCACCTGTTTTCTTTTGTAGAGAGTACAAAATGCATGTCATTGACATTGTCTTTTATTGTATGATACATTTTTAGGGACATAATGTTACAAGGTTGGTGTAACTAATGAGGAAAAAAGTTGTACTCTCATGTGAAGAGTGTAAAAATCGAAACTACTCTACTATGAAAGATACGAGCTCAATAGAGCGACTTGAAATAAAAAAGTTTTGTAAAACATGCAATCAGCATACAGTTCACAAGGAAACAAAATAAATAATTGAAATAATACACTGGAGGTCCCGCAGATGCGTTTAACGAACTTTTTCGGCGATGTAGGTCGCGAAATGAAAAAAGTAAGTTGGCCTAAAAAAGATGAATTACTCCGCTCAACAGCGACTGTTGTTGCTACAGTTGTGTTCTTTGCGATTTTCTTCGCAGTAGTTGATATGGGCATTTCTTCTTTAATTCGGTTAATTCTTGGTTAATTCTTGAATAAGAAGCACTTATCCATGATATAATGTTATTTATAAGAACTGTGTAAAAGCCCGGTGAACGGGTTTTTTCATTTGCGCAAAAAAATGTACGTCAGGGAGGGAAGGACGCTCGTCCTAAATGAATGGAAAAAAGTTGGTATGTTGTCCATACTTATTCTGGATATGAAAATAAAGTAAAAGCAAACCTAGAGAAACGTGTAGAATCAATGGGTATGCAAGATAAAATTTTCCGTGTTGTTGTCCCGGAAGAAGTAGAAGTAGAAATGAAAAACGGAAAAGAAAAATTAATGAAAAGAAAAGTGTTCCCAGGTTATGTATTAGTAGAATTAATCATGACTGATGACTCTTGGTATGTTGTACGTAACACGCCGGGTGTAACTGGGTTCGTTGGTTCTTCTGGTTCTGGATCTAAACCATCACCTCTATTAGAAGAGGAAGTTGTTACCATTATGAAACATATGGGAATGGATAACGAAGTGGTTGATTTCGACTTTGAACTTCATGAGACAGTACGTGTAAATGAGGGACCATTCGCAGATTATACAGGTGCTATTGAAGAAATTGATGTGGAGAAGAAAAAGGTTAGCGTGCTTGTGGACATGTTTGGTCGCGAGACTCCAGTTGAACTTGACTTCCATCAAATTGAAAAATTATAAAATGAAACTTGAAATGAATTGTAAAAAGTGATAATATCTTTTAAGTCAGTACGTCTTCGTTATCGGAGACGTTTTTTGAAAGATTTTATCCTTACAGATAAAATATGACGTGGGAGGGCAAATCACTGTCCAATTGACCACATCACGGACTTAAGGAGGTGTGTCTCGTGGCTAAAAAGGTAATTAAAATGGTAAAGCTTCAAATTCCTGCAGGTAAAGCTAACCCAGCTCCACCAGTTGGTCCAGCATTAGGACAAGCAGGTGTTAACATCATGGGCTTCTGTAAAGAGTTTAACGCTCGTACAGCAGATCAAGCTGGTCTTATCATCCCTGTTGAAATTACGGTATTTGAGGACCGTTCATTCACTTTCATTACTAAAACTCCTCCTGCTGCTGTTCTTCTTAAGAAAGTAGCTGGTATTGAGTCTGGTTCTGGTGAACCAAACCGTAATAAAGTGGCAACTGTTAAGCGTGATAAAGTACGCGAAATCGCTGAAACTAAAATGCCTGACCTAAACGCTGCTAGCGTAGAAGCTGCAATGCGTATGGTTGAAGGTACTGCACGCAGTATGGGCATCGTTATCGAAGACTAATTCGATTTGTTTTTAAAAAAGGTTGCGGGTCTGGAATTCCAATTCGCAACCTTTATTATCGTAAATGATTATCGTTTTTAAATAAATGGATGGCGCTCATCCTCAGGTTATACCTGAAAACAGGCGTAAACGTGGGAGGTTATTCCGCTAAAACCACATTCGAGGAGGAAATAAAAATGGCTAAAAGAGGTAAAAAGTACGTAGAAGCTGCAAAGCTTGTTGATCGTGCAGCTGCTTACTCTGCGACAGAAGCAGTAGAATTAGTAAAGAAAACAAACACAGCTAAATTTGATGCAACTGTAGAAGCTGCATTCCGTTTAGGTGTTGACCCTAAGAAAGCTGACCAACAAATCCGTGGTGCAGTTGTTCTTCCACACGGTACTGGTAAAGTACAACGTGTATTAGTATTTGCTAAAGGTGAAAAAGCTAAAGAAGCTGAAGCTGCTGGAGCTGACTTCGTAGGCGATACTGATTACATCGGTAAAATCCAACAAGGTTGGTTCGATTTCGATGTAGTAGTAGCAACTCCTGACATGATGGGTGAAGTTGGTAAACTTGGTCGCGTATTAGGACCTAAAGGTTTAATGCCAAACCCTAAAACTGGAACAGTTACTTTCGATGTAACTAAAGCTGTTAACGAAATCAAAGCTGGTAAAGTTGAATACCGCGTTGATAAAGCTGGTAACATCCACGTTCCAATCGGTAAAGTATCTTTCGAAGATGCTAAATTAGTAGAAAACTTCAAAACAATTGCTGACACTTTACAAAAAGTTAAGCCAGCTGCTGCAAAAGGTACTTACATGAAGAACGTAACAGTTGCTTCTACAATGGGACCTGGCGTACGTGTAGACGTTTCTACATTAGCGTAAATTTTGGAAGTTGACTTCATAAAGAAGTTTTAATATAATCATTTATGTTGTGAATTTAATTAGTGTACCGTAGACAGTAGGTGTCAATAGACTTAATTTCCTACCTAGGTGTTAATATACGAAGCGGAATCTTTTTTCTGTGACTATATGCCTCCATGTCTACAAGTTGGGCATGGAGGTTTTTAGTGCACTTTCGGTACATCTTCTATATAATCTACAGGAGGTGTAATAACATGAGCAAAGTAATCGAAACTAAACAACAAGTTGTAACTGAAATCGCGGACAAACTTCGCGCTAGTAAATCTACAATCGTTGTTGACTACCGTGGTTTAACAGTTTCTGAAGCAACAGAATTACGTAAGCAATTACGTGAAGCTGGCGTTGAGTTCAAAGTTTATAAAAACTCTCTAACTCGTCGTGCTGCAGAATCTGCTGAAATGGCTGAGTTAAATGAATTCTTAACAGGACCAAACGCAATCGCGTTCAGTAACGAGGATGTAGTTGCTCCTGCGAAAGTATTAAACGACTTCGCTAAAGATCATGAAGCTTTAGAAATTAAAGCGGGCGTAATCGAAGGTAAACTTGTAACACTTGATGAGGTTAAAGCAATCGCTACTCTTCCATCACGTGAAGGCTTACTTTCTATGCTTCTTAGCGTTCTTCAAGCTCCAATCCGTAACCTTGCACTTGCTACTAAAGCAGTTGCAGACCAAAAGGAAGAGCAAGGCGCTTAATTTTTTAAAAGATAATTACGTATTATCGATAAAACAATACAAACCTATTTAAGGGAGGATATTTACAATGACTAAAGAACAAATCATTGAAGCAGTTAAATCTATGACTGTATTAGAACTTAACGACTTAGTAAAAGCTATCGAGGAAGAATTCGGCGTAACTGCTGCTGCTCCTGTAGCTGTTGCTGGTGGCGCTGGAGAAGCTGCTGCTGAGAAAACTGAATTTGATGTGGAACTAACTAGCGCTGGTGCACAAAAAATCAAAGTTATCAAAGTTGTTCGTGAAATCACTGGTCTTGGCTTAAAAGAAGCTAAAGAATTAGTTGACAACACTCCAAAAGTAATCAAAGAAGCTGCTGCTAAAGAAGAAGCTGAAGAAATCAAAGCTAAACTTGAAGAAGTTGGCGCTGCTGTAGAAGTTAAGTAATTAACTTTTGATGCTTTAAAAAAAGCTCGCTCTCATGCGAGCTTTTTTTTTAACTGTAAAGAAAAGAGGTGGCCATATGGCAGACCATTATTTTTCTAACGACCCTTCTAGTAAAAGTGATCGTAAGCGATGGGAGTTTACCCTTCGTGGATCTCGATTTACTTTCTTATCTGACCATGGGGTGTTCTCGAAAAACGAAGTGGACTTTGGTTCCCGTCTTTTAATTGAAGCGTTTCAAATGCCAGATATTAAAGGTAATATATTAGACGTAGGTTGCGGATACGGTCCTATTGGTTTGTCGTTAGCGAAAGAGTTTCAAGGTCGTGAAGTTCACATGGTGGATGTGAATGAGAGGGCACTTGGGCTTGCGAAAGAAAACGCCGCTAATAACAAAATCGAGAATATACGTATTTTTCAAAGTAGCGTCTATGAAAATGTAGATGGTAAGTATGCTGCTATTCTATCTAACCCTCCAATTCGTGCGGGTAAAGATATCGTACATGAGATTTTAGAAAAAGCTGTGGAGTATTTAGTTCCAGGTGGAGAACTTTGGATTGTTATTCAAAAGAAACAAGGTGCACCGTCTGCGCTAAAAAAACTAGAAGAAGTATTTTCTGAAGTTGAGGTTGTAGAAAAGAAAAAAGGATATTATATCATAAAATCAAAAAAACGTTGACGGTTATTTTTGGCTATGTTAACATTATACAATGCCAATATATGATTTTCTGCGTTGAGAAAGATGTATATTTTTGTTTCTCTTGGAAAAGATAGTAAAATCAGCAGATTATGAAACAGAATGATGGTTTTCTTATAGAAGCCATTTTTCTTTTTTGAGCAGGTAGAAAGACTCAACGTATTTATCTTTAAGAGAAAGAGACTACGCTAATAGCAGTAGTTGTATTTATTTGTGATTTTGCACAAATTTTTTTGTGCATTTATAATACTCATGATTTGAGGGGTGAAGCAGTTGACAGGTCAACTAGTTCAATACGGACGCCACCGCCAACGAAGAAGTTATGCCCGTATTAGTGAAGTATTAGAGTTACCAAATCTTATCGAAATTCAAACCTCTTCTTATCAGTGGTTTCTTGATGAGGGTTTGCGAGAAATGTTCCAAGACATTTCTCCGATTGAAGACTTTACGGGAAATCTATCGCTTGAATTTATCGACTACAGCTTAGGTGAACCTAAATACTCTGTAGACGAATGCAAAGAGCGTGATGTGACGTATGCAGCACCACTTCGTGTAAAAGTGCGTCTAATCAACAAGGAAACTGGTGAAGTAAAAGAACAAGATGTGTTCATGGGAGATTTCCCACTCATGACAGAGACTGGAACATTCGTAATTAACGGTGCAGAACGTGTTATCGTTTCCCAGTTAGTTCGCTCTCCAAGCGTATACTATAGTGGCAAAGTGGATAAAAACGGAAAACGTGGTTTTACTGCTACTGTAATTCCAAACCGCGGAGCTTGGTTAGAGTATGAGACAGATGCTAAGGATGTTGTATATGTGCGTATTGACCGTACGCGTAAACTTCCTGTAACTGTTTTGTTACGCGCATTAGGGTTTGGCTCTGATCAAGAAATCACCGAGCTTTTAGGTGATAACGAATACTTAAGCAACACATTAGAAAAAGACAACACAGATAGCACAGAAAAAGCATTGCTTGAAATTTATGAGCGTCTACGTCCTGGTGAACCACCAACAGTAGAAAACGCTAAGAGCTTACTTGTGTCTCGTTTCTTTGATCCAAAGCGCTACGATTTAGCAAATGTAGGTCGCTATAAGATCAACAAGAAGTTACACATTAAAAACAGATTGTTTAATCAACGTTTAGCTGAAACATTAGTGGATCCAGAAACTGGTGAAATTTTAGCGGCAGAAGGAACAATCTTAGATCGTCGTACACTTGATCGCATTTTACCTTACTTAGAGAAAAACATTGGATTCAAAACAGCGAAACCAATGGGTGGAGTGGTAGAAGGCGATGTTGAGCTGCAATCTATTAAGATTTATGCTCCTGAGTCGGAAGGCGAACGCGTAATTAATGTAATTGGTAATGCAAACATTACTCGTGATGTGAAACACATCACACCAGGTGATATCCTTGCTTCTATCAGTTACTTCTTCAACCTACTATACAAAGTAGGGGATACAGATGATATTGACCATTTAGGAAACCGTCGTCTGCGTTCTGTTGGAGAACTGTTACAAAATCAATTCCGTATCGGTCTTTCTCGTATGGAACGTGTTGTTCGTGAGAGAATGTCGATCCAAGATACAAATGCAATTACACCGCAGGCACTAATTAATATTCGTCCTGTTATTGCATCTATTAAAGAGTTCTTCGGAAGTTCTCAGTTATCTCAGTTTATGGACCAAACAAACCCATTAGCAGAGTTAACTCACAAACGAAGACTATCTGCATTAGGACCTGGTGGTTTAACGCGTGAGCGCGCAGGCTTTGAAGTGCGTGACGTTCATTACTCTCACTACGGTCGTATGTGTCCGATTGAAACACCAGAGGGACCAAACATCGGTTTGATTAACTCATTATCTTCGTTCGCGAAAGTAAATGAGTTTGGTTTCATTGAAACACCATACCGTCGTGTTGACCCAGAAACTGGTCTTGTAACAGGGCATGTTGATTACTTAACGGCAGATGAAGAAGATAACTATGTTGTAGCCCAAGCGAATATGAAATTATCTGACGAAGGTGAATTCCTAAGTGAAGATATCGTAGCTCGTTTCCGTGGTGAAAACATTGTCACAAATAGAGAACGCATCGACTACATGGATGTATCTCCAAAACAAGTAGTGTCGGCAGCGACAGCTTGTATTCCGTTCTTAGAAAACGATGACTCTAACCGCGCACTTATGGGAGCGAACATGCAACGTCAGGCGGTTCCGTTAATGAATCCGGAATCTCCGATTGTAGGTACAGGTATGGAGTACGTATCAGCAAAAGACTCAGGTGCTGCAGTAATCTGTAAACATCCTGGTATTGTTGAGCGCGTAGAAGCACGTGAAGTTTGGGTACGTCGCTATGTAGAAGTTGACGGTCAAACAGTAAAAGGCGACTTAGATCGCTACAAAATGCAAAAATTCATTCGTTCTAACCAAGGAACTTGTTACAACCAACGTCCAATCGTAAGTGTTGGAAATGAAGTTGTAAAAGGTGAAATCCTTGCGGATGGTCCTTCTATGGAATTAGGTGAACTAGCACTTGGACGTAACGTGCTTGTTGGCTTCATGACTTGGGACGGTTATAACTACGAGGATGCGATCATCATGAGTGAGCGCCTTGTAAAAGATGATGTGTACACTTCTATTCATATTGAAGAATATGAATCAGAAGCTCGTGATACGAAGCTTGGACCAGAAGAAATTACACGTGACATTCCAAACGTTGGGGAAGACGCATTACGTAACCTTGACGAGCGCGGTATCATTCGCGTTGGTGCTGAAGTAAAAGATGGAGATTTACTTGTTGGTAAAGTAACACCTAAAGGTGTAACAGAATTAACAGCTGAAGAACGTCTATTACATGCTATCTTTGGAGAAAAAGCGCGTGAAGTACGTGATACATCACTACGTGTACCACACGGTGGTGGCGGTATTATCTTAGACGTAAAAGTATTCAACCGTGAAGATGGCGATGAATTGCCACCAGGCGTGAATCAACTTGTACGTGCATATATCGTTCAAAAACGTAAAATTTCTGAAGGTGACAAGATGGCCGGACGTCACGGTAACAAAGGTGTTATTTCTCGTATTTTACCAGAAGAAGATATGCCTTACCTACCAGACGGTACGCCAATCGATATCATGTTAAACCCATTAGGGGTACCATCTCGTATGAATATCGGTCAGGTATTAGAGCTTCATCTTGGTATGGCAGCAAGATACCTTGGCATTCACATTGCAACACCAGTATTCGATGGTGCTCGTGAGGAAGATGTTTGGGGCACAATTGAAGAAGCTGGTATGGCAAATGACGCGAAAACAATCCTGTATGACGGACGTACTGGTGAACCATTCGATAACCGCGTATCTGTTGGTGTCATGTATATGATCAAACTTGCGCACATGGTTGACGATAAACTTCATGCTCGTTCTACTGGACCATACTCACTTGTAACGCAGCAACCTCTTGGAGGTAAAGCTCAGTTCGGTGGACAGCGTTTCGGTGAGATGGAGGTTTGGGCACTTGAAGCTTACGGTGCTGCTTATACTCTTCAAGAAATCTTAACAGTGAAGTCTGATGATGTTGTTGGACGTGTTAAGACTTATGAAGCAATTGTTAAAGGCGAAAATGTTCCAGAACCAGGCGTTCCTGAATCATTCAAAGTATTGATTAAAGAGCTGCAAAGTTTAGGTATGGACGTTAAAATGATGTCTAGCGACGATACAGAAATTGAAATGCGTGATACAGAAGATGACGATGATCATCAATCAGCAGATAAATTGAATGTCGAAGTTGAGACAACTAAGGAATAATTGGGATAACCTGTAGACTAAAAGGGAGGTAGGCCCCTTGATAGATGTAAATAACTTTGAATATATGAAGATTGGACTTGCTTCACCTGACAAGATTCGTTCTTGGTCATACGGTGAAGTTAAGAAACCAGAAACTATTAACTATCGTACGTTAAAGCCTGAAAAAGATGGCTTGTTCTGTGAGCGTATTTTCGGACCACAAAAGGACTGGGAATGTCATTGCGGAAAATACAAACGTGTACGTTATAAAGGTGTAGTTTGTGATCGATGTGGCGTTGAAGTAACGCGTGCAAAAGTACGTCGTGAACGTATGGGTCATATCGAATTAGCTGCTCCTGTATCTCATATTTGGTATTTCAAAGGTATCCCGAGCCGCATGGGACTTGTCTTAGACATGTCCCCTCGCGCGCTTGAAGAAGTAATTTATTTCGCTTCTTATGTTGTAACAGAAAGTGGAGATACACCACTTGATAAGAAGCAATTACTTTCTGAAAAAGAATACCGTGCATATCGTGATCGATATGGTAGCACATTCCAAGCTGCTATGGGTGCAGAAGCAATTAAAAAGCTACTACAAGACATCGATTTAGATAAAGAAGTAGACTTCTTAAAAGAAGAATTAAAAACAGCACAAGGACAACGCCGTACTCGTGCTATTAAACGTCTAGAAGTATTAGAAGCATTCCGTAACTCTGGAAATGAACCGTCTTGGATGATCTTAGATGTTCTACCAGTAATCCCACCAGAACTACGCCCAATGGTACAGTTAGACGGTGGACGTTTTGCTACTTCTGACTTAAACGACTTATACCGTCGTGTAATTAACCGTAACAACCGTTTAAAACGTCTATTGGACTTAGGTGCACCAAGCATCATCGTTCAAAACGAAAAACGTATGTTACAAGAAGCTGTAGACGCATTAATCGATAATGGTCGTCGTGGCCGTCCAGTTACTGGGCCAGGTAACCGTCCATTAAAATCACTATCTCACATGCTTAAAGGTAAACAAGGACGTTTCCGTCAAAACTTATTAGGTAAACGTGTTGACTACTCTGGTCGTTCTGTAATCGTTGTAGGACCGAACTTAAAGATGTATCAATGTGGATTACCAAAAGAAATGGCGCTTGAACTGTTCAAACCTTTCGTAATGAAAGAGTTAGTTGAAAAAGGATTAGCACATAACATTAAGAGTGCGAAACGTAAAATCGAGCGTGTACAACCTGAAGTTTGGGACGTTTTAGAATCTGTGATTAAAGAACATCCAGTACTTCTAAACCGCGCACCAACACTTCACCGTCTTGGTATCCAGGCGTTTGAACCTACATTAGTAGAAGGTCGCGCAATCCGTCTTCACCCACTTGTATGTACTGCATACAACGCGGACTTTGACGGTGACCAAATGGCCGTTCACGTACCTTTATCATCAGAAGCTCAAGCTGAAGCTCGTCTTCTTATGTTAGCGGCACAAAACATCTTGAACCCGAAAGACGGTAAACCAGTTGTTACTCCATCTCAGGATATGGTATTAGGTAACTATTACTTAACACTTGAGCGTGAAGGTGCAATCGGTGAAGGTATGGTCTTCAAAGATGCAAATGAAGCATTGCTTGCATATCAAAATGGATATGTTCATCTTCATACACGTGTTGCAGTAGCTGCAAGTGCAGTAAACAACGCAACATTTACTGAAGAGCAAAAGAGTATGCTTCTATTAACAACAGTTGGTAAATTAATATTTAACGAAATCTTACCAGAGTCGTTCCCTTATATTAATGAACCAACAAATTCAAACCTTGAAAAAGAAACACCAGCGAAATATTTCGTTGAAAAAGGTGCGAACATTAAAGAAATTATTGCTAGTCGCGAAGAAGTGGCGCCATTTAGCAAGAAGATCCTTGGTAACATCATTGCGGAAGTGTTCAAACGTTTCCAAATTACAGAAACGTCTCGCATGCTTGACCGTATGAAAAACTTAGGATTCAAGTACTCTACAAAAGCTGGTATTACAGTTGGGGTATCTGACATTCTTGTATTAGGCGAAAAAGATGAAATTCTCCACGAAGCACAAGCAAAAGTAGATAATGTAATTAAACAATTCCGTCGCGGTTTAATCACGGAAGAAGAACGTTACGATCGCGTTATCTCTATTTGGAGTAATGCAAAAGATGTTATCCAAGGAAAACTGATGAAATCCTTGAATAAACGCAACCCAATCTTCATGATGAGTGACTCAGGTGCCCGTGGTAACGCATCTAACTTTACTCAGCTTGCTGGTATGCGTGGTCTTATGGCCAATCCATCTGGTCGTATCATCGAACTTCCAATCAAATCGAGTTTCCGTGAAGGTTTAACAGTACTTGAGTACTTCATCTCTACGCATGGTGCGCGTAAAGGTCTTGCCGATACAGCACTTAAAACTGCCGATTCTGGTTACTTAACACGTCGTCTTGTTGACGTTGCACAAGATGTAATCGTTCGTGAAGATGATTGTGGAACAGATCGCGGTTTATTAATTGGTGCGATTAAAGAGGGTAATGAAGTTATCGAGTCATTATATGATCGTCTTGTTGGACGTTTTGCAAGAAAAACTGTAAAACATCCTGAAACAGGTGAAGTATTAGTTGCTGAAAATCAATTAATTACTGAAGATATCGCTCATATCGTTGAAAATTCGGGTGTTGAAACTGTAAACATTCGTTCAGCGTTTACGTGTAACACTCGCCACGGTGTATGTAAGAAGTGTTACGGTCGTAACTTAGCAACTGGAACAGACGTAGAAGTAGGAGAAGCGGTAGGTATTATCGCAGCTCAATCTATCGGTGAGCCAGGTACACAGTTAACGATGCGTACATTCCATACAGGTGGGGTTGCCGGAGATGATATTACTCAAGGTTTACCTCGTATCCAAGAAATCTTCGAAGCTCGTAATCCGAAAGGTCAGGCAGTTATCAGTGAAATCGACGGTGTTATCGCAGCGATCAACGACGTTAAAGATCGCCAAGAAGTAGTTGTACAGGGTGAAGTTGAAGCTCGTACGTATGCTATTCCTTACGGTGCTCGTCTGAAAGTAACTCCAGGACAGCCAATTAGCCACGGTAAAGAGTTAACAGAAGGTTCTATTGATCCGAAAGAATTACTAAAAGTAACGGACATTACGGCGGTTCAAGAATACTTATTACGTGAAGTTCAAAAAGTATACCGTATGCAAGGGGTAGAAATTGGTGACAAACACGTAGAAGTAATGGTACGTCAAATGTTACGTAAAGTTCGTGTAAGTGATGCAGGTGAAACAGATGTATTACCAGGAACATTACTAGATATCCATCAGTTCACTGATGCGAATGCTAAGGTCTTACTGCAAGGTAAGCAACCAGCAACAGCTAGACCTGTTCTACTTGGTATTACAAAAGCTTCACTTGAAACAGATTCATTCTTATCTGCAGCATCGTTCCAAGAAACAACTCGTGTCTTAACTGATGCAGCAATTAAGGGTAAACGCGATGAACTTCTAGGATTAAAAGAAAATGTTATTATCGGTAAACTTGTTCCTGCTGGAACAGGTATGAATCGTTATCGCAAAGTGGATCTTGTAAAAACAACACAAGATGACATGAATGTAGAAAACGATGAGGTTTATGTGGAACAGTAAAATTTTCCGGCATAAATTTTGTATAAAAACAATTAATCTTAGTTGACATTGTATGAGTCAAAATGTTACTATAATCAAGGTTGCTCCTGAACGATGCTTTGGAGGATATTTATATGTCTTATCAAAAAGTATCAACTGCTGAAAATGTAGTCGTTGGTCATAAACGCACATTGGAGGCAATCAAAAATGGTACAGTTAAAGAAGTTGTCATCGCAGAGGATGCTGACATGCGGTTAACCCATGCTATCATTCGTGTTGCAATGCAATATAACGTGCCCATAACAAAAGTTGAATCAGTTCGTAAGCTTGGTAAAGCTTCGGGGATTCAAGTGGGAGCTTCAGCAATAGGAATAATAAGTTAAAACTGTTTTTGTGAGGAGAGAGCATTTGCTCTTCCTTGCAAAAACTTTGTTTTCAACTAATAATGAACCACCTGGATATGTGGTCATACAAACATGCGAAGGGAGGATAATCAAATGCCTACTATTAACCAATTAGTGAGAAATGGTCGTACTGATAAAGTATGGAAATCTAAATCACCTGCGTTAAACAAAGGTTTTAACTCTTTAAAGAAAAAATCAACTGATATCTCTGCACCTCAAAAACGTGGTGTATGTACTCGTGTTGGTACAATGACTCCAAAGAAACCTAACTCAGCGTTACGTAAATACGCTCGTGTACGTTTAACAAACGGTATCGAGGTTACAGCTTACATCCCAGGTATCGGTCATAACCTACAAGAGCATAGCGTAGTATTAATTCGCGGTGGTCGTGTAAAGGATTTACCGGGGGTACGTTACCACATCGTTCGTGGTGCGCTTGACACAGCTGGTGTTGACAAACGTATGCAAGGACGTTCTAAATATGGTACTAAGAGACCAAAACCTGCTAAAAAATAATAACTTTAAAATGAAAGGAGGAACTCAATATGCCTCGTAAAGGACCTGTTGCGAAACGTGACGTGTTACCAGATCCAATGTACAATTCGAAGCTAGTAACACGCCTTATCAACAAAATGATGGTTGACGGTAAAAAAGGTAAATCTCAAACAATTCTTTATAATGCGTTCGATATCGTAAACGAACGTACTGGTAAAGAGCCAATGGAAGTATTCGAGCAAGCTCTTAAGAACATCATGCCTGTTCTTGAAGTACGCGCTCGTCGTGTTGGTGGTGCTAACTACCAAGTTCCAGTTGAGGTTCGTCCAGAACGCCGTACAACTTTAGGTCTTCGTTGGTTAGTAAACTACGCTCGTCTTCGTGGTGAAAAAACTATGGAAGAGCGTCTTGCTAACGAAATCTTAGATGCAGCTAACAACGCTGGTGCATCTGTTAAGAAACGTGAAGACACTCATAAAATGGCAGAAGCTAACAAAGCATTTGCTCATTACCGTTGGTAGGATTCAACGTAAAATAAATGTAAGCATAAACCGCTTTATTTGTCGCTTATGGAAGTGTGGAGAGGGAGAATGCCTCTCCCTTTCATCGGGCGCTCGTTTTACATAATGAGAGTACTGGACATACTGACATGTGTAACAATATAAAGTGGCTTTTTTGCTACTTAAAATAAAAAAATCCAATCCATATATGGAAGGAGCAAGACACCAAATGGCAAGAGAGTTCTCTTTAGAAAACACTCGTAATATTGGTATCATGGCTCACATCGATGCTGGTAAAACAACAGCAACTGAGCGTATTCTGTACTACACAGGACGTATTCATAAAATCGGTGAAACTCACGAAGGTGCATCTCAGATGGACTGGATGGAGCAAGAGCAAGAGCGTGGTATCACAATTACTTCTGCTGCAACTACAGCACAATGGAAAGGTCATCGTGTAAACATCATTGATACTCCAGGACACGTAGATTTCACAGTAGAAGTAGAACGTTCTTTACGCGTACTTGATGGCGCTGTAGCAGTACTTGATGCGCAATCTGGTGTAGAACCACAAACAGAAACTGTTTGGCGTCAGGCTACTACTTACGGCGTACCTCGTATCGTATTCGTTAACAAAATGGATAAGATCGGTGCAGATTTCTTATACTCTGTAGGAACAATCCACGATCGTTTACAAGCAAACGCACATCCAATTCAGTTACCAATCGGTGCTGAAGATGAGTTCAATGGTATCATTGACCTTGTTGAAGAGTGTGCTTACATGTACGGTAACGATTTAGGAACAGACATTCAACGTGTTGAAATTCCTGAAGAGCACAAAGAATTAGCTGAAGAATACCGTGGAAAACTTATTGAAGCGGTAGCTGAGCTTGATGAAGAAATGATGATGAAGTACCTAGAAGGTGAAGAAATCACTGTAGAAGAGCTTAAAGCTGGTATCCGTAAGGCTACAACTTCTGTAGAATTCTTCCCAGTAATCTGTGGTTCTGCATTCAAAAACAAAGGTGTTCAAATTCTGTTAGACGCAGTTATCGACTACCTTCCATCTCCACTAGATGTACCTGCTATTAAAGGTACTCTACCGGATACAGATGAAGAAGTAGAACGTAAGTCTAGCGATGAAGAACCATTCGCAGCTTTAGCATTCAAAATCATGACTGACCCTTATGTTGGTAAGTTAACGTTCTTCCGTGTGTACTCTGGTGTGTTAAACTCTGGATCATACGTGAAAAACTCAACTAAAGGTAAGCGTGAGCGTGTAGGTCGTATCCTACAAATGCACGCTAACAGCCGTGAAGAGATTTCAACAGTTTACGCTGGTGATATCGCTGCTGCTGTAGGTTTAAAAGATACTACTACTGGTGATACTCTTTGTGACGAGAAGAGCCTTGTTATCCTTGAGTCTATGGAATTCCCAGAGCCAGTTATCTCTGTAGCTATCGAACCAAAATCTAAAGCTGACCAAGATAAAATGGGTACAGCATTATCTAAGCTTTCTGAAGAAGATCCAACATTCCGTGCTCACACTGACCAAGAAACTGGCCAAACTATCATCGCTGGTATGGGTGAACTTCACCTTGATATCATCGTTGACCGTATGCGCCGTGAATTCAAAGTGGAAGCAAACGTTGGTGCTCCTCAGGTAGCATACCGTGAGACTTTCCGCGCTGCTGCGAAAGTTGAAGGTAAGTTCGCTCGTCAATCTGGTGGTCGTGGACAATTCGGTCACGTTTGGATTGAGTTTGAACCTAACGAAGAAGGTAAAGGATTCGAATTCGAAAACAAGATCGTCGGTGGTGTAGTTCCTCGTGAATACATCCCAGCTGTTGGAGCAGGTCTTGAAGATGCACTTAAAAATGGTGTACTAGCTGGTTATCCACTAGTTGACATTAAAGCTGCATTAGTTGACGGATCTTACCATGATGTCGATTCATCTGAGATGGCGTTCAAAATCGCTGCATCTATGGCACTTAAAGCTGCGGTTTCTAAATGTAACCCAGTAATTCTTGAGCCAATGATGAAAGTTGAAGTTGTAATTCCTGAAGAGTACATGGGTGACATTATGGGTGACGTAACATCTCGTCGTGGACGTGTAGAAGGTATGGAAGCTCGCGGTAACGCACAAGTTGTTCGCGCTATGGTTCCACTTTCTGAAATGTTCGGTTATGCAACGTCATTACGTTCTAACACTCAAGGACGCGGAACATTCTCTATGGTGTTTGACCACTATGAAGAAGTACCAAAGTCTGTTTCTGAAGAAATTATCAAAAAAAATAAAGGTGAATAATTGATTTTTATCGATTGTTCAAGTATAACTACTTATGTAAGCTTAGAAAGTGGGACGTAAGTTTCACTTTCTAGTCTAAATATAAAATAACCTATATAAACTAAGGAGGAATTTAGAATGGCTAAAGCTAAATTCGAACGTTCTAAACCCCATGTTAACATCGGTACAATCGGCCACGTTGACCATGGTAAAACTACATTAACTGCTGCGATCACTACAGTTCTTGCAAAAGCTGGTGGTGCTGAAGCACGCGGATACGATCAAATCGATGCTGCTCCAGAAGAAAGAGAGCGCGGTATCACAATCTCAACTGCACACGTTGAGTACGAAACTGAAACTCGTCACTATGCACACGTTGACTGCCCAGGTCACGCTGACTATGTTAAAAACATGATCACTGGTGCTGCTCAAATGGACGGCGGTATCTTAGTAGTATCTGCTGCTGATGGCCCAATGCCTCAAACACGTGAGCACATCCTTCTTTCTCGTCAAGTAGGTGTTCCTTACATCGTTGTATTCTTAAACAAATGCGACATGGTAGATGACGAAGAATTATTAGAATTAGTAGAAATGGAAGTTCGCGACCTATTATCTGAATACGGATTCCCAGGCGACGACATTCCTGTAATCAAAGGTTCTGCTCTTAAAGCTCTTCAAGGAGAAGCTGATTGGGAAGCAAAAATCATTGAATTAATGGCTGAAGTTGATGCTTACATCCCAACTCCAGAACGTGAAACTGACAAACCATTCTTAATGCCTGTAGAGGACGTATTCTCTATCACAGGTCGTGGTACAGTTGCTACTGGTCGTGTTGAGCGCGGTATCGTTAAAGTTGGTGACGTAGTAGAAATCATCGGTCTTGCTGAAGAAAATGCTTCTACAACTGTAACTGGTGTAGAGATGTTCCGTAAACTTCTTGACCAAGCTCAAGCTGGAGACAACATCGGTGCTTTACTTCGTGGGGTTGCTCGTGAAGACATCCAACGTGGACAAGTACTTGCAAAAAGCGGTTCTGTAAAAGCTCACGCTAAATTCAAAGCTGAAGTTTTCGTATTATCTAAAGAAGAAGGTGGACGTCACACTCCATTCTTCGCTAACTACCGTCCTCAGTTCTACTTCCGTACAACTGACGTAACTGGTATCATCCAATTACCAGAAGGTACTGAAATGGTAATGCCTGGTGACAACATCGAAATGACTATCGAACTTATCGCTCCAATCGCTATCGAAGAGGGAACTAAATTCTCTATTCGTGAAGGTGGACGTACAGTAGGTTACGGTGTAGTTGCTACTATCGTTGAGTAATCTTAACTGATATAAAAAAACCTAAGGGATTTTCCCTTAGGTTTTTTGTTTGCGTTTATATAAGGAAGCAGAGGGTGTTTTTTGTTTTGACGAGTTTCTTCTATAGTATTATAAAAACGACAAAAGATAATCCAGAAACTGTAAAATGAATTCTGTTAGATGAAAACTTGAAATTCTTTAAAGTGCCATGTATAATAGCAAAAGTAGAGAAAAGCAGATGCAAACAAAAAGATGCTTGCATCTAGACGAATAACATTGTATAATAGACAATGTTGGTCTTTGACTGCGATGAAGTGGAAGGTTGCTGACACACCCGGCCGCTTTGCCATGGCATGGTGTGGGGAAATTTCCATGGAGAAGGTCTATTTTAGAAATAGGCGAACGAAGGAGGGAAAATAATGGCAAAAGAAAAAATTCGTATCCGTTTAAAAGCTTACGATCACCGTATTCTTGATCAGTCAGCTGAGAAAATTGTAGAAACAGCTAAGCGTTCTGGGGCAACAGTTTCTGGTCCGATCCCATTACCAACTGAAAAAACTGTTTACACAATTCTTCGTGCTGTTCATAAGTACAAAGATTCTCGTGAGCAATTCGAAATGCGCACGCACAAACGTCTAATCGACATCGTGAGTCCTACTCCACAAACAGTAGATTCATTAATGCGTTTAGACTTACCATCTGGTGTAGATATCGAAATCAAACTATAATTTATATAACTTAAAAATGTAGGAGGTGTAACTCATGACCAAAGGAATCTTAGGAAGAAAGATCGGTATGACTCAAGTATTTGCTGAGAACGGTGAGTTAATCCCAGTAACAGTTATCGCTGCTAATCCAAACGTTGTTCTTCAAAAGAAAACAACTGAAACTGATGGCTACAATGCAATCCAGTTAGGATTTGAAGATAAACGTGAAAAGTTAACTAACAAACCTGAACAAGGCCACACTGCTAAAGCATCTACAACTCCTAAGCGCTTCATTCGCGAAATCCGCGATGCAGACGTGGACGGATTAGAGGTTGGTCAAGAGGTAAAAGTTGACGTATTCGCTACAGGTGAAATCGTTGATGTAACAGGAATTTCTAAAGGTAAAGGTTTCCAAGGTGTTATCAAACGCCACGGACAATCTCGCGGACCTATGTCTCATGGTTCTCGCTATCACCGTCGTCCAGGTTCAATGGGCCCAGTTGCTCCGAACCGTGTATTCAAAGGCAAAAAACTTGCTGGACGTATGGGTGGAGACCAAGTTACTATCCAAAACTTAGAAATCGTTCAAGTTGACACTGAGCGCAACTTATTACTAGTAAAAGGTAACGTTCCAGGTGCTAAGAAATCTCTTGTAGTTGTTCAAGGCGCTGTGAAGGTTAGCAAATAATTCACAATAGGAAGGAGGAATTCCAATGCCAAAAGTTACTGTATATAACCAAACTGGTTCACAGGTTGGTGAAATCGAATTAGCTGAAGCTATTTTCGGTATCGAACCAAATGAAGCTGTACTTTTCGAAGCTGTAATGATGCAACGTGCATCTTTACGTCAAGGTACACACAAAGTAAAAACTCGCTCTGAAGTTCGCGGTGGTGGTCGTAAACCATGGCGTCAAAAAGGAACTGGACGTGCTCGTCAAGGGTCTATCCGCTCTCCTCAATGGCGTGGTGGTGGTACGGTATTCGGACCTACACCAAGAAGCTATGCGTACAAACTTCCTAAGAAAGTTCGTCGTTTAGCAATCAAATCTGCATTAGCTACTAAAGTAGTTGAGAACAACATTGTAGTTCTTGAAGACCTAGTGTTAAATGCACCAAAAACAAAAGACATGCTAGCAGTACTTAAAGGATTAACTGTTGAGAAGAAAGCTCTTATCGTAACTGCTGATGCAAACGAATCTGTAGAGTTATCTGCTCGCAATATCCCTGGAGTAACAGTAATCACTGCTGATGGCGTAAACGTTTTAGACGTGCTTCATCATGATAAGCTAATCATGACAAAAGCGGCAGTGGAAAAAGTAGAGGAGGTGCTTGCATAATGAGAGATCCTCGTGATATCATTAAGCGCCCAGTTATCACTGAACGTTCTATGGAAATGATGGCTGAAAAAAAATACACGTTCGATGTGGACGTTAAATCTAATAAAACAGAAGTTAAAGATGCTCTTGAAGCGATCTTTGGTGTTAAAGTAGAAAAAGTGAACATCATGAACTACAAGCCGAAAGCAAAACGCGTTGGTCGTCACGCTGGTTTTACTAGCCGTCGTCGTAAAGCAATCGTTAAGCTAACTGCTGACAGCAAAGAAATCGAAATCTTCCAAGGCGTTTAATTCTTACTAAAGAAGGAGGGAAATTGAGATGGGAATCAAAAAGTATAATCCAACTACTAACGGTCGTCGTAATATGACTACGAATGATTTCGCTGAAATCACGACTGATAGACCCGAAAAGTCATTACTTGCTCCTTTAAGCAAGAAGGCTGGTCGTAATAACCAAGGTAAAATCACTGTACGTCATCAAGGTGGCGGACATAAGCGTCAATACCGTATCATCGACTTTAAGCGTAACAAAGATGGAATTCCAGGACGCGTTGCTACGATCGAATACGATCCAAACCGCTCTGCGAATATCGCATTAATTAACTACGTTGACGGTGAAAAACGTTACATTCTTGCTCCTAAATCTTTAGAAGTAGGTATGGAAGTTATGTCTGGCCCAGAAGCTGACATTAAAATCGGTAACGCATTACCATTAATCAACATTCCAGTAGGTACTGTTGTTCATAACATCGAGCTTAAGCCTGGTCGTGGCGGACAATTAGTTCGTTCTGCTGGTACATCTGCTCAAGTACTTGGTAAAGAAGGTAAATACGTACTTGTACGTTTAACTTCTGGTGAAGTACGTCTTGTATTATCTGCTTGTCGCGCTTCAATCGGTCAAGTAGGTAACGAACAACACGAACTTATCAAAATCGGTAAAGCAGGTCGCTCTCGCTGGTTAGGTAAACGCCCAACAGTTCGTGGTTCTGTAATGAACCCTGTTGATCACCCACACGGTGGTGGTGAAGGACGTTCTCCAATCGGACGTAAGTCTCCAATGTCTCCATGGGGTAAACCAACTCTTGGATTCAAGACTCGTAAGAAAAACAAAGCGTCTGACAAATTTATCGTTCGTCGTCGTAAAAAATAATGGGATTGTAGTACGGTTCATTTCTAGAACCGTACGCCAATCACGAAGGGAGGCACCAAAATGGCTCGTAGCTTAAAAAAAGGACCATTTGTCGATGATCACTTAATGAGCAAAATGGAAAAATTAGTTGCATCTGAGCAAAAACAAGTTGTTAAAACTTGGTCTCGCCGTTCAACAATCTTCCCTCAGTTCATCGGACACACAATCGCTGTATATGATGGTCGTAAACACGTACCTGTGTACATCACTGAGGATATGGTTGGCCATAAGTTAGGTGAATTCGCACCAACTCGTACGTACAAAGGTCACCTTGCTGACGATAAGAAAACTAGAAGATAATGAGAGGAGGCACTTCAATGCAAGCTAAAGCAGTAGCGAGAACAGTTCGTATTGCTCCTCGTAAAGTTCGTTTAGTAGTAGACTTAATCCGAGGTAAGCAAGTGGGTGAAGCGATTGCTATCCTTAACCACACACCAAAAACTGCTTCTCCAGTTGTAGAAAAAGTTTTAAAATCTGCAATCGCAAATGCAGAGCACAATTATGAGATGGACATTAACAACCTAGTTGTAGAAAAAGTTTTCGTTGACGAAGGTCCAACGTTAAAACGTTTCCGTCCACGTGCAATGGGTCGTGCAAGCCAAATTAACAAACGCACAAGCCACATCACAGTTGTGGTATCAGAAAAGAAGGAGGGATAATCGATGGGTCAAAAGGTTAATCCAATTGGTCTTCGTGTCGGCGTTATCCGTGACTGGGAATCTCGTTGGTTCGCTGAGAAAGATTACGCTACATTATTACATGAAGACATCAAAATCCGTGAGTACATTAATGTACGCTTAAAAGATTCTGCTGTTGCTAAAGTAGAAATCGAACGTGCAGCAAATCGTGTAAATGTTACAATTCACACTGCAAAACCTGGTATGGTAATTGGTAAAGGTGGTACTGAAGTTGAAGCACTTCGTAAAGCTCTTAACCAATTAACAGGCAAGCGTGTACACATCAACATTTTAGAAGTTAAGAGAGCTGATCTTAACGCTAAATTAGTAGGCGAAAACATCGCTCGTCAATTAGAAAACCGTGTATCATTCCGTCGTGCACAAAAGCAAGTTATTCAACGTGCTATGCGTGCAGGTGCTAAAGGTATTAAAACACAGGTTTCTGGTCGTCTTGGCGGAGCTGATATCGCTCGTGCAGAATCTTACAGTGAAGGAACTGTTCCACTTCATACACTTCGCGCTGATATTGACTATGCAGCAGTTGAAGCTGATACAACATACGGTAAATTAGGCGTAAAAGTATGGATCTACCGTGGAGAAGTCCTTCCTACAAAAAAGAAAGCTTCTGAGGAAGGAGGAAAATAATATGTTAATGCCAAAACGCGTAAAATATCGTAGAGAGCATCGTGGTAAAATGCGTGGTCGTGCTAAAGGTGGAACTGAAATTGCTTTCGGTGAATTCGGTTTACAAGCACAAGCTGCTTCATGGATTACAAACCGTCAAATCGAAGCTGCTCGTCGTGCAATGACTCGTTACATGAAACGTGGCGGTAAAGTATGGATTAAAATTTTCCCTTCTAAACCTTACACTGCAAAACCTCTAGAAGTACGTATGGGTTCCGGTAAAGGGGCACCAGAAGGCTGGGTAGCAGTAGTAAAACCTGGGAAAATTATGTTCGAAATCGCGGGTGTATCTGAAGAGGTAGCACGCGAAGCATTACGTCTTGCAGCTCACAAGTTACCTGTGAAATGTAAATTCGTAAAACGTGAAGAAAATGGTGGTGAATCTAATGAAAACTAATGATATTCGTGAATTAACCACTGCCGAAATCGAAACAAAAGTTAAAGCTTTAAAGGAAGAGTTGTTTAATCTTCGCTTCCAACTTGCTACAGGACAATTAGAGAATCCAACTCGCATTCGTGAAGTGCGTAAAGCAATTGCTCGTATGAAAACTGTAGTTCGTGAAAGAGAGATCGGAATTAATCGATAAATTGAGGGGAGGTTTGCATAGTGAGCGAACGTAACCAACGCAAAGTTTATACTGGTCGTGTAGTGTCTGACAAAATGGACAAAACGATTACAGTTTTAGTTGAAACTTACAAAACTCATTCCTTGTACGGAAAACGTGTTAAGTATTCTAAGAAGTACAAAGCCCATGATGAGCAAAACCAAGCGAAACTTGGCGATATCGTTAAAATCATGGAAACTCGCCCGCTTTCTGCTACTAAGCGTTTCCGTTTAGTTGAAATCGTTGAAGAAGCGGTTATTATCTAAATAGACGAATCGGAATTTTTAGTCCGAAGGGAGGTTTCATAACATGATCCAACAAGAATCTCGTTTGAAAGTTGCTGACAACTCTGGTGCACGTGAACTTTTAACAATTAAAGTATTAGGCGGCTCTGGTCGTAAATATGCTAACATTGGTGACATTATCGTTGCTACGGTAAAACAAGCAACACCAGGTGGCGTTGTTAAAAAAGGTGACGTTGTTAAAGCAGTAGTAGTACGTACGAAGAGCGGAGCTCGTCGTCCGGACGGTTCTTACATCAAATTTGATGAAAACGCAGCGGTTATCATTAAAGACGATAAGAGCCCACGTGGTACTCGTATCTTCGGACCAGTAGCTCGTGAATTACGTGATAGCAACTTCATGAAGATCGTTTCTTTAGCTCCAGAAGTTCTATAATTTAAGGTATTGCCTTGCTAAGGAGGTGCAGAATTAAGATGCATGTAAAAAAAGGTGATAAAGTACAGGTAATCACTGGTAAAGACAAAGGAAAACAAGGCGTTATCCTTGTGGCTTTCCCAAAGCAAAACCGTGTTATCGTTGAGGGTGTCAATATCGTTAAGAAGCACTCTAAGCCATCTCAATTAAATCCACAAGGTGGAATTATTACTAAAGAAGCACCTATTCACGTTTCTAACGTTATGATTTTAGATCCGAAAACAGGTGAACCTACTCGCGTAGGCTTCAAAGTAGAAGATGGTAAAAAAGTTCGTATTGCAAAAAAATCTGGTGAATTATTAGATAAATAATTTTCTTAAGAAAGGAGGTCACTTCATTGAATCGCCTTAAAGAGAAGTTCCAAAAGGAAATTACTCCTGCTCTAGTGAGCAAGTTTAACTATAAATCTGTAATGCAGGTACCAAAAATCGAAAAGATCGTAATCAACACTGGTGTTGGTGACGCGGTATCTAACTCAAAAGCGTTAGACAACGCAGTAGAAGAATTAACACAAATCACAGGTCAAAAACCTGTTGTAACTCGTGCTAAAAAATCAATCGCTGGTTTCCGTCTTCGTGAAGGTATGCCAATCGGTGCGAAAGTAACTTTACGCGGCGAGCAAATGTATGAGTTCTTCGACAAATTAGTATCAGTTTCTTTACCACGTGTACGTGATTTCCGTGGTGTTTCTAAGAAATCATTCGATGGTCGTGGAAACTATACATTAGGTGTTAAAGAGCAACTTATTTTCCCTGAGATTGATTATGATAAAGTAAGCAAAGTCCGCGGTATGGACATCGTAATCGTTACTACAGCGAAAACTGATGAAGAAGCTCGTGAACTTTTAACACAATTCGGTATGCCATTCCAAAAATAATGGAAGCCAACGCTAAGTAGAGGAGGCGAAAACGTGGCTAAAAAATCTATGATAGCGAAACAAAAGCGTACTCCTAAGTTTAAAGTACAAGAGTATACACGTTGCGAACGCTGCGGTCGTCCGCATTCTGTATACCGCAAATTTAAACTTTGCCGTATTTGTTTCCGTGAACTTGCATATAAAGGTCAAATTCCTGGTGTTAAAAAAGCTAGTTGGTAAAACCCACAAATGGGAAGGAGGTAAAACACATGGTGATGACAGATCCAATTGCAGACATGCTTACTCGCATCCGTAATGCGAACATGGTACGTCATGAGAAATTAGAGGTTCCTGCTTCTAAAATCAAAAAAGAGATCGCTGAACTTTTAAAACGTGAAGGTTTCATTCGTGATGTAGAATACATCGAGGATAACAAACAAGGTATCCTTCGTATTTTCCTGAAATATGGTGCAAACAATGAACGTGTAATCACTGGATTAAAACGTATCAGTAAACCTGGCTTACGCGTTTACGCTAAAGCTGACGAAGTACCACGTGTACTTAACGGATTAGGTATCGCTCTTGTTTCTACATCTAAGGGAGTAATGACAGACAAAGACGCTCGTCAATTACAAACTGGTGGAGAAGTAGTAGCATACGTTTGGTAATATATATTTAAAACGAACGGAGGTGTGACCACATGTCTCGTATTGGTAAAAAGATTCTTGAAATCCCTGCAGGTGTTACTATTACAGTTGCAGAAGACAATACTGTAACAGTAAAAGGCCCTAAAGGTGAATTAACTCGTACTTTCAATGCTGATATGCTTATCAAAATTGAAGAGAATACATTAACAGTTGAGCGTCCATCTGAACAGAAGGAACACCGTGCATTACACGGTACAACTCGTGCTTTAATCGGAAACATGGTTGAAGGTGTAACTGAAGGTTTCGCACGCGGACTTGAATTAGTCGGTGTTGGTTACCGTGCTCAAAAACAAGGTGATAAACTTGTATTAAGCGTAGGTTATTCTCATCCAGTAGAAATGACTCCGGAAGCAGGTCTTGAAGTTGAAGTACCTGCACCAACTAAGATCGTAATTAAAGGTATCGACAAGCAACGTGTTGGCGAATTCGCTGCTAACATCCGTGCTGTACGTGCTCCTGAGCCTTACAAAGGTAAAGGTATTCGTTACGAAGGCGAAGTTGTTCGTCGTAAAGAAGGTAAAACTGCTAAGTAAACCCGTTAGGTGAGAGAAAGGAGTGACAAGAATGATCACTAAAGCTGATAAAAATGCGACTCGTAAGAAAAGACATGCACGTGTACGTGCTAAACTTACTGGTACTGCAGAGCGTCCACGTTTAAACGTGTTCCGTTCTAACCAACATATTTACGCTCAAGTTATTGATGATGTGAATGGTGTAACGTTAGTAAGTGCATCTACTCTTGATAAAGACCTTGCTCTTAACGGTACTAGCAATATTGAAGCTGCTACGAAAGTTGGAGAATCAGTTGCTAAGCGTGCTGTAGAGAAAGGCGTTAAAGAAGTAGTATTTGATCGCGGTGGTTACTTATACCATGGCCGTGTTAAAGCTCTAGCTGAAGCTGCTCGTGAGGCTGGATTACAATTTTAATGGTCAAAGGAGGGAAAATTGATGCATCGCATTGACCCAAGTAAATTAGAACTTGAAGAACGTGTAGTTACGATAAATCGTGTCGCGAAAGTTGTTAAGGGTGGTCGTCGTTTCCGCTTTGCTGCACTAGTTGTAGTTGGCGATAAAAACGGTCATGTTGGATTCGGTACTGGTAAAGCACAAGAGGTACCAGACGCAATCCGTAAAGCTATCGAAGACGCTAAGAAAAACTTAATCGCTGTACCATTAGTTGGTACAACAATTCCACACACAATCAACGGTCATTTTGGCGCTGGTGAAGTATTCTTAAAACCTGCTGCTGAGGGTACTGGTGTTATTGCTGGTGGACCTGTTCGTGCGGTCCTTGAATTAGCTGGTGTACAAGATATTCTTTCGAAATCTCTTGGTTCTAACACACCAATCAACATGATTCGCGCTACTGTGAACGGATTAAGCGAACTTAAGCGCGCTGAAGATGTTGCAAAATTACGCGGTAAATCTGTAGAAGAGCTACTAGGTTAAGGAGGGAAAACAAATGGCGAAAAAGTTAGAAATTACCCTCACTCGTAGTGTAATTGGTCGTCCACAAGATCAACGTGCGACGGTAGAAGCTTTAGGTCTTAAAAAGTTGAATTCAACTGTAGTTAAGGAAGAAACTCCTGCTATTCTTGGTATGATCAACAAAGTTTCTCACCTTGTAACTGTAAAAGAAGCTTAAGGATAACTCATTAATATAAGGAGGTGCCTGGGAATGAAACTTCATGAATTAAAACCTGCAGAAGGTTCTCGTAAAGTACGTAACCGTGTCGGTCGTGGTATCGGTTCTGGTAACGGTAAAACTGCTGGTAAAGGTCATAAAGGACAAAACGCACGTTCTGGCGGCGGTGTTCGTCTTGGCTTCGAAGGTGGTCAAACTCCATTATTCCGTCGTTTACCAAAACGCGGCTTCACAAACATTAACCGTAAAGAGTTTGCTATTGTAAACTTATCAACGTTAAATCGTTTTGAAGATGGTACAGAAGTAACACCTGAATTATTGCTGGAAACTGGCGTTATCAGCAAGTTAAACGACGGTGTTAAAGTTCTTGCAAGCGGAGCAGTAGAGAAAAAACTAACTGTTAAAGCGCACAAGTTCTCTTCAAGTGCTAAAGAAGCAATTGAAGCAGCTGGCGGATCAGTTGAGGTGATCTAATGTTTCGTACAATCTCCAACTTTATGCGCGTTGCTGAGATAAGACGTAAAATATTATTCACTTTAGCGATGTTAATCGTATTCAGGATTGGCACGTTTATCCCCGTGCCATTTACAAATGGAGACGTACTGAAGGCACAAGATCAATTAAATGCTTTAGGTATTCTAAATACATTTGGCGGTGGAGCCTTGAAAAACTTCTCCATCTTTGCGATGGGAATCATGCCGTATATTACAGCATCCATCATCGTGCAATTATTGCAGATGGATGTTGTTCCTAAATTTTCGGAATGGTCGAAGCAAGGTGAAATGGGCCGTCGTAAATTAACGCAATTCACGCGTTACTTTACAATTGTTCTTGCGTTTATTCAGGGGTTTGGTATGTCAATCGGTTTTAACGGTATGGTAGGTGGACAATTAATTTTGAATCCAGGTTGGAGCACTTATTTATACATTGCTACGGTACTGACTGCTGGTACTGCATTTTTAATGTGGTTAGGTGAACAGATTACAGCTAAAGGTGTAGGTAATGGTATTTCCATCCTTATCTTTGGCGGTATTGCCGCAGCGATCCCAAGTGTTATATCTCAAGTGTATCAGCAACAGTTTCAAAATATCGGAGATCAATTGTTCATGAGTATCGTTAAAGTTGCATTGATTTTACTAGCTGTGCTAGCAGTTATTGTGGGTGTTATTTTCATTCAACAGGCTGTTAGAAAGATCCCAATTCAATATGCGAAGCGTGTAACAGGAGGAAATGGTGGTTATGCTGGAGCACAAAACACACATTTACCGCTTAAGGTAAATAGTGCTGGTGTTATTCCAGTAATTTTTGCTGTTTCATTCTTAATTACGCCTCCGACTATTGCACAGTTCTTCCCGAAACATGATGTATCGCAGTGGATTATTGCAAACTTTAACTATTCTCACCCAGTGGGAATGATCATATATGTTGCGCTCATTGTAGCCTTCACATATTTCTATGCATTTGTTCAGGTTAATCCAGAGCAAATGTCAGAGAATCTAAACAAGCAAGGTGGATATGTTCCAGGTATTCGTCCGGGTAAGAATACGGAACAATATCTAACAAAAATCTTGTATCGTTTGACCTTTGTAGGATCAATTTTCCTAGCAGCGATTGCAATCTTACCAGTTATCTTTACGAAATTGGGAAATCTTCCTCCATCTGCACAGATCGGTGGAACGAGTATGTTAATCGTTGTCGGCGTTGCTTTAGAAACAATGAAGCAGCTAGAAAGCCAACTGGTAAAACGCCATTACAAAGGGTTTATCAAGCAGTGAGTAAGTGGGAAGAATTGTCTTCCCTACATGCTCATGTACTCTGAGGGGGAACAAGGATGAACTTAATTTTAATGGGGCTTCCTGGTGCTGGTAAAGGTACACAAGCCGAACAGATTGTTGCCAAGTATAACATCCCTCACATTTCAACAGGAGACATGTTCCGTGCAGCTATGAAGGCTGAAACTGAAATGGGTCTACAAGCAAAATCTTTTATTGATAAAGGTGCACTTGTTCCAGATGAAGTTACAATCGGAATCGTTCGTGAACGTTTAAGTCAAGACGACTGCGTAAGAGGTTTCTTACTAGACGGTTTCCCACGAACTGTTGCACAAGCATCAGCTCTTGAAGAAATTATGAAAGATCTTGGCAAAAAAATCGACTATGTTTTAAACATTAATGTGGATTCAGGGTTGTTATTAAAACGCCTTACAGGCCGTCGCATTTGTAAAGAGTGCGGTGCGACTTACCACTTAGAATTCAATCCACCAGCAAAAGCTGATGTGTGCGATAAATGTGGTGGCGAATTATATCAACGCTCTGATGACAATGAAGAAACTGTAGCAAATCGTTTAGATGTAAATATTAAGCAAACAAAACCTTTGCTTGATTTCTACGAAGAGCTTGGTTACTTACAAAGCATTAATGGTGAGCAAGATATCAATAAAGTATTTGCTGATATCGATGTTCTCATCGGAGGCTTAGCGTAATGATAATCTGCAAAACTCCTCGCGAGATAGAAATCATGCGAGAAGCTGGCAGTATCGTTGCTTTGACTCATCAAGAGTTGAAACAGCACATTACTCCAGGAATTACAACGAAAGAGCTCGATCAAATAGCGGAAAAGACGATTCAAAAATATGGTGCTACGCCATCTTTTAAAGGATACAACGGATTTCCGGGGAGCATATGTGCTTCTGTAAATGAAGAGCTTGTACACGGAATTCCAGGGAAGCGCAAGCTCAAAGAGGGCGATATCATCAGTATCGATATTGGTGCGAAATACAATGGGTACCATGGAGATTCTGCATGGACGTATCCAGTTGGAAACATTTCTGAATCTGTTCAAAAGCTACTTGATGTCACAGAAAAATCGTTGTATCTTGGTCTAGAACAAGTAAAACCAGGCGAGAGATTATCAAATATCTCACATGCGGTTCAAACCCATGCTGAAGAGAATGGATTCTCGATCGTTAGGGAGTATGTTGGTCACGGAATCGGGCAAGACTTACATGAGGACCCACAAATCCCGCACTATGGTCCACCAAATAGAGGCCCTAGATTAAAGCCGGGAATGGTCATCTGTGTTGAGCCGATGGTGAATCAAGGAAGACGATATGTAAAAACACTATCTGATGACTGGACAGTGGTAACGGTAGATGGTAAATGGTGTGCCCATTTTGAGCACACGATTGCTCTTACAGAAGCAGGATACGAAATCCTTACCACTTTATAAGTAGCTGGCTCTCCGGGATTTCAGAGCAGTGTAAAATGTTACTGATTTGAAGAAGGGAGAACTATTGAATGGCTAAAGATGATGTAATTGAAGTCGAAGGTACCGTTCTTGAAACGTTGCCAAATGCTATGTTCAAAGTAGAATTAGAGAATGGGCATGTCGTATTGGCTCACGTTTCTGGTAAAATCCGTATGAACTTCATTCGTATTTTACCAGGAGACAAAGTTACGGTAGAATTATCTCCGTACGATTTAAATCGTGGTCGTATTACGTACCGTTTTAAATAATATAGCACTCCGTAATCTTTAAGGAGGTTCGAGACATGAAAGTAAGACCGTCAGTTAAACCAATCTGCGAAAAATGTAAAGTTATTCGTAGACGTGGAAAAGTAATGGTTATTTGTGAAAACCCTAAACATAAACAAAAACAAGGTTAATCAGAAGGAGGTGCATTCGTAATGGCACGTATCGCAGGTGTAGATATTCCTCGAGACAAACGCGTTGTTATTTCTTTAACTTACGTATTCGGCATTGGTCGCACAACTGCTGAAAAAATTCTTGCTGAAGCAGGTATTTCTGAAGAAACACGAGTTCGTGATTTAACGGAAGACGAATTAGGACGTATCCGTGATATCATCGATCGTATTAAAGTTGAGGGAGACCTTCGTCGTGAAGTATCTCTTAACATCAAACGTCTAATGGAGATCGGTTCTTACCGTGGTCTTCGTCACCGTCGTGGTTTACCAGTTCGTGGTCAAAACTCTAAAAACAATGCTCGTACACGTAAAGGTCCACGTCGTACAGTAGCAAATAAAAAGAAATAATAAGTAAAGGAGGTTGAACTAACAATGGCACGTAAAACAAACACTCGTAAAAAACGTGTGAAAAAGAATATTGAAGCTGGTATAGCTCATATTCGTTCTACTTTCAACAACACAATCGTAACACTTACAGATACTCACGGTAACGCACTTTCTTGGTCTAGTGCTGGTGCACTTGGTTTCCGTGGATCTCGTAAATCTACTCCATTCGCTGCGCAAATGGCTGCTGAAACTGCTGCTAAAGCTGCAATGGAACACGGTTTAAAAACTTTAGAGGTTACTGTTAAAGGTCCTGGTGCTGGTCGTGAAGCTGCAATTCGTGCTCTTCAAGCTGCAGGTCTAGAAGTAACAGCAATTAGAGATGTTACTCCAGTTCCTCATAATGGATGTCGTCCACCAAAACGTCGTCGTGTGTAATTTTTCTGTATAGAATTTTCCCTTTTGTCTATAATGGATATGATGCATTATCGAGAAATTTCGTACAGAAACATCGCTTGTTGTGCACAATCGGGAACTGCCTAAGGGGGACTTTCGGTTAGACAGGGGTTATACCTTTGTTTAACCGGGGTTTCGACGTTTTGAAGGAGGGTTTAGTTAATGATTGAAATCGAAAAGCCGAAAATCGAAACGGTTGAACTTAACGAAGATGCTAAATATGGTAAATTCGTAATTGAACCGCTTGAGCGTGGATATGGTACTACTTTGGGTAACTCCTTACGTCGTATTCTTTTATCCTCACTCCCTGGTGCCGCTGTTACTGCTATCCAAATCGATGGCGTATTACATGAATTTTCAACAGTTGAGGGCGTAGTAGAAGACGTTACGACGATCATCTTAAACTTGAAAAAGTTAGCTCTTAAAATCTACTCTGAAGAAGAGAAGACGTTGGAAATTGATGTACAGGGCGAAGGTATTGTCACAGCTGCTGATATTACTCACGATAGTGATGTAGAAATCTTAAATCCAGATTTACACATTGCAACGTTAGCAAAAGATGCGCATTTCCGCGTGCGTTTAACTGCAAAGCGTGGCCGTGGGTATACGCCAGCTGATGCAAATAAAAGCGAAGATCAACCAATAGGAGTAATTCCTATTGATTCTATTTATACTCCAGTATCACGTGTGACTTACCAAGTGGAAAAGACACGTGTCGGACAAGTGGCTAATTATGATAAGCTTACGCTTGATGTATGGACGGATGGAAGCATCGGGCCAAAAGAAGCTATCTCTTTAGGTGCCAAAATCTTAACTGAGCATTTAAATATCTTTGTTGGTTTAACTGATGAAGCACAAAATGCTGAGATTATGGTCGAGAAGGAAGAAGATCAAAAAGAGAAAGTTCTTGAGATGACTATCGAAGAACTAGACCTTTCTGTTCGTTCTTATAATTGCCTAAAACGTGCAGGAATTAATACTGTACAAGAGCTTGCGAACAAAACAGAAGAAGATATGATGAAAGTTCGTAACTTAGGACGTAAATCCTTAGAAGAAGTTAAACATAAACTTGAGGAATTAGGTTTAGGTTTACGTAAAGACGACTGAGGATTTAAACCCATCAACAAAGGAGGGAACTACGAATGGCATACAGAAAATTAGGCCGTACAAGTGCGCAACGTAAAGCTATGTTACGTGATTTAGCTACTGATTTAATTATCAACGAGCGCATCCAAACGACAGAAACTCGTGCAAAAGAACTTCGTTCTGTAGTGGAAAAAATGATCACTTTAGGTAAACGCGGAGATCTTCATGCTCGTCGTCAAGCAGCAGCTTTCATTCGCAATGAAGTAGCTAACGCTGAGACTGGTCAAGATGCACTTCAAAAACTATTCGCTGATGTAGCTCCACGCTATGCTGAGCGCCAAGGCGGATACACTCGTATTGCAAAAATTGGTCCACGTCGCGGAGACGCAGCACCAATGGTAATTATCGAGTTAGTATAATGATAATTAAAAGGGCAGGACAGTTCTTTTCAAGAAACTGGTCATGGCCCTTTTTTTTAAATATAAAAATAGGCTAACTTGGCGAAGGAAAGGGTGCCTTCTATTGAAAAAAGAGAAACTTCGGATAGAAAATATATCATTTCAATATCCTGGGGCAGCCACTTATGCATTAAAAGATGTTTCATTTTCCTTATATGAGGGAGAATGGGTATCTATTATTGGACAAAACGGTTCAGGAAAGTCTACACTTGCAAAATTATTGAATGGTTTGTTTTTGCCAGAAGCAGGGACTATTACAGTAAATGATACAATGGTTTTATCAGAGGAAACGGTATGGGATGTTCGAAAACAACTTGGAATGGTATTTCAAAATCCAGATAATCAATTTGTTGGAACGACAGTGCAAGATGATGTTGTATTTGGCTTGGAGAATATCGGAATGCCAAGAGAACAAATGATTGAAAGATTAGAACAGGCCTTGCAACTTGTCCGTATGGAAGATTTTCTTAATGATGAGCCTCATTCCTTATCTGGTGGGCAAAAGCAGCGAGTGGCAATAGCAGGCGTTTTAGCACTTCAACCATCTATTTTAATATTAGATGAAGCAACGTCAATGTTAGACCCTCAAGGGAGACGTGAAGTAGTAGAAACGGTTAGACAACTTGTTACTCAAAAAGGTATTACCGTGTTATCAATTACGCACGATTTAGAAGAAGCGGCACAGTCAGATCGTGTCATTATTTTAAATAAGGGAGAAATATTAGAGGAAGGGACTCCAGAAAAAATTTTCAAATCCTCTCATATGCTCCAAGAAATTGGCTTAGATGTACCGTTTTCGGTGAAAATAGCAGAATTATTAAAAAGAAATGAAATTCTCTTGCAAAATACGCATCTTACAATGGAAAGCTTGGTGAACGAACTTTGGAGATTACATTCCAAAAAGTAGAACATCGTTATCAATATAAAACTCCATTTGAAAGACGCGCACTTTATGATGTAGACGTGTCGTTTCCAAGTGGGGGCTATTATGCCATTATCGGTCATACTGGTTCAGGAAAGTCGACGATGATTCAACATTTAAATGGTTTATTGCAGCCGACAAATGGTACAGTTCAAATTGGTGAACATTTGATTTCGGCAGGAAAGAAAGAAAAAAAGCTAAAGCCACTACGTAAAAAAGTAGGGGTTGTCTTTCAATTTCCAGAACATCAGTTGTTTGAAGAGACTGTGGAGAAAGATATTTGTTTCGGCCCTACTAATTTTGGAGTATCTGTAGACGAAGCAAGGAAAAAGGCTAGAAAGGCAATTGAACTTGTAGGGCTAGAACCAGAACTGTTAACACGTTCTCCGTTCGAATTAAGTGGTGGACAAATGAGACGTGTTGCTATAGCGGGTGTACTGGCAATGGAACCTGAAGTGCTTGTATTAGATGAACCTACAGCAGGACTAGATCCAAAAGGGCAGAACGAACTTATGGAGATGTTTTATAAGCTGCACAAGGAGAAGGGTCTTACAGTCATCCTTGTAACGCATAATATGGAGGATGCTGCTCAGTATGCGGAGCAGATTGTAGTTATGCATAAAGGAACGGTCTTTTTGCAAGGAAGTGCAGAGGAAGTATTTTCACATGCTGATGAACTAGAGAAAATTGGTGTGGATCTTCCTATGTCATTAAAGTATAAACGTGCAATTGAAGAGAAGTTTGGTATTTCAATTCCAAAGGCTACCTTATCTTTAGAGGATCTTACTCATGAAGTTGTGCAGGTGTTACGAAAAGGTGGTCATGAATCATGCAGCAGTTGATTATTGGGAGATATATCCCGGGGAATTCACTTATTCATCAACTTGATCCACGTACGAAGCTGCTGATTGTCTTTTTATATGTATTTGTTGTTTTCTTAGCAAATAATGCGATTTCATATGGATTTTTATTTTTATATGCACTCATTGCTTTATTTTTTGCAAAAGTGCCGATTCGTTATGTACTTTCGGGCTTAAAACCAATTTTATGGATTTTTCTTTTTACATTTTTCCTGCATATTTTTACAAATAAAGAGGGGGATGTACTATTCCAGCTTGGTTGGTTTTCGATATATGAAAAAGGATTAGAGCAAGGGATATACATTTCTGTACGATTCTTCGTTATTATTTTAATGACGACATTATTAACGTTAACGACGACACCTATTGAAATTACAGATGGTTTGGAGACGTTATTAAAGCCGTTGAAGCGTATAAAGGTTCCTGTTCATGAAATCGCATTAATGATGTCAATTTCTCTTCGTTTTATCCCGACATTAATGGATGAAACGAGTAAAATAATGAAAGCACAAGCGTCACGTGGTATTGATTTTGCCGGGGGACCGATAAAAGATAGAATGAAAGCTATTATTTCACTGCTCGTTCCTCTGTTTATCAGTGCTTTTAAGCGTGCAGAGGACTTAGCCATTGCGATGGAAGCTCGTGGATATCAAAGTGGTGAAGGACGTACTAAATTTAGGCAACTACGCTGGAAAACAAGCGATACAGTAACGATTGTCAGCTTATTTTGTTTAGCTTGTATTTTGGCATGGGTGCGATCGTAATGGAGAATAGAGAAATGGATAGAATAAAATGTACGGTTGCATATGATGGCATGCATTTTTGTGGTTATCAAATTCAGCCGAACCATCGTACTGTTCAACAGGAGATAGAAAAAGCATTGCAGAAATTGCATAAGGGAGAACTTGTTCGTGTTCAGGCATCTGGTAGAACAGATTCTACAGTTCATGCAAAAGGACAAGTAATACACTTTGATACTCCTTTGTCTCTTGAAGAGTGGCAATGGAGTAATGCTTTAAATACAATGTTGCCAGATGATATTGTTATTAGGCAAGTAGAGAAAAAAACAGAAGAATTTCATGCACGTTACGGTGTTGAGAAAAAAGAATATCGTTATCGTGTATTATTATCAAAGACTGCGGATGTATTCCGTAGAAATTACGTATATCAATATCCATACCCGCTCGAAATCAACTCTATAAGAAAAGCAATTCCTTATTTTATTGGAACGCATGATTTTACTTCTTTTTGTTCGGCAAAAACTGACAAAAAAGATAAAGTGCGAACAATTTATGAAATCGAGTTAATTGAACAAGATGATGAAATAATTTTTCGTTTTGTAGGTAATGGATTTTTATATAATATGGTCAGAATTATTGTTGGTACGTTACTTAGCGTAGGGCAAGGAAAGCTTGATCCTGATAGCATTCCAGAGATTTTAGCGAAACAAAATCGTCAGTTTGCTGGAAAGATGGCTCCAGGTCATGGGCTTTACTTATGGGAGGTAAACTATAACAACTAATCCTGGTGTAACATTTGCTTGACATTAGAAACTCAAAAGTATATCATAACATATGGTATTGTTTCTAAAACCACGATTAGCCCCGGAAGGAAATCGTGTTTAAGATAAACAATAGATTTTTTCTATGGAAAAGATAACGAGGAGGGAAACACATGCGTACGACTTTTATGGCAAAAGCTAACGAAGTTGAGCGTAAATGGTATGTGGTTGATGCTGAAGGTCAAACTTTAGGTCGCCTTGCTAGTGAAGTAGCATCCATTTTACGTGGTAAAAACAAACCTACATTTACACCACACGTTGACACGGGTGATCATGTAATTATTATTAACGCTGAGAAAATTCATTTAACAGGTAATAAATTAAACGATAAAATTTACTACCGTCACACTAACCACCCAGGTGGACTTAAGCAAAGAACAGCTCTTGAAATGCGTACAAACTACCCTGTACAAATGTTAGAGCTTGCAATTAAAGGCATGCTTCCAAAAGGACGCTTAGGCCGTCAAGTTTCTAAGAAACTTAACGTGTATGCTGGAGCAGAGCATCCACACCAAGCACAAAAACCAGAAGTTTACGAACTTCGCGGATAATTAATTAAAGGAGGGCTTACTTTGGCACAGGTTCAATACTATGGCACTGGACGTCGTAAGAGTTCAGTAGCGCGCGTACGCCTAGTTCCAGGCGAAGGACGCGTTATCATTAACGGTCGTGATTTTGAAAACTATATCCCATTTGCTGCATTACGTGAAGTAGTGAAACAACCTCTAGTTGCAACAGAAACTTTAGGTAACTACGATGTACTTGTAAACGTAAATGGTGGTGGATACACTGGTCAAGCTGGTGCTATTCGTCACGGTATTTCTCGCGCTTTATTAAAAGCTGATCCAGAATACCGTCTAACATTAAAACGTGCAGGTCTATTAACTCGTGACGCACGTATGAAAGAGCGTAAAAAATACGGTCTTAAAGGCGCACGTCGTGCACCTCAGTTCTCAAAACGTTAATTTTTGCGAACTACAAACCCCAACCATTTTGGTTGGGGTTTTTTTATGTTTCATTCCTCTTTTGCAATTTTTATAGCTTGGAATATTTTAGTGCTACCGCCGCGCGTATGCTTCTTCTTTAGAAGTTTAGACTAATACGTATTAGGGAGGTTTATATGTACTATGAATGTCATTGTCAGCTTACAAGAAAAACAAAAAGAAAAGCAGTTAAAATACGAGCGGAAGATGTTGCGGGAATTATCATTAAAAACATTGCGTTCAAATATTCGTGATGCCTTTCAAATGCAAGAGCTTCATCGTCAGTATGAAGATTACTGTATTGAATTAGGGATAGAATCTTATTTATTAGGAGCGAGATACAGTAAATTTGGTTATTATGGTGAATCGTTTTTTGATGTGAAATATAGAGCTTTAGAAGAAGAACAACAATTAACTGAAACGCTATTTCAATTTTTAACGAGTATGACTATGCGAGAAATAAAGTTGAAAGATGAGGAGTTACTTTTTGAATCTTGTCAGCAGTTTATAGGATTGTGGTGGCAAGAAGGGTATGAAAAAGGTGAAAGAAGATATCGATTAAAGCTTCATTAAGACAAGCATAAACTTTCCTCTTGTCCCATATAAGTAATTAGAGGGACTAGCTGGAGGAGGAAAGGTATGAAGAGAATTCGAATTATCTCTTTTGCACTCGCTGCGGTTGTATTGTTTTTTTTTGTCAAGCAAGAATTTCAAATTACAAAATCGTGGCGAGCTTGGAATTTACCCTTATCAGGGAAAGTAATTGTATTAGATGCTGGGCATGGTGGACCAGATGGAGGGGCTGTTGGTGGAAAGGATATTATAGAAAAGGATATTACGCTTGAAATTACAAAAAAGGTACAAGACTATTTACAAGAACAAGGTGCACTAGTTATTTTAACGCGTGAGGGAGATTATGATTTAGCTAACAAAGATACAAAGTCATATAGTAGACGTAAAGCAGAGGATTTAAAAAAACGTGTAGAAATCATCAATAAACCTGATGTAGACTTTTTTGCAAGTATTCATTTAAATGCTTTAACTAGTAGTGGGTCGAAAGGCGCACAAACGTTCTATTACCGCTCTTCGATTGAAAATGAACGTGCTGCAAAATTTATACAGGCTGAATTGAGAACAAGTTTAGAGAACACGAATCGTTCTGCTAAGACAATTTCGCATGTGTATTTATTAAAGTATTCTAAAACACCAGGTGCTTTAATTGAAGCCGGCTTTTTATCAAATGTGAACGAAAGGTATATGTTAAATTCGGAGAAATATCAGCAAAAGGTAGCAGCTGCAATATACCGTGGTATATTACGTTATTTCACGGAAAAAGGAAATCCTCCAGAATAAGGAGGATTTTTTTGAGCTTCTCTCGTTAACGAAGTTTTCGGAAAATATGTTATACTGGAAATGTAAACGCATTTATTTCAAGAATACGCAGAGATAAATTCAATTAACATTACGTTATTTTTCATACAGGGGGCTGGGCTAATTATGGTAACGAAAGAGCAAGTGGTTGAAGCGTTAGAAGGGATTGTAGATCCGTTTTTACATAAAACATTAAAAGAAACAAGTGCAATTAAAGAGGTAACAGTCAAGCCAGAGAAGGAACATGTGAGTGTTAAAATTGCAATCGTAAAAACCGGTACAGCGGAACAAATGCAGTTGCAGTCTGGAATTGTAAAGTTAGTAAAAGAACTTGGGGCAGCAACAGTTGGACTTCGTTTTGCAGAATTTACAGAAGAGGAATTAGCTCAGTTTGCACCGGAACAAGAAGAAGAGCAAAGTGAATCTTTATTGTCACCTAATTCAAAAACAACATTCTTAGCAGTAGCGAGTGGAAAAGGTGGCGTGGGAAAATCAACTGTTTCCGTTAACCTTGCAGTTGCTTTAGCTCGTTTAGGAAAAAAAGTTGGTATTATTGATGCGGACATTTACGGTTTTAGTGTGCCAGACATGATGGGGATAGAAAAACGTCCTATCGTAAGAGGTGACAAGATAATTCCGGTGGAACGTTTAGGTGTAAAGGTAATCTCAATGGGCTTCTTTGTAGAGGATAATGCACCAGTTATTTGGAGAGGACCTATGCTTGGGAAAATGTTAAACCACTTCTTCACAGAAGTAGAATGGGGCGATTTAGATTATTTAGTACTAGATTTGCCACCAGGCACAGGTGATGTTGCGTTAGATGTGCACTCAATGTTGCCATCTTGCAAAGAGATTATTGTAACGACGCCTCATCCAACAGCTGCGTTTGTAGCAGCGCGTGCTGGAGCGATGGCATTGCGCACTGAACATAGTATTCTTGGTGTTGTTGAGAATATGGCATATTTTGAAAGTAAGGTAACTGGTGAGAAAGAATATGTATTTGGAAAAGGCGGGGGAGATAAGTTAGCTACCGAATTACAAACGAATGTTCTTGGTCGTATTCCACTGCAACAACCCGATTGGAATAAAGAAGACTTTGCTCCTTCAGTATATGAAGATACACATACAACTGGCATTATTTATAGTAAAATAGCTGAAACAGTAATTGATAAAACAGCTGTTACACAAAAATAAAGTGAAACTTTAATCAGTGGGGTTCACCTGTTACTGACAACAATAAGGCTTTTGTTGCTAGTAAACCTTTCGCTTAATTAGAGGGGTCCATTTTGTCTGTTAATAGCAAGATAAAGTAATAACGAGTGAACAATATATAAATTGTCCACTCGTTATTATAGTTATTATTTTTTACTGTTCTTCCTTCTTCTCGCCTTGAGAACCACCGTCACCGCCTGCTTCTTTCTTACCAGATCCGCCTTTTTCAGCTTTTTGCACACCTTTACTAATGATATCAATCATCTTGGCTTGGAAGAGTGGACTTTCAGCAGTTTCTGTTAGTACTTGTTGTAGATATTGACGGTATTCTTTACTCTTCATTGTTTGTAACATCATTTTTTCTACTTCAGGATTTTTCATAATTTCTATAACGCCTGCTTGGTATTCAGGGTCTTTTAATAAGGTTTTCATTAATTGAGTTTGTTCTTTCCCCATACTTTTAGCAAATTTTGATGAGAACTCAGGATCTTTAAAGAGCTTTTCCCAGAATTGTTGCCCTTTATCGGATACCATGGCATCTTCAATCGTTTTCTTTACTACTGTTTCATCTAGTATGAGTGCTTGTTTCATTTTTTCATCAGTTAATACATCTTGAATAGCTTTCTTACCTTGATCTGTTTTTAAAATATCAACAATCATTTTCTTTGTTTGATCGTAATCTAGTTCGGATTTCGTTTCTTTTCCTTGTGCGCATGCTGCAAGTGCGATAAGTAGAAAAGAAGAAACGAAAATGAATAGCATCCGTTTCATAAGTTGGAACTCCTTTCAGCACAGTTCTCTCTTTTTAATATAAATATCTTTAAGGAATTTATACATGAACATGGCTAGCTTTTTGAAATTGTCATTGATACAATTTAATTAGAAATATAAGGATAATGGGGGATGTGTTGTGAATAGCCGCAAGTGGGTACGACTATTTTTAACGACGTTGTTTCTTGGTGGGATTAGCACAGTTATTATTGGTTTTGTTTTGGAGTGGGACAAGTACAATAAATTTTTTCAAAATTTCGACGGTAAGGAGATTTTAGCAGTATCTTTCTGGCTGATGGGTGTAGGATTTATTTTTAGTGTTATAAGTCAAATGGGATTCTTTGCATATTTAACAATCCACCGTTTTGGACTAGGGATGTTTCGCTCATCTTCTTTATGGAATGCAGTCCAGCTCTTCTTTATTGCATTCGTATTATTTGATTTTGTGTATTTAAGATCTGTACTTATTGCAAATGGGGAAGTCTCGTTAGGGAATAATATACTTGTTGCTGGAATGTTATTTGTGTTTGGAGCAATTGTTGCTTATGTAAAAAGTAAAGAAACAAATAAAAAAGCATTTGTGCCAGCTCTGTTCTTTATGGTTGTTGTAACGATCCTTGAATGGGTACCGGCGCTTCGGATTAATGATACAGATTGGTTATATTTAATGGTTATACCGCTATTGTTATGTAATGCATATCAATTACTTGTATTACATCGTTTAATCGGAAAAACAAGTAAATCAGCTTAATAGAGAGGTTTTATACAACAGCAGTTATAATGTTGTAAATGGTATGATTAAAAAAGCTCTACCACCTTCTTGAAAGGTAGTAGAGCTTTTTATGCGTGAAGAGTAGTAGGGAAGAAGCTACTTCACATCTTCACTTTTCGTACTTGTGTTGGAAATAAGTTGTGAAACGGATATTTGCTCATATCCATCACTTTTTATTTTTTGCAGGAGCAGCGGTAAAGCTCTATTTGTTTGAAGGGCAGAATCGGATGCGTGTAATAAGACGATATCTCCACCTTTCAAATTATTAGAGACAGTGGAAACGATGTTATTTACACCTGGGTTTTTCCAATCGTTTGAATTATTACTCCAATGCACGACGGTGTATCCAAGTGATTCTGCGATTTTAAGGGTTGCTTTGTTAAATTCGCCACTAGGTGGACGTAACAGCTTGACTTGTTTTACACCAAGTTTCGTAAAAACATCTTGTGCTCGTAAAAGGTCTCGTCTTATTTCATTTGTCTCTAGAGAAGTATAGGATGTGTAATTGTACCCCATACTACCGATTTCGTGTCCATCTTTCATGATTCGCTCTACAATATCGGGGTGTCTTTCGGCCCATGCAGCAGAAAGGAAGAAGGTTGCATTCTTAATTTCTTTTTCTTTAAGAGTATCTAGGATTGGAATTGCTTTTTTGTCTCCCCAACTAATATCAAACGTAAATGCAACTTGCTTTTTAGCGGTGTCTCCTTTGTAAATTACTTTAGGGCCTGTAGCAGTTGAAAAAGCAGATTCATGTGAATATGTTTTTAAAAAGAGTAGCCATGCTGTAAATAAGGACAGTATCACTATTAAGCTAATGTGTTTAAAATTTCTCTTACTCGTAATAAAAAAGAAAAACATAATATTACGCCCCTTTGTCCAATCCTTTTCAGTTACATATATGCTGGAAATATAAAAAAGAGAACAAAGGATTAATATCGTAAGTAGTGGATATAATGGATGATAGGATTGTGATAATTGAAAATGAGCGGAACGTTTATTGTTGCGTAAGGAATTATTGAGGTGATTGTTTGCTTGGGCTGATGTTGACAAAAGAAGAGAGAAAAGAAATGGAATACATATTGAAGAGAGAATTAGAGGAACTTTTATTTGATTTTGAAGATGAGCGTATTCATGAAGTTGTAAAAAAAGCTATGGAAGAAAGATATAAAATCATTTTCTGTTTATTCCGGAGAGTAGCTAACACAGAAGAATGTATTCGTTATGTAAGAAAAAGAATTTTTTATTAAAAAGTGTTGACGTTAATAGTTTGTATATGTTAAATTAATAACCGTCGCTGATGCGGAAACGCAGAAAACGACAAAAAGAAATTGAAAAACTTAGTTGACATTAACTAACGAAGATGTTAACATAAGGAAGTCGCAAATGAGCGACCAAGTAGTTCTTTGAAAACTGAACGAAACAAACAACGTGAAACGTCAATTTTTATTTTAGATGCTAGACAAACTAACT
>NZ_JBPWJX010000028.1:0-51961 GCF_051781745.1 Bacillus cereus group sp. Bce019
AAAGCGCCTCTACGTCAGAAGCTCCATCCCCCTCCCATTCTGAGTGAGCCGCTTCCGCTTTTAGATGTTATCCAGCTTCAGCGGCTAGAATGGTCGGTGGCTTCGCGTCTTCCTGTGAGGCAAAAAGCGCCTCTACGTCAGAAGCTCCATCCTCCTCCCATTCTGAACGAGCCGCTTCCGCTTTTAGATGTTATCCAGCTTCAGCGGCTAGAATCTCCGGTCATTTCGCTCTCTCGCATGAAGCAAAAAGCGCTTCAAGGTCGAGAGCTCCAATGCCCTCCCATTCTGAGCGAGCCGCTTTCGCTTTTAAACTGGCCTAACTAATTCAAATTGTTCTCCTAATTTTGCATAGTTGTGTCCTGCTAGGCGGCTTATTGGTTTGAGTCCTTCTGCGTGAATGCGCCCTTTTTCATATAGATGTTCGGCAACGTGGAAACGAACGACTCGTCCAATTAGTAGATCACAAGCTGGTGAGTCTTCCGTTCCGCCAAGTGGAATTGCACGTTCTAATACGCATTCCATTCGAATATTTGCTTCTTTTACACCTGGAACAGAGATGACTTCACTTTCGATTGGTGTTAGTTTTGCTAGTTCAATTTCACTTTCATTTGGCGGGAGGTTAGCTGCTGTTTCGTTAATTGCTGCTACATATGATTCGTCAGAAATATGTACGACAAATTCTCCTTTTTCAATTGCGTTTCGGGAAGTGTCCTTTCTTTCTCCTGCTTTTCGTTGTACAGATACTGAGATAAGTGGTGGATTAGCAGCGACAATATTGAAATAACTATATGGTGCTCCGTTTAGTACACCTTCTTTTGTTACAGAAGTAACGAATGCGACAGGACGAGGGATGATACTTCCGGTAAGTAATTTGTAATTATCTTTTTCAGTTTGTTCATTTGGATTAATGGATAACATGCTTGTAATCCCCTTTCTAAATATGAATACTTATTGTTTGTTTACAAGATAACGATGAGAAAATCCTGCTGGAAATAATATTTTGTTTCATAAAAAGAACTTACTTCAATTGTAATGAAGTAAGTTCTTTTTCAAGAATCTCAAATTTGAGATAAAAATTAAAGTAAAACGTATGCGCCAGGTCCGATTAAAGCTACACCAACAGCGACAGCGATTAACATTAAGTTATATTCATATCCGTTTTGTGTTACCCAGTAACCATTTTTTCCGTGAACAGTGAAGATAGCCATTAACATTGTTCCAACGATAAATAATGAACCAACTACAATGAAAATACCTGATGCGAATAAGAAACCACCTAGTAATTCAGTTGCGCCAGCCATAAATGCCATAAATACACCAGGACGTAAACCGATTGACTCCATCCAGCCACCTGTTCCTTTTAAACCGTAACCGCCGAACCAACCAAATAATTTTTGAGCGCCATGACCCATGAATGTAATTCCTATAATAAGACGAATAATAAGTAGACCGAAATCCATCATTTTTAAAACCTCCTAAAAGTTATTAACTTACCTTACGTAAGTAATAATAAAATAGTTACTTACTATAGTCAAGTGGATTTTGAAAAAAGTTTGAATTAAATTTTACAAATTAACAACAAAAAATAAAATGTAGTAAAGACCTCTAGACAAGTTGGACAAAAAAAGAGAAAATATAAATAGAAGTTAACTTCTTATTGTTATTCAGACAATCAGAATTGACTGGAATTTTGTGAAGCGCTACAATAAGAGTCTATTAGTAATGACATAATTTATTTCGAAAGCGTTTTTACAGTATAATATTCGAAGTATGAAGTCTTACATGTATCCCGAGTTTTACTAGGGATTGCCCTATAAACTTTTAGGTAAATTATAAGGAGGACTATCCTATGTTTAAAAAATTATTCGGTCTTGGTTCAAAAACAAATGAAGAAACAATCGTAGCTCCATTAACTGGAGCAGTGAAAAATATTGAAGAAGTACCAGATCCAGTATTTGCTGGTCGTATGATGGGTGACGGTGTTGCAATTGATCCTACTGAAGGTGTAGTTGTATCTCCAGTTGATGGTGAAATCGTACAATTATTCCACACAAAACATGCTATCGGAATTAAAGCGAAAAACGGTACAGAAATTTTAATCCACGTTGGATTAGAAACTGTAAAAATGGAAGGTGAAGGTTTCGAAGCTCACGTTTCTGAAGGCCAAGCTGTAAAAGCTGGAGATAAATTAATCTCATTCGACTTAGAATTAATCCGTGAAAAAGCGAAAAGCACAATTACTCCAATTGTTATTACAAACACAGATGCAGCTGAGTCTATTAAGACAACTGTAGGCGTAGCAGCTACAAAAGGTTCAACAGAAGTAATGAAAGTTACAATGAAATAATTGCAATATAAGAGGAATCCGTTTCGTATGAAATGGATTCCTTATTTTTGTTGCGTGTTCAGTATGTATGTTAAAATACTCTAGGCACTTGGAAATAGGGTTTCACATATATGTGGATAAGGCGCATTTTTCTTAGAAAAAATATAAGAGAAATGCGCCTTTTGTATATTCACATTTCTTTTGTTCTATTCTAATGTAAGTTATGATGAATGATAAGAAATCGAATATAGGGGTGGGTTTGAATGAAACGAGTGTTATTTGTTTGTACTGGCAATACATGTCGTAGTCCAATGGCTGAGGCGTTGCTTCGTCATCACGGAGGAGATAAGTTTGAAGTGCAATCTGCTGGTGTTTTCGCCTATCCTGGGAGCGATGCATCGGTACATGCGAAGGAAGCTTTAGCTGAAAAAGGAATTTCAATTGATCATGCGGCGCAGCAAGTAAATGAAACTTTGCTTGATTGGGCTGATATTGTCGTAACGATGACAGAAAACCATAAGCAAATTGTACTTGGGCATTATCCGAGCGTTGAAAAGAAATTAAATACGTTATATGGATTAACTGAAGGTATAGGCAAGGACATTTCAGATCCATTTGGAGGCTCGCTTTCTATTTATAAAGAAACGTTAGATGAGATGGAAAAACTTGTACAAACTTTACTGAAAAAACATTCAGTAGGTTGATGTTTCGTGTATAATACGATATTGGAGATCACTTCTTCCTATATGAGGTAGCGAGTGTGAAATGAAGATAATTGATTGAAACTTTGGAGGGGTAAAAATGAAAGTAGTAATAGCATCTGATCACGGTGGTATGAATATCCGCAAAGAACTTGTAAGTTTATTAGAAGAGTTAAATATTGAATATATTGATTTAGGTTGTGAATGTGAAGCTGGTTCTGTTGATTACCCTGACTTTGCGTTTCCAGCAGCTGAAATGGTAGCGAATGGTGAAGTAGATCGTGGTATTTTAGTTTGTGGGACAGGCATTGGTATGTCAATCGCAGCAAACAAAGTAAATGGTATCCGTTGTGCGTTAGTTCATGATACTTTCAGCGCGAAAGCGACGAGAGAGCATAATGACACTAACATGCTAGCAATGGGCGAGCGTGTAATTGGTGCTGGTCTAGCGCGTGATATCGCGAAAATCTGGTTAACAACTGATTATGAAGGTGGTCGTCACGAAAACCGCGTAGGAAAAATTAAAACATACGAAACAAAGTAATAGATTCTAACTATCAGTAGTGTGAAATATAATTTGGTGAACCAACCTGTGAAAGGAAGAGGCGTAATGACAGAAATCGTAAAGGTAAGAGAACAGCTGCAAATGTCGCTTTCTGATTTCCAAGAACAAGCTTCATTACAAAGCGGTCAAGTTTTTGTAGTGGGTTGTAGCACGAGCGAAGTGCTAGGCGAAAGAATTGGAACATCAGGAACGATGGAAGTAGCAGAGGCGATTTTCTCTGAGTTAAAACAATTTCAAGAGCAAACAGGTATTGAATTAGCGTTTCAATGTTGTGAGCATTTAAACCGTGCTTTAGTAGTTGAGAGAGAAGTAGCGATAAAATATCAATTTGAAATTGTAACAGTTACGCCTGTTAGATCAGCAGGTGGTGCATTGGGGACATACGCGTATCACAATTTGAAAGATCCGGTAGTAGTTGAGTTTATTAAAGCTGATGCAGGAATGGATATTGGTGATACATTTATCGGTATGCATTTAAAGCATGTAGCTGTTCCGGTTCGTACAAGTGTGAAGGAAATTGGAAGTGCGCATGTAACGATGGCCAAAACACGTGGAAAACTAATTGGTGGAGCACGTGCTGTCTATGCGGCAGTGGAAGAGACTACCACTTGCCGTTAAATATGAGAAATTAGGAAGTCATATAGTACCTGTTTATCATAAGATAAAAGGTATGTTGTCTGACTTTATAATAGAAGAAAGAAAAGACCGATTTTCGGTCTTTTTTTTCTTTTATGATATAGAAAGTCATGTTAGAATGTAGTTGAAAACATGAAGGTTCGAAAGAATTACAACCTGAATTTTCGTTTTTTCTGAATAAATAAGAAAAAACTATTGGGAATCGATGTAATTCGTTCAGAAAAGGGGGATTTTGGTGGATCATTTAAAACGTCAAGATGAAAAGGTATTTGCTGCAATTGAGGCAGAACTAGGAAGACAGCGTTCAAAGATTGAGTTAATTGCTTCGGAAAACTTCGTAAGTGAAGCAGTAATGGAGGCACAAGGTTCTGTTTTAACGAATAAGTATGCTGAAGGATATCCTGGAAAACGTTACTATGGTGGCTGTGAACACGTAGACGTAGTAGAAGATATCGCACGTGATCGCGTGAAAGAAATTTTCGGCGCAGAGCACGTAAATGTTCAACCACACTCTGGTGCACAAGCGAACATGGCAGTATACTTCACGATTTTAGAGCAAGGCGATACAGTACTTGGTATGAACTTATCTCATGGTGGTCACTTAACACACGGAAGCCCTGTTAACTTCAGTGGAGTACAATATAATTTCGTAGAATATGGCGTGGATGCTGACTCTCACCGTATTAATTACGATGATGTATTAGCAAAAGCGAAAGAACATAAACCAAAATTAATCGTTGCAGGTGCAAGTGCATACCCTCGTGTTATCGATTTCAAGCGATTCCGTGAGATTGCAGATGAAGTGGGCGCTTATTTAATGGTTGATATGGCACATATCGCAGGTTTAGTAGCTGCTGGTTTACATCCAAATCCAGTACCACATGCACATTTCGTTACAACGACAACACATAAAACGTTACGTGGTCCGCGTGGTGGTATGATTTTATGTGAAGAGCAATTTGCAAAACAAATTGATAAATCAATCTTCCCTGGTATTCAAGGTGGTCCACTTATGCACGTAATCGCTGCAAAAGCTGTTGCATTTGGTGAAGCACTTCAAGATGATTTCAAAACATATGCACAAAATATCATTAACAATGCGAACCGCTTAGCTGAAGGTCTTCAAAAAGAAGGACTTACACTTGTTTCTGGCGGAACAGACAATCACTTAATCTTGATTGATGTTCGTAACTTAGAAATCACAGGTAAAGTAGCAGAGCACGTATTAGATGAAGTTGGTATTACAGTGAACAAAAATACAATTCCATTTGAAACAGCAAGCCCATTTGTAACAAGTGGTGTACGTATCGGTACAGCAGCTGTAACATCTCGTGGTTTTGGTTTAGAAGAAATGGATGAAATTGCGTCACTTATTGCTTATACATTAAAAAATCATGAAAATGAAGCTGCATTAGAAGAAGCACGTAAGCGTGTAGAAGCGTTAACTAGCAAATTCCCAATGTATCCAAATCTATAATAGATTGAAGAAGACTGCCGAGACTTAATTGTTTTGGCGGTCTTTTTTTTGGACATATATTATTTTTAAAGTATGTATACAAATGATGAATAAATTTTGGCGATATAATGAAGGATACAGCTCCCATAATTGGTAAAGATACTAGATAGATTCATTGTAAAATCATGATTTTGCCAAATTTGCCCTTGAATATTAGTAGCGTTTTCTTTACAATCGTAAATAGTGTAAAAAAGCGTGCAAACGCATGAATATCATCTAAAGGAGAGATTCACATGGGAAAACTGTATGTATTTGATCACCCGTTAATTCAACATAAGATTACATATATTCGCGATAAGAATACAGGTACGAAAGATTTTCGTGAATTAGTGGACGAAGTAGCAAGCTTAATGGCTTTCGAAATTACTCGCGACCTTCCACTTAAGGACATTGAAATTGAAACACCTGTAAGCAAAGCGACAACAAAAGTGATCGCTGGTAAAAAACTTGGTTTAATTCCGATTTTACGTGCAGGTTTAGGAATGGTTGATGGAATTCTGAAATTAATTCCAGCAGCAAAAGTAGGACACGTTGGTTTATACCGTGACCCTAAAACATTGCAACCGGTAGAATACTATGTGAAACTTCCAACGGATGTAGAAGAGCGTGACTTTATCGTACTAGATCCGATGCTAGCAACAGGTGGTTCTGCGGCTGAAGCAATTAACTCTCTGAAAAAGCGCGGTGCGAAACAAATTAAATTAATGTGTATCGTTGCAGCTCCAGAAGGGGTAAAAGTAGTACAAGAAGAACATCCTGATGTTGATATTTATGTAGCAGCATTAGATGAGAAATTAAATGACCACGGATATGTAGTACCAGGTCTTGGTGATGCTGGTGACCGTTTATTCGGAACGAAGTAAGACAACTGACGAGCAGGGGAGATTCCCCAGCTCGTCTTTTTTTGCTGTAAGCAAGTAGGGGAGGGGGAGAGGATAAATATACATCGTATATACAACATAAGTTGCATACACCTCACATATAATATAGAAGTCTTACGTCTGAGGAACACTATATTATGGAAGAAAAGCGTTATATCTCGAAAATATAATAGTGACAAACTTGTGAACATTTCCTTCTATTATAAAGAGAAAACTGTTAGAAATTGCATATATGTAACCAGTATTTAGAAGGGGAACGTTTTCATTTTTGGGAGGAAATGCCTAATACTCAAATTTTTAGATTTTTTACGATTTCTCGTTGACACTGTTAATACCCTATTGTATGCTAACAACGGGGATAGATGGTAGGGCTTTCAGTGACAAAATTACATCTATTCCGTGACGAAAATGTAAACTTTTTGTTTTGTATAGGATTTATGCAAAAAAATGAGTTATTATTAACACATCGTGAATGAGGGTTACATATTGGAGGGATGAATCCTTGCAAAAAAACGATCGCAGCCATATAAAAGCTTATGCTTTAATGTCAGGTATTCTTGCTCAATTAGTCGGTTCTATTCTTGTTGGAATCTTTGGTGGGCAGTGGATTGATAATAAGGTTGGAACGTTTCCGTTGTTTCTTATTATAGGGTTATTACTCGGACTAGGAACAGGGGTATACGCAATGATTCGACTCATTCGACATTACTATTCGGGAGAGCAATGATGATAGACGTACATGGACTTGTCCAAAGACAAAAGAAATATATGTACTACTTGCTTGCGCTTCTAGTGCTAGGATGGGGATTTACCTCTTACAAGGATGTATTTCTTGGACTGATTATCGGTACGATTTTCAGTTTTCTTAGTTTGCGCATCATTGCACGTAGAACAGACAAGCTGCTAGATCGCGTAACAAATGGAGAAAACGTGAAGTTCAAAGCAACAGCGGTAAGTACATATTCAAGATTCGCCACGATTGGGTTATTAATTTTATTTGCAGCCAAATATCAAGAGTTAATCGCGATGTGGGGCCTAGGTGTAGGATTGCTGACAGGATACCTTGTCATGATCATAGATTTTCTTTATTTAGAGTATAAGAGCAGGGAAGAGAGGTGAATTACTAGTGGAACACGGTAAATTAGTTGAATTTCTAGGTTTAACGTTCGATTTGTCATCAGTTATGATGGTTACTGTAGCAGCAGTTATTGTTTTCTTAATCGCTGTTATCGGAACTCGCAGCTTAGCTCTTCGCCCAACCGGGATGCAAAACTTCATGGAATGGGTGTTTGACTTCGTGAAAGGGATTATCAATAGTACGATGGACTGGAAAACAGGTGGACGTTTCTTAACGCTTGGCGTTACGCTTATCATGTTTATCATCGTATCGAACTTCCTTGGTTTACCATTCATGTATTCAGCAACTGAAGCTGGCGAACATATTGCATGGTGGAGATCACCAACGTCTGATCCAGCAGTTACATTAACATTAGCCGTGATGGTAGTTACCCTCACCCATTATTATGGAATTAAGATGAAGGGTACGAAAGAGTACGTAAAAGGTTATTTCCAACCTATGAAATTCTTATTCCCATTAAAGGTTATTGAGGAGTTTGCTAACACATTAACGTTAGGTCTTCGTTTATTTGGTAACATTTATGCAGGTGAGATCTTATTAGGATTACTTGCTAAGTTGGGCGGAGCATCAGTCCTTGGGGCATTAGGTGCGCTTGTACCAATGTTAGCGTGGATGGGATTCAGTGTATTCGTTGGATCAATCCAAGCATTTATTTTCGTTATGTTAACGATGGTTTATATGGCTCATAAAGTAAGCCATGACCATTAATATAATTTAAGTAAGAAAAAATTTATTTTTTTATAATACAAAGGAGGACAAATTAAATGAGTTTAGGTGTAATCGCAGCTGCAATTGCAATTGGTTTATCAGCATTAGGTGCAGGTATTGGTAACGGTCTTATCGTATCACGTACAATCGAAGGTGTTGCTCGTCAACCAGAATTAAAAGGCGCACTTCAAACAATTATGTTCATCGGGGTTGCTTTAGTTGAGGCACTTCCAATCATCGGTGTAGTTATTGCATTCATCGTAATGAACAAATAAGGGAGACTCCCCTTACATAGATGGCGAAGAGTGTTTTTCCGAACTTTCTTCGCCATTGCTTTATGAACGAAACGTATGTCTTTTTTTTTCATATGATCAATTTAGATATTTTGAAGGGAGTGAATCCTTGTGCCAACTTTATTATTAGGAGCTTCCATTCCATTTGGAACGATTGCTTATACATTGTTCATTTTCTTACTTCTATTAGTAATGCTACGCAAATTTGCGTGGGGTCCTTTAATGGGAATTATGAAAGAACGTGAAGAGCATGTTGCTAATGAAATCGACGCTGCAGAAAGAAATAATGCTGAAGCGAAGAAATTAGTAGAAGAACAACGTGAGATGTTAAAACAATCGCGTGTTGAAGCACAAGAGTTAATCGAAAGAGCGAAAAAGCAAGCTGTAGATCAAAAGGATGTTATTGTTGCTGCTGCGAAAGAAGAAGCAGAATCAATTAAAGCATCTGCTGTACAAGAAATTCAACGCGAAAAAGAGCAAGCAATTGCTGCTTTACAAGAACAAGTCGCTTCTTTATCTGTTCAAATTGCTTCTAAAGTAATTGAAAAAGAATTAAAAGAAGAAGATCAAGTGAAGTTAATTCGCGATTATATTAAAGAAGTAGGAGAAGCGCGATGAGCAATGGGATTGTAGCAAAACGTTATGCTGTCGCTCTTTTTAAAATTGCAAAAGAAAAACACGTATTAGAAATGTTTGAAGAGGAATTACGCCTTGTACAAAACGTTTATGTAAAGAACGGAGAACTACATAGCTTTTTAACGCAACCGAACATTTCAAAGGAACAAAAGAAAACGTTTCTTGCAAACGTATTCGGATCTGTTTCTGAATCTATTTTAAATACGTTATATATTTTAATTGATAACAAACGCATTGATATCTTACCTGAAATTGCAGATGAATATGTTGTTCTTGCTAATGAAGAACGTAATGTAGCGGATGCAACTGTATATTCTACTCGTCTTCTATCAGAAGAAGAGAAGCTTAACATTGCTGAAGCATTTGCAAAGAGAACGGGAAAAGATGCAATTCGCGTGAAAAATGTTGTAGATGAAGATTTACTAGGCGGAATTAAAGTACGTATTGGAAATCGCATTTATGACGGAAGTTTACAAGGAAAATTAGCACGTATTCAGCGTGAATTAATGAAGAATAGATAGGGGTGAAGCACATGAGCATCAGAGCTGAAGAAATTAGCGCACTGATAAAGCAACAAATCGAGAACTATCAGTCTGAAATCGAAGTTAGTGATGTTGGTACAGTTATCCAAGTTGGTGACGGTATCGCGCGTGCTCATGGTCTTGATAACGTTATGGCTGGTGAACTTGTAGAGTTCTCTAACGGCGTTATGGGACTAGCACAAAACTTAGAGGAAAACAACGTAGGTATTATCATTTTAGGACCTTACACAGAAATCCGTGAAGGTGACGAAGTTCGTCGTACTGGTCGCATCATGCAAGTACCAGTAGGAAAAGAACTAATTGGTCGTGTTGTAAACCCATTAGGTCAACCAGTTGATGGTTTAGGCCCAATCAATACAACAAACACTCGTCCAATCGAAAGTCCAGCACCAGGTGTAATGGATCGTAAATCTGTTCATGAGCCACTTCAAACAGGTATTAAAGCGATCGATGCTCTTGTACCAATTGGCCGTGGTCAACGTGAGTTAATCATTGGTGACCGTCAAACTGGTAAAACAGCAGTTGCACTTGATACAATCATTAACCAAAAAGATGAAGACATGATTTGTATCTACGTAGCAATTGGACAAAAAGAATCAACTGTACGTAACGTAGTAGAAACACTACGTAAGCACGGTGCATTAGAATACACAATCGTTGTAACTGCATCTGCTTCTCAACCAGCTCCATTACTATACCTAGCTCCTTACGCTGGTGTAACAATGGGTGAAGAGTTCATGTACAATGGTAAACACGTATTAGTAGTATATGATGACTTATCAAAACAAGCAGCGGCTTACCGTGAGCTGTCATTACTATTACGTCGTCCTCCAGGTCGTGAAGCTTACCCAGGGGATGTATTCTACTTACATTCTCGCTTATTAGAGCGTGCAGCAAAATTAAGTGATGCAAAAGGCGGCGGTTCTTTAACTGCACTACCTTTCATCGAAACACAAGCAGGGGACGTATCAGCATACATCCCAACAAACGTAATTTCTATTACGGATGGACAAATCTTCTTACAATCTGACCTATTCTTCTCTGGCGTACGTCCAGCGATCGATGCGGGTACTTCTGTATCTCGTGTAGGTGGATCTGCTCAGATTAAAGCAATGAGTAAAGTATCAGGTACACTTCGTCTTGACCTTGCATCTTACCGTGAGTTAGAAGCGTTCGCTCAGTTCGGTTCTGACCTTGATAAAGCAACTCAAGCGAAATTAAACCGTGGTGCTCGTACTGTTGAGGTATTAAAACAAGGATTACACAAACCGTTACGTGTAGAGAAACAAGTTATCATTCTTTACGCTTTAACACGTGGATTCCTAGATGATATCCCAGTAGTAGATATCACTCGTTTTGAAGAAGAATTCCATGCTTGGTTAGATTCTAATGCGACTGACTTATTAGAAGAAATCCGCACAACTAAGAAACTTGCGGATGACGACAAATTTGCAGCAGCAATCAATGGATTTAAAAAAGTATTCGTAGCTTCTGAATAATAATAAAAAGTGGAGCCGACTGTTCAGCCCCATCGGCTAAGGTTCTTTCTCACAGAAGGTGCTTTTTACCTTCTTGTGGGGAAGGTTCTTAGACGAAAGGGGCTAGGAGGCGGAACTAGATTAATAAAAGCGGAAGCGGCTCATTCAAGCCGCTGGAGCTAGATAGTATATATAAAAGGCATCTCGGGCTCTGAGATTGCTAAAGGTCATGTAAAGGAAAAGAGTAGGTGCACCTATTCTTTTCCTTCAATCATGAGCAAGAATATCTTGCAACGTAGATTAGGAAGAGGATTCTTACTAATCGTGCCAACTTCCGGAAAAAAGGTGGTGAAAACCTGTGGCATCTTTACGCGATATAAAAGCGAAGATTAACTCGACAAAGAAAACGAGTCAAATTACGAAAGCGATGGAGATGGTATCTGCATCTAAGTTAAACCGTGCAGAGCAAAATGCTAAATCTTTCGTTCCGTATATGGAAAAGATTCAAGAAGTAGTAGCGAGCATTGCGCAAGGAAGCAAAGGGATTAATCATCCAATGCTAAATGCGCGTCCTGTAAAGCGTACAGGATACATCGTTATTACGTCTGATCGCGGACTAGCAGGTGGTTATAACAGTAACGTATTACGTACAGTAAGTAACGTAATTCGTGAACGTCATAATATGGATTCAAACCAATATTCTATTATTGTGCTTGGACGACTAGGACGTGATTATTTAAAACGTCGCGGCTTTAACATTATTGATGAAGTAGTTGGATTATCTGACCACCCATCATTTACTGATATTAAAGACCTTGCTTCTCGAGCAATTGCGATGTTCGCAGATGGTGCTTATGATGAGCTGTACATTTACTACAACCATTACGTAAGTAAAATTTCACAAGAGGTAACGGAAAATAAAATTTTACCGCTTACTGATGTGGCGTCTGACAAACCGACGACAGCTTATGAATTCGAACCTTCTGAAGAAGAAATTTTAAAAGTACTATTGCCACAATACGCAGAAAGCTTAGTGTACGGTGCATTACTAGACGGTAAAGCAAGTGAGCACGCAGCGCGTATGACAGCAATGAAGAGTGCTACAGACAACGCAATGGAAGTTATCGATTCACTTACACTTTCATTCAACCGTGCGCGTCAGGCAGCGATTACGCAAGAAATTACGGAAATCGTTGGTGGAGCAGCAGCGTTAGAATAGTATTAAAAAGCGGAAGCGGTTCGTTCAGAATGAGAGGGGGATGGAGCTTTTGACGTAGAGGCGATTTGTGCCTCGTAGGAAAAAGCGAAGCCACCGAACATTCTAACCGCTGGAGATAGATTCAATAAAAAGCGGAAGCGGCTCTTTCAGGAGAGTCGCGTAAGCTAAACTAATAAAAAATTAAAAGCTAACTTCTCTGATAGAGGTAGCTAATTAAAAGAAAGCTAGGAGGGAACCCGATGAATAAAGGGCGCGTTACGCAAATCATGGGTCCGGTTGTAGACGTTAAGTTTGATGGCGGAAAGCTACCAGAAATCTACAATGCCCTTACGGTAAAACAAAGCAACGAAAACGGAAGCATGAACTTAACATTTGAAGTTGCACTTCATTTAGGTGATGATACAGTTCGTACAGTTGCGATGTCTTCCACAGATGGACTTGTTCGTGGCACAGAAGTAGAAGATACTGGTAAAGCAATCTCTGTACCAGTTGGTGATGCAACACTTGGACGTGTATTCAACGTATTAGGTGATGCAATTGACTTAGATGGTGAACTTCCTGCGGATGTACACCGTGATCCAATTCACCGTCAAGCACCTGCATTCGAAGAATTATCTACTAAAGTAGAAATTCTTGAAACTGGTATTAAAGTAGTAGACTTACTTGCTCCTTACATTAAGGGTGGTAAGATCGGCCTATTCGGTGGTGCCGGCGTAGGTAAAACAGTATTAATTCAGGAATTAATCAATAACATCGCACAAGAGCACGGTGGTATCTCTGTATTCGCTGGTGTAGGTGAGCGTACTCGTGAGGGTAATGACTTATACCACGAAATGAGCGATTCTGGCGTAATCAAGAAAACTGCGATGGTATTCGGACAAATGAACGAGCCACCTGGAGCACGTCAACGTGTTGCATTAACAGGTTTAACAATGGCTGAGCATTTCCGTGATGAGCAAGGACAAGACGTACTTCTGTTCATCGATAACATCTTCCGTTTCACGCAAGCGGGTTCTGAAGTATCTGCCCTTCTTGGTCGTATGCCATCTGCGGTAGGTTACCAACCAACACTTGCAACAGAAATGGGTCAATTACAAGAGCGTATTACATCTACAAATAAAGGGTCTATCACGTCTATCCAAGCGGTATATGTACCAGCCGATGACTATACTGACCCAGCACCAGCTACAACGTTCGCTCACTTAGATGCAACAACAAACTTAGAGCGTCGTTTAACGCAAATGGGTATTTACCCAGCCGTAGATCCATTAGCATCTACATCTCGTGCACTTTCTCCAGAAATCGTAGGAGAAGAGCATTATGAAGTAGCTCGTCAAGTACAGCAAACTTTACAACGTTATAAAGAGCTTCAAGATATCATCGCTATCTTAGGTATGGATGAGTTATCTGAAGAAGATAAGTTAGTTGTACATCGTGCTCGTCGTATTCAATTCTTCTTATCTCAAAACTTCCACGTAGCTGAGCAGTTTACAGGTCAAAAAGGTTCTTACGTACCTGTAAAGAATACAGTTAGTGGTTTCAAAGAAATTCTAGAAGGAAAATATGATGACCTTCCAGAAGATGCATTCCGCTTAGTAGGTGGCATTGAAGAAGTTATTGAAAACGCGAAGAAAATGATGGCGTAAGGCCTTAGGAGGGACGAAGTATGAAGACATTTCCAGTCAGTATTGTAACTCCTGATGGACCGGTTTACGAAAAAGAAGTAGAAATGGTAAGTGTAAAAGCAGAGAGTGGGGAAATGGGGATCTTACCAGGTCACATTCCAACTGTTGCACCATTAAAAATTAGTGCAGTTCGTCTGAAAAATGGTGGACACACTGATTATGTAGCAGTAAGTGGTGGCTTTATCGAAGTTCGTCCAGATAAAGTGACTGTATTATCATCATCTGCTGAAGAAGCAAACCATATCGATATCCATCGCGCAAATGAAGCGAAGCGTCGCGCTGAGCAACGTCTGCAAGATAAACAAGCACATGTTGACTTTAAACGTGCAGAAATGGCATTACAACGTGCTGTGAACCGTTTGAACGTTTCCGATATGAAGTAAAAAAATCCGTAAGGGCTTTGCCTTTACGGATTTTTTTTTGTGTATTTTATGGATAATTTTACAAAACTGGTATAATTATATTGATGCTTGTATAAGTAGAAGTGTAAAACAATTTATATTTCATAAAGGGGATGGATCAATGATTGGTGAAATGAAGCGAGAAGCATTGTACTCTTTAAAGGGAAAATGGGGACTAGGTGTTGGATCAACAATTTTATATTTTATTTTAAGTTATGTTGTTTCGCTGGCTGCAATGCTTATACTATTAATTCCAGGAATTATTATATTTCTCTCAGTTGTAAGCTTAACTGGATCATTTGAAGAGGAAACGATGTCAATTGGAGCAGGTATTACCTTTGGAATTTTTTATTGCATTATGATAATTTTAAGTAACGCATCGTATGGGATTACGTCATATGGTTATACAAATGTATTTTTACAGATTAGTAAACGAGAAGATGCTAAAGTAGATTACTTATTCGAAGGATTTCGTGGCTTTAAAAGAATGATGAAAACAATGTGGGCAATGCTTGCGATTTTGTTATATACAGGTACATGGATTCCGATGCTGTTAATAGGCTTATTTGCATTGTTAGGTGAAGAAGGGAATACGTCATTTGCAATAGCTTTCTTCGTACTATTAGCAATTTCAATTGTTGGTATGATTGTGATGTATTTTTCTTATGCACTGACGTACTATGTGATGATTGAAAATCCAGAATATAGTGTTTCGCAGGCGATGAAGGAAAGTAAGAATCTTATGAAGGGTCATAAGTTAGATTTGTTTCTTTTATGGCTGAGCTTCATAGGATGGGCTATTTTAGCGCTGCTTACTTTTGGAATAGGATTTCTTTGGCTTAGTCCGTATATGAGTACGACGACAGCACACTTTTATCGCTACATTTCAAAAGGTGAATTTCAATAGGAACATGCTATACTAATAGAATTATTGTGTATAGGAGGCGAGGCTACGCATGATTAGTGATTTAAAAGGAGAAGCACTAGATTCATTAGAAGGGGAATGGGGATTAGCTGTTGGAGCTACACTACTCATTTCAATTCTTATCACGGCTTTTAGTTTTAGTGTTGATTGGGGATTTTCTTTAATTTTCGGTTGGCAAAAAACAAATGGTTCAATTTCAACGAATATTCTTTCATTTTTTGTAACTGGACCGTTAACTTTAGGTGGATATTACCTTGGTTTAAATATCCTTCGTGAAAAGCAAGCTAGTATTGGTAATGTATTCATTTGGTTTTCAGAGGGAAAGAGATTTCTAAAATCATTTTTATTATATTTATTAGTAAATCTTTATCTTTTCTTATGGACGTTATTGTTCATTATTCCAGGTATTATTAAATCATTTTCTTATGCGATGACATACTTTATTATAAACGATCATCCTGAGTATTCACTGAACCAAGCTATTACAGAAAGTCGTCGTATGATGGATGGACATAAGATGGAGTATTTCATTTTATGTTTAAGTTTTATTGGCTGGTTTATATTAAGTTGTATTACGTTAGGGATTGGATTCTTATGGTTAATTCCATATTTCTATACGACATCTGCAGCTTTTTACGAAGAGATTGCAGAAGAATATTATGAGAAAAAAATTTAGCACTATAAAACCCCCAGTATGAATTATTTGTTCATACTGGGGGTTTTTTGTAGAAATTTTATAAATTGATTACTAGTAAGTGGTTTACTGAAATAGTAACCTTGCATATATTTACAGTTATGTTTTTGCAGAAACTTAAGTTGTTTTTCGGTTTCAATTCCTTCGGCAACGACTGAAAGATTTAAAGTATTTGCGAGGGAAAGTATTGTAGAAACGATGGCTCGTTCTTCAGGACGATGATCAGCTAATTGTGTAAATTCTCTCGGTACTTTTAATGTGTCGATTGGAAAAATTGATAAATAAGCAAGAGAAGAATACCCAGTACCGAAGTCATCAATGGAAGTTTGGATACCGTACTCTTTTAATTGCTTCAGTCTCAATAACGTTTCTTTCTCGTCAATCATTGCAATTCTTTCTGTTAACTCAAGTGTTACATATTTTGGATCGACTTGCACGTCGTTTAATATTTGTGAAATGTTTTCGATTAATTGATCTTGCCGGAATTCTTTTGCGGATAAATTAACACTTATTTTTAAATTTTGGTAGCCAAAGGTATGCCATATTTTTAATTGGAGACAAGCTTCTTGTAATACCCAATGTCCAAGTGGGACTACTTGTGGCGTCTCTTCTACAATTGGAATAAACTCACATGGTGAAATGTCACCTAATAGCGGGTGTTTCCATCGTATTAAAGCTTCAGCACCGATAATTTTATTTGTTGTCGTATCAATTTGTGGTTGATAAACGAGATAAAATTCTTTGTTTACTAAAGCGATTGGCAAATCTTTTTCAATTCGAGCTTTTCGTTCCATTTTTTTATATAGTTCTTTCGTGTAAAGAGAGCTACCGTTTTTTCCTTTATTCTTTGCTTCGTACATGGCCATATCAGCATGCTGCAAAATGGATAGCGCATCTTCACCTGCTTCAGGATATATTGCAATTCCGATACTCGGTGAGATTTGTAAATGTTGATTTTCGATTTCAAATGGCTCATTCATGACCGCTACAATCCTATCAGCTATTTTTTGGACATCTGGCTTTTTTTTGTAATTCTCGATAAGGATTGTGAACTCATCCCCAGCTAGCCGCGCGAGTTTCATATTTGATGTTGCTATTCTTTCGAGCCTTTTTGCTACTGCGATGAGCAATAGGTCTCCTACTCGATGACCGAGGGTATCATTAATAACTTTAAAACGGTCTAGGTCGAGAAACATAACAGCAAAAGGCTTTTTCGATATTTTTGCTCGCGCAATTGCCTGTTCTAAATGTTGATGAAATGCACGACGATTTGCAAGCTCTGTTAAAGTATCATGGTATGCTAGGAAGTTGATTTGTTCTTGTTGTTGTTTGCTTTCCGTAATATCTTTAATCATTAAATAAACCCCAGAAATTTTCTCCTTTAAAAAGATCGGTACGGCGGTAACGTGCAAGTAGTAAATATCTCTGTTTTTATGGTAAGCCCGTATTTCTAAAGAAATAGAATATCCCTTTTTCACGCGATGAAAGGCGTTAATCATTTCTTCTAAATCTTCTTCGTATATGAGTGAATAGTAAGGCTGGTTTAATAATTCATTCGTTTGATAACCGAGTAAAGTAGTACCAGCGTTATTTACTTTGAGAAAATTACCGTACAAATCTAATGTGAAAATTGGATCTGGATGATGCTCGTATAAAGATTTAAACATTTGTTGATTATGATAGAGTTCATTTTTCTGTTCTACTAAATCTTCTGTACGTAGTTTAATTTGTTTCTCGAGTTCTGAGTTGAATTGCATTTGAGCGATCAATAATATTTTATTTTGTTTTCGAACTAAACTATGACGTATGAGAACGAAAGAAAAAGTTATTATAAGTCCGATTACTATAATAGGCGCAAAAACGTATTCAACTAATATAAAAACAATAAGCATTACTACAGAAATATACGGTAATGATAATCGGATTGATTCGCCAATTTTAGGTGTTAGTAGTACTTGTTCTTGTTTTTCAGGCTTTTTTGTATGGAGAATACAGGCGATTGCTACTAGTACTAAGGTTACTTGATAGAAAGGTGTAACTGTAAACATAGAATACTCTGGTATGAAGTATTTTATATAAGCATAAATCGCATCTGTAGTAGCATATAAAATTAAAGCACTGCCAAGAAGTGCACCGACCTTTTTAGGTAATAAGGATAGTGGTTTGAATAAAAGGTTGATTCCTATTAAGAGAAAGAGTAAATCAGCCATTGGATAGGTAAGTTGAACAAATATGTCGATATAGGATGTTGTAAAGATATGAATAGTTCGTTCAATAAGTAAGTAGTAACTTAAAGTAAATTGGGCTGTAACGATAATACAAATATCACATAGCATAAAAAGTTTTTCTAATAAATCTCGGTTATAAATGATTTCGTATAGAAAGGCAAACGTAAAGCTAACTAAAAAAAGTAAGTAAAAAAAGTCAGATGGATCAACGAACGTATAGAAGTCCTTTACAATTAAACGCTGATAGGCAACGACTATATCACCGATAAAATAAGAGAGAGCTCCAACAGATAATATGATCCAAAATAAACGAGATAGCCCTTCTTTCATGTTTGAAAAATAAAGTATATAACTACAAGCGATAATATCAATTAATAGGGTGCTCGTTCCGATTAATAGCTGAAAAGGAAATGAGTATTCATATACAAAAGGCATTGCTACATAGTGAAGCGTTATAGACAGCAATACAATGCTTATAAGAATACTTACATGTGTTTGTTTTTTCATTTATATCACCTACGGTTTCTTGAAAAGCATATATAAGTTTTATATTTATTTTGCACAATTATAGCAAGTTGTAAAGATAGATTTTAATAATTCTTGTTTCTGTCTCCCAACATATCGACATAGGAATTTGAAGTTTGCTATAATGATTAGAATAGTTGCATTATTTAGAAAAATTTAAAAATAATAATTACTGCAACTAGGACATATTGTTTACTATGTGAACTTGTTCTTAATTTAGGGGGGAGGGTTTCACAATGGCAAGTGTATATGAAAATAGTTATATGATCGTTTTGATTTTCTTGCTATTAGGTATATTGCTGCCGGTAGTGGCTCTTACATTAGGAAGGATGCTGCGCCCAAATAAACCAAGTGCAGCAAAGGCGACGACGTATGAGAGTGGAATTGAGCCTTTTCATGATGCAAATATTCGGTTTCATGCTCGTTATTATATTTTCGCTTTATTGTTTGTGATCTTTGATGTAGAAACTTTATTTTTATATCCTTGGGCTGTTGCGTATGACAAGCTAGGTTTATTTGCATTAATTGAAATGCTCATCTTTGTTGTAATGTTGCTAGTTGGATTAGCGTATGCTTGGAAAAAGAAGGTGTTACAATGGTTATAAATTTTGAGGAATTACATCCAAATGAGCGAGCAGAATTAGAACGAAATATCTTTTTTTCTACATTGGAACAGTTGAAAGGATGGGCGAGGAGCAACTCTTTATGGCCGATGACATTCGGACTGGCATGCTGTGCAATTGAAATGATGGGGGTAGGCTCATCACATTACGATTTAGATCGATTTGGGTCATTTTTTCGAACTTCACCAAGGCAATCGGACGTCATGATTGTATCGGGAACAGTAACGAAGAAGATGGCTCCTATTGTTCGGCGTTTATATGATCAAATGCCCGAACCGAAATGGGTTATTGCGATGGGATCTTGTGCGACAGCAGGTGGTCCGTATGTAAATTCATATGCTGTTGTGAAAGGTGTAGACCAAATCGTACCAGTTGATGTGTATATTCCTGGTTGTCCCCCAAATCCAGCTGCTTTAATCTATGGAATTAATAAATTAAAAGAGAAAATTCGTTACGAGGCAAAGACCGGAAAGCAGGTGACGAATAAATGAGTAATCCAAATAAAGATTTAGAGGATCTGAAAAAAGAAGCAGCTAGGCGTGCGAAAGAAGAAGCGAGAAAACGCCTTGTAGCGAAACACGAGGCGGAAATAAGTGAACTTGAGGAGGAAGATCAAGAAAAAGAGAAAGCGCTACCAAAAAATGATGATATTACTATAGAAGAAGCAAAACGACGTGCAGCAGCAGCCGCAAAAGCAAAAGCGGCAGCATTAGCAAAACAGAAAAGAGAAGGGACAGAAGAAGTAACGGAAGAAGAAAAAGCGAAAGCCAAGGCGAAGGCAGCAGCAGCCGCAAAAGCAAAAGCGGCGGCGTTAGCGAAACAGAAAAGAGAAGGGACAGAAGAAGTAACGGAAGAAGAAAAAGCGAAAGCGAAGGCGAAGGCAGCAGCAGCCGCAAAAGCAAAAGCGGCGGCATTAGCGAAGCAGAAAAGAGAAGGGACAGAAGAAGTAACGGAAGAAGAAAAAGCGAAAGCGAAGGCGAAGGCAGCAGCAGCTGCAAAGGCAAAAGCGGCGGCGTTAGCGAAACAGAAAAGAGAAGGAACCGAAGAAGTAACGGAAGAAGAAAAAGCGAAAGCCAAGGCAAAGGCGAAAGCGGCAGCATTGGCGAAGCAGAAAGCCTCGCAAGGTGATGGGGATTCGGGAGATGAAAAGGCAAAGGCAATTGCAGCGGCAAAAGCGAAAGCAGCAGCGGCTGCAAGAGCGAAGACAAAGGGAGCTGAAGGTAAGAAAGAGGATGAGCCGAAGCAGGAAGAACCGTCCGTAAATCAGCCGTATTTAAATCAGTATGTTGAGGCTATTAGGGAGAAGTTAGGAGAGGGTGCATTAGTAGATTCCTACATTAATAAACTGTCAAAGGATGTGCCAACTCTTGTGGTGGATCCCGAAAAGTATTATGAAGTGATGGAGTCACTGCGATTCCATGAGGGACTTGCTTTTGATTATATGTCAGAGCTACATGCGACGGATTTTGTGACACATATGGAAGTGTATGTTCATTTGTTTTCATATGGCAAGAAACAATCGGTAGCGGTGAAGGTAAAGCTAGACCGGGAAGCGCCACAAGTCGAATCTGTGACAGCGCTTTGGAAAGGAGCTGACTGGCCGGAGCGAGAAGCATACGATTTGCTCGGCATTGTATTTAAAGGGCATCCGAATTTAACGCGTATTTTAATGCCAGATGATTGGGTAGGATACCCGCTTAGAAAAGACTATGAACCGTATGATGTGGAGGTGTAGCTATGATCCGCACGGAAGAGATGCTTTTGAATGTAGGACCTCAGCATCCGAGTACACATGGTGTGTTCAGGCTCGTAATTAAGATTGACGGGGAAATTATTAAAGAAGCTACACCTGTTATTGGATATTTGCATCGCGGGACCGAAAAGATCGCTGAGAGCTTACAGTATACGCAAATTATCCCTTATACAGATCGAATGGACTATTTATCAGCCATGACGAATAATTACGTCATTTGCCATGCTGTAGAGACGATGATGGGGCTTGAAATTCCAGAGCGTGCCGAATACTTGCGAGTACTTGCGATGGAGTTAGGAAGAATTGCGAGTCATCTCGTTTGGTGGGGGACGAATCTTCTTGATATAGGAGCGGTCAGCCCGTTTTTGTACGCGTTTCGTGAACGAGAGATGATTATAAATTTATTAAATGAATTATGCGGGGCACGGCTTACTTTTAACTATATGAGAGTTGGCGGTGTGAAGTGGGATGCGCCAGATGGTTGGATTGAAAAGGTGGAAGAGTTTGTTCCGTATATGAGGGAGCAATTAGCAGGGTATCACGATCTTGTTAGCGGTAATGAGATTTTCTTAAATCGTGTGAAAGGCGTTGGTATATATAGCGCGGAAGAAGCAATCTCGTATTCTTTAAGCGGAGCAAATTTGCGGTGCACTGGAGTAAACTGGGATCTTCGCAAAGATGAGCCGTATTCGATTTATGATCGTTTTGATTTTGATATTCCTCTTGGAAGCGTGGGAGATGCTTGGGATCGCTACGTTTGCCGAATGCAAGAAATCGAGGAGTCTTTAAAGATTGTTGAGCAAGCGGTTCAGCAGTTCCCGAAAGATGGAGCTGTGCTGGCAAAAGTACCGAAAATTATTAAGGCACCTAAGGGAGAAGCATTTGTACGTATCGAATCGCCGCGCGGAGAGATTGGTTGTTATATCGCAAGTGACGGAAAGAAAGAGCCGTACCGTTTGAAGTTTCGTAGGCCATCTTTTTATAACTTGCAAATTTTACCGAAGTTATTGAAAGGTGAAAACATCGCTAATTTAATTACGATTTTAGGTGGAGTTGATATTGTACTTGGGGAGGTTGATGGCTAATGATTGAGACGCTCTTACAATCACCTTCAAGCTGGACGAATTTCTTCATTTTTTTCGGATTAGCGGTACTTCTACTATTTGCAGTCCTTGGCTTCGTTACATATGGAATTTTGGCAGAACGGAAAGTGATGGGGTTTATGCAAGGGCGGATTGGACCAAACCAGGTTGGAGGCCGATTCGGTTTACTGCAAACGGTAGCTGATGTTTTAAAACTATTATTGAAAGAAGATAGTATTCCGAAAGCAGCAGATAAACCGCTGTTTATATTAGCGCCTGTCATTGCATTTGCACCAGCATTTATGGTGCTTGCGGTTATCCCGTTCACTGATAAATTTCAATTTGCAGATATTGGAGTCGGGCTACTTTATTATATTGCTGTTTCCGGTATTACGACGATAGGTGTTGTAACTGGGGGATGGGCATCGAATAATAAATATTCCCTTTTAGGAGGGATGCGTGCGGCGGCGCAAATGATTTCTTATGAGATTCCGCTCGTAATGAGTGTAATTGGTATCGTTTTGCTAGCTGGTAGCCTGAATTTAAATGAGATTGTAGCGGCGCAGGAGAAGGTCTGGTACATTTTCGTACAGCCAATTGGATTCGTCGTTTTCTTAATCGCAGCAGTTGCAGAGTTAAATAGGACGCCATTCGATTTGCCGGAAGCGGAGTCAGAACTTGTTTCTGGATATCATACGGAATACTCAGGTTTTCGCTGGGCGTTTTTCATGCTTTCAGAGTACGTATATTTCTTCGGGATGGCATCGTTAATTACAGTGCTCTTTTTAGGCGGATGGAATCCAGTTATGTTTCTTGGATTTATCCCAGGTGCCGTATGGTTTGCTTTGAAATTTAGCAGTGTAGTCTTTCTATTAATTTGGTTCCGCGTTACGTTCCCGCGTATAAGAGGTGACCAGTTAATGGAGTTTGGATGGAAAGTATTATTGCCGATTGCACTTGCAAATATTTTCTTAACGGCATTGATTAAGGAGTTATTCTTCTAATCTATGAGGGGGGTGCCAGTAAGAGATGAAAGGACTATTTAAAGGGTTAAAATATACATTAAGTAATTTGAGCAAGAAGAAGGTAACGTATGATTATCCAAATCAACCGTTGCCGTTGCCAGACCGTTTTCGGGGGATTCAAAAATTTTATCCGGAGAAATGTATTGTTTGTAATCAGTGCTCTAACATTTGTCCGACAGACTGTATTCAGTTAACAGGAAAGAAACATCCGGATCCTACGAAAAAAGGAAAAATTATCGACACGTATGATATTAATTTTGAAATTTGTATTCTTTGTGATTTATGTACAGAAGTTTGTCCGACAGAGGCAATTGTCATGACAAATAACTTTGAACTCGCGGAATATTCACGTGATAACTTATTTAAAAATTTGCAGTGGCTTGACGAAAACGACGAAAACGTCAGGAAGGAGAATAAGGCATGAATGGCGAGTTTGTAGCATTCTTTATACTATCCTTGTCTGCAATTATCGGCGGTGTTCTTATGTTGAACTTAACGAAAGTTATGCACATGATGCTAGCTCTCGTTCTGACATTTCTCAGCATTGCAGGTTTGTATTTTCTTTTGTCAGCCGAATTTATAGGCGTTGCACAAATTTTACTTTACTCCGGTGCAATCACAATTATTATGATTTTCGGCATTATGTTAACGAAACATAACGCGGAAAATGAATCGCGTCTTACTCTTCGAAAATGGATTATCTTCTTTGCAGTTGTAGCATTTGGAGCGGTTATGTATTTCGCTGTTAATAATGTTGATTTTGCAAATGAAAGCACACAAGGAAGTTTACCTCTCCATGAAAACAACACACTTCAAATCGGTACGCTTCTCTATTCAAAATATATTATTCCATTTGAACTAACTTCAGTTATTTTACTTGTAGCACTCGTTGGCGCAATTATACTTGCGAAAAAGGACGAGAAAGAGGAGGATTCCAATGAGTAGCGTTCCAGCTTCTGCATATTTAACACTTGCGATTATTTTGTTTTGCATCGGTCTATTTGGAGCTTTAACAAAGCGGAATACAGTAATCGTATTAGTTTGTATCGAATTAATGCTGAATGCTGCCAATTTAAACTTAGTGGCGTTTAGTAAATTAGGCTTATTTCCGAATTTAACAGGTCAAATTTTCTCACTGTTTACGATGGCTGTAGCGGCAGCGGAAGCGGCGGTAGGACTCGCTATTTTAATTGCTTTATATCGTAATCGTACGACAGTTCAGGTGGATGAAATGGATACGCTCAAAGGATAGCATTGTGACCGAAAAAGGGGGAAGGAAACAATGATCGATTATGCATGGCTCATACCGCTTTTCCCACTCGTTTCGTTTTTGTTACTTATTATATTCGGGAAGAAAATTAGAGAAGGAAGCAGCGTACTTAGTATTTTTTTCGTCTTTCTCTCCTTTATACTTGCGGTACTTGTGTTAATAGAAAGGTTTTCAGAAGCAAGCGTGAAGCATAAGTGGGTGTGGCTTAGAGCTGGAGATGTGGATATATCATTCGGCTTTGAAGTGACTGCATTAGGAGCTTTAATGTTATTTATCGTGACGCTTGTGAGTCTACTTGTACATGTGTATTCGAAAGGTTATATGAAAGGTGATGAACGATTACCGACCTTTTACGCATATTTAGGACTCTTTACATTTGCGATGTTAGGGCTTGTTATATCAACGAATTTATTACAACTTTATATATTTTGGGAATTAGTTGGCCTTGGCTCATTTTTACTTATCGGTTTTTATTTCTTTAAAGAAGAAGCGAAGGCTGCTGCAAAAAAGGCTTTTATTATGACCCGTATTGGGGATGTTGGTTTATTTATCGGGATGATTTTAATTTTTTGGTACGCAGGTAGTTTTGAATATGACGCAATATTTAGGGCGATTTATACAGGGGATCTACCTCCTTACATGATTACAATAACAGCGATATTAATTTTTATCGGGGCGATGGGGAAATCAGGTCAGTTCCCGCTTCATACGTGGTTGCCAGATGCAATGGAGGGGCCAACACCCGTTTCGGCACTTATTCACGCGGCGACGATGGTCGCAGCTGGCGTATATTTAGTAGCGACGATGTTCCCTCTATTTTCAGCAAGTACAGTGGCGATGCAGACAGTGGCAATCGTTGGAGCTTTCACTGCAATCTTTGCGGCCTCTATCGGTCTTGTGCAAACAGATATAAAGAGGGTGCTTGCTTATTCTACAGTTAGCCAGCTCGGGTATATGATGCTCGCGTTAGGTTCTGCCGGTTATGTAGCTGGTATATTTCATTTAATGACACATGCTTTTTTTAAAGCACTACTATTTTTGGCGGCAGGAAGTGTAATTCATGCTGTGCATACGCAAAACATTAATAAAATGGGCGGTTTACAGAAGAAGATGAAAGTAACTGGTACGCTATTTTTAATAGGTACCCTTGCCATTAGCGGTGTTCCGCTGCTTTCCGGTTTTTTCAGCAAAGATGAAATTTTAGCGGCGACGTGGATGAATGGCAATTACGTTTTATTTACTTTAGCGGTAATTGCGGCGTTTTTAACAGCGTTTTATATGTTCCGCCTTTACTTTCTTGTCTTTACTGGAGAAACGAAGACGAAGGAAGAAGTGCATGAATCGCCTCGCGTTATGACGTATCCAATGATTGTTCTCGGCGTTCTCGCAGTAGTGGCAGGATATATAAATACACCATGGTTTGGGACGTTTCTCGGAGATTGGTTGACGAAAGATGTAGGGTTTAAGGTTGAAGAAACGCATGGACCAGTTTGGATTATGATTGTTGCGACACTCGTTTCATTTGCGGGAATCGCTCTTGCATATTTCATATATAGGAAGAAATCAATTTCTAGGAATTGGGCTGGGGGTACGGAAACATCGCTTTATAATCTTTTGAAAGAAAAATATTATGTGGATGAACTATACAACATGACGGTGATCCCTATTACGAAAGGAATCGCTCATGTGCTTCGCTTATTTGAAGTGTATGTAGTCGAAGGAATTGCAGTTTTAATTGCAAGTGTAGTGAAAGGCACAAGTAACCTTGGATCGAAACTTCAAAACGGGAATGTACAAGTGTACGGTACTGTAACGGCGGTTTCGCTCGCTGTACTCGTCATTATTTTGCTCTATACGGGAGGGGATTTACGATGAATGATTTGTTGTTAACGTTCTTCATTTTTTCCCCGCTTTTAGGAATTTTATTGCTTGTATTAACACCGAAAAAGGAATTGCGTACAGTGCGAGCGCTTGGCTTATTTGGGACGGCGCTTCCATTTGGAATCGCTATCGTCCTCGCTTGTACATATGCTTCTGGAAAGAATTTGTCACTATTCGATGAAAAGATGAAATGGATTAAGTTCGGCGATTTTACAGCGGTAGATAAAAGGTGGTTTTCTATTTATTACGAGCTCGGTATTGATGGTTTGTCGCTTGTCATGATGGTACTGACGGCTCTTCTAGCAACGCTTGCAGCAATTGCAGCCTTTTCTATTAAAAGAAATTTAAAAGCATTTTATATGCTGTTACTCATGCTAGAAATAGGAATGCTCGGCGTCTTTGCTGCTCAAAACTTAATGTTGTTTTTTATCTTCTTTGAAATTACGTTGCCACCAATGTTCTTATTAATTGGAAAGTGGGGAAAATTGTCGAGTGAAAAGGCTGCGTATAGTTATTTAATATATAACGGTATTGGCTCAGCTATTTTGCTCATTGTTTTCTCAATTTTGTTCGCGAAAACAGGTACAACAAATATTGTGGAGCTGAAAGAGATATTAAGAAGCGTAAACGCAGAGGGAGCACTCGTCATCCCAAGTAGTTTGCAGCTTAGTGTATTTATTGCCATAATGATTGCTTTTGCAATTAAACTACCTGTTTTTCCGTTGCACCGCTGGATGGTCAATGTACACATAGAAGCGCATCCAGCTGTAGTTATGCTTCATGCGGGTGTTTTGCTGAAGATTGGAGCGTACGGTATTATTCGCTTCGGGAAAGGGCTATTCCCGGAATATTTTCACGATGTTGCAACACTAATTGCGATATTAGGCGTAATTAATTTATTATACGGTGCCTTTTTAGCGCTCATCCAAACAGACTTTAGGAAAGTATTGGCTTACTCTAGTATTTCGCATATGGGAATTGTGTTAATGGGACTTGCGTCACTTAATGCACCTGGTACACAAGGAGCGTTATTCCAGGTTGTATCGCACGGTTTAATTGCAGCCTTGCTGTTTTTCTTACTCGGTGTTATAGAACAACGTTTCGGAACATCAGACATTACAGCGCTTGGTGGACTCGCAAAAAGTGTCCCAGTACTTAGCGGCTTCTTCTTAGCAGGAGGAATGGCATCGCTCGGATTACCAGGGATGTCTGGGTTTGTTAGTGAATTTCTTGCCTTTCTCGGTTTATTTCAAGGAGAGCCCGTCATTGCTGCAGTCGGTGTGATTGGCATCATTTTAACCGCTGTATATGTATTAAGGGCGACACTTCAAGTGACATTTGGAAAGAAAGAGTGGGAAGCAAAATCTGATATACACGGATGGGAGTATGTCCCTGTTTTACTACTTATCTTTTGTATTATTGCAATTGGAGTTATGCCAGAAATACTAGGGGATCCGCTTCAAAATACATTGAAAACATTGGGGGTGAAGTAGGATGGATATGAATACGTTACTTAGCTTATCGTGGCATCTAATGGTGCCAGAATTTATTATTCTCGGCGCCGCCATCCTCCTTTCCATATGTGATTTGTTTTTTAAGCTGAACCATAGATATGTAGCTCTTGGTGCGATTGCTGCCATCGTATTAGCAATCGTGTCATTAATTACTCTATATAGCGAACCGGCAGGAGATATTTTAAATGGATCGTTTGTGTTAGATGGATTTTCAAAAGGGTTTAAAACGTTGCTATTAGGTGCCTCAGCCCTCATTTTATGCACCGCAATGAGCGATGATAAGAAGAATCCAATCGAAGATAAAGGTGAATATTATTACTTATTTTTAATGGCACTTCTTGGTGCGATGTTCATGGCTTCTAGTGTAGATTTTATTACCCTTTTCGTTGGTTTGGAGTTACTTTCACTTTCTTCTTATATTTTAGTAGGAATACGAAAAAAGAGCCGTGCATCAAATGAAGCGGCAATGAAATACGTCATTAGCGGAGGAATTGGAACGGCGATTACGCTCTTCGGAATGAGTTATTTATACGGTATTACAGGTTCAACTAACATTGTAGATATGCAAAAGGTACTCACTGGGGAACTCGCTAGTGGTATTCAGTTATTGTTAGCTCTCGCATTTCTTTTATTGCTAGTTGGTCTCTCATTTAAAATTGCCACAGTGCCGTTTCATATGTGGGCACCTGATGTGTATGAAGGAGCGGCTACACCAGTTACTGCTTTTCTTGGAACGATTTCTAAAATTGCCGGGTTCCTACTCATTATTCGTTTGTTCCTTATGATCTTTGCAAGTGTATTAATACAAGGAGATATGCAATCTTTATATGGGCATATGAGTATATATATTGCGGTGCTAGCAAGTATTACGATGATTGTTGGGAATGTAGTCGCGTTAAAACAATACAATATAAAGCGTTTATTTGCTTATTCGGGCATTGCTCATGCAGGATATTTACTCGTTCCACTTGTGGCATTATCACCATTTACGATGGATAGCATGTGGTTTTATATGCTGGCATACATGCTTATGAATATAGGGGCATTTGCTATCATCCACGGATTAATCTTACAAAATAATGAGGAAAATATAACAATTTTCACAGGTTTATATAAAAGGTCGCCATTTACAGCGATAATGATGACAATTTTTATTTTATCGTTGGCTGGGATACCAGGAACGGCTGGCTTCATTGGAAAGATTAATATCTTTTTAGGCGCACTTCATGTAGAGCCAGCACATTACGTACTAGCTTCGATTATGATGGGTACGACAGTTGTTTCATTCGTATATTATTTCCGTATTTTACAACAAATGTTTTTCCGCACCGGAGAGACAGAAGAGAGAATACGGTTACCGTTAAATATAAAGGTTGTTATGAGTCTTTGTGCAATTTCGATTGTAATACTAGGGATTATGCCGATGATTGGGTACAATTTCTTTTATGAATATTTTCCATTAATGAAAGATTTCTTCTTCTTAGGGAACGTGGTACAATAGTGAAAATAAAAGGTGTGGAGTCAGTACTCTGCGCTTTTTATTTTGTGTTAACTTGTAATGTAGATATACGTTTTTGGAAAGAAAATCACGATGTAAAATGTAAGATGTCTATGTGCATTTGAAAAAGTGTAGCTCCTACTTATTATGGTATCGTTTTTATATTCTTTCATAAGTAGTAGCTGAGTAAAAAGGGGTCGATTTTTTGGCACAACTTTTAGGGCAACAAGCACTGATTGCCATTGTTTCGCATTTATTGTTTATTACCATTACGTGGTGGGCCTTACAAGGCATTCACATTGAGCGTTTAATGAAGTCCGGAAAAGTGCTGCAGACGCGAGTATTACTCATCTTAATTACAATTGCAATTGGGACATCTGTAAGTAACTTTTTCCTTGATTATTTAGGCTATTCGAAGAGTTTAACGTATTTAGTAAAGTAAGTGTATAGAACCTCAAATCTCCGTTAACAATGGGGATAGGAGGGGATGAAATTGAAGTTTAAAGCTATTCTTATTGTTGCACTTAGTGTTGTTTTATTTTTGGTTGGATATAGAGAGATGAAACCGATAAGCGATGAACAGAAAATGGAGAGCATGATCAAGGCTTTAGAGAAAAATGATGCTAAAGTAGAAAAATGGTCATGGTTAGCGAGAGAAACAAAAACAATTTCTAACATACATACGTTTCAAAAGTTGTTAAACGATGTGAAGGAAAAGGCAAATATTCAAAAGTGGGAAGTAGAGCAATCTCCAGATGGATATAAAGCTACATCCTATAAAAAGCTTTCTTCTTATGAAGAACGAGTAGTAGTAACTTGGAGTAAAGAAAATACTAAAGAAAACACTTTCATTATCTTTGAAGTAAGTGGGGCGAAATGGGACCCGAAGTATGTTCAAAACATGAATAAAATTTTTAGTGAAAAACCTATAATTTACACTTGTGTTCAAGGTGTACTGAATGATAAGATTGAAGGTGTTTTGCAAAATAAAACCAATCAGGTTTTGAAAGATCTTTCAGCAAGAGCGATCGAACAAGTAGAAGAAAGAGCATTTGTGTCAGTCTCCGCATACAATAAAAAGTGGGATGACGCTCTTTCAACAAATAGAGAGAAAATAAATGTGCAAATAGCAATACGTTCTACAGACAACAAAGATACAATTGTGGTTGGCACACCGATCATAACTTCTGAGTATTGAGTGAATAGATACTGAAAAAAGGACACGGAGGGGAATAATTTGGAAAAGATCATCGTCCGTGGCGGAAAGCGGTTAAACGGCACAGTGCGTGTTGAGGGCGCAAAAAATGCTGTATTACCTATAATCGCTGCAGCCCTATTAGCGAGTGATGGAAAGAATGTACTATCTGAAGTACCAGTTTTGTCTGATGTATACACAATTAATGAGGTATTACGTCATTTAAATGCTGAAGTCGTATTTGAAAATAATCAAGTAACAATCGATTCTTCTAAAGAACTAAACATTGAAGCACCATTTGAATATGTACGTAAAATGCGTGCATCTGTTCAAGTAATGGGACCATTATTAGCACGTAACGGTCGTGCTCGTATTGCACTTCCTGGTGGATGTGCAATTGGTTCACGTCCAATTGACCAACATTTAAAAGGCTTCGAAGCAATGGGAGCAAAAGTACAGGTTGGTAACGGTTTTGTTGAGGCATATGTTGAGGGAGAACTAAAAGGAGCTAAAATCTACTTAGACTTCCCAAGCGTAGGCGCGACAGAAAACATTATGTCTGCAGCTACATTAGCAAAAGGGACAACAATTCTTGAAAACGCAGCGAAAGAACCAGAAATCGTTGACTTAGCTAACTTCTTAAATGCGATGGGAGCGAAAGTACGCGGAGCTGGAACTGGAACGATTCGTATCGAAGGCGTTGATAAATTATATGGTGCAAACCACTCTATTATTCCTGACCGTATTGAAGCGGGAACATTCATGGTTGCAGCAGCAATTACTGGTGGAGACATCTTAATTGAAAATGCTGTACCTGAACATTTACGCTCAATTACAGCGAAAATGGAAGAAATGGGTGTTAAAATTATTGAGGAAAACGAAGGTGTACGTGTTATCGGCCCAGATAAGTTAAAAGCGGTTGATATTAAAACTATGCCTCACCCAGGTTTCCCAACAGACATGCAATCACAAATGATGGCATTATTACTACAAGCTGATGGAACAAGCATGATTACAGAAACGGTATTCGAAAACCGCTTTATGCACGTTGAAGAATTCCGTCGTATGAATGCTGATATTAAAATTGAAGGTCGTTCTGTTATTATGAACGGTCCAAACAGCTTACAAGGTGCTGAAGTAGCAGCAACTGACTTACGTGCTGCAGCTGCATTAATCTTAGCTGGTTTAGTATCAGAAGGTTATACTCGTGTAACTGAGTTAAAACATCTTGACCGTGGCTATGTAAACTTCCATAAGAAATTAGCTGCATTAGGTGCAACTATTGAACGTGTAAACGAAAAAGTAGAAGAAGTGAAAGAACAAGAAGTTTCTGATCTTCACGCTTAATTAAAATAGTCTCTATGTCTTTTGACATAGGGGCTATTTTTTTTGGTTATTACTGTTATAGTCAATAAATTCTATACTTATGCATGTACCAGTAAAAATATTTAGAAAATTTCTGTTTTATACTCTTCCCCTTAAGTATGTTCTAAAAGAAAGAGTTGTTCCATAAGAATGAATGGAGTAAAGCTTTTATATTGGAGGAAAATAGGATGAAATTTTCAAAGCCACTTTTTATTACAGTAGCGCTCTTAATAGCGCTCGTTATCATTGTACCTGCAGCCCTTGTTATTCCATTTGCGAAAGCAAAAGTAGGGGAAGAAACGGCCTCTAATACTCCTCCAGCGATAGAAAGCATACCAGCTCCAGGAAAAGTAGATACAGCTGTTCAAGTTGCTGTATATCGCGAAAAACAGAAGAAGGTAGAAACATTACCAGTGGAGGAGTATGTGACAGGTGTAGTAGCTTCTGAGATGAATGCCAGTTTTGAAATAGAGGCACTAAAGGCGCAGGCATTAGCAGCGAGAACATTTGTAGTACAACGTATGCTAAGCGGAGGAAAGAAAAATAATGCGGACGTGACAGATACGGTGAAAGATCAAGTGTACAAAAGCAAAGATGAATTGAAGAAGCAATGGGGTAATAACTACGAAAATAATTTGAAGAAAATCGAAGAAGCCGTTTCGAAAACAGCAGGACAAGTTTTAACGTATGATGGAAAACCAATTTCAGCATCCTTCTTTTCAACGAGTAATGGCCGAACAGAAAATGCAGCTGACTATTGGGGAAATGATTATCCGTACTTGAAAAGTGTAGATAGTCCGTGGGATCAAGCCTCTCCAAAGTTTACGAGCGAGCAAACATTTACAGTAGCTGATTTTCAAAAACGTCTCGGTGTGAAAGTGCTAGCAGACGGGAAGGTTGGAAATATTAAAGACCTTACGGAAGGAAAGCGCGTAAAGGATGTAGTTTTTCAAGGAAAAACATTAACAGGAAAAGAAGTTCGTGAAAAGTTAGATTTACGTTCTTCTGATTTTACGTGGAAACAACAAGGAGATAAAATCATCGTTACGACGAAAGGCTTCGGTCACGGCGTTGGTATGAGTCAATACGGGGCGAACGGCATGGCAGCGGAAGGAAAGAAATATACAGATATCGTCGCTCATTACTATAAAGGCGTTGAAATAAAGACGATGAATGATTATGAAGGAAAATTGATGGTGAAGAAATAGGTGTCAGAACTCTGGCGCCTATTTTTTTGTTTAGAATAGAATAATTTTCCATTAATTGTTTGATATAATAGGATAAAAAATATTTGGAGGAGACGAAATGGCGCTACTGGAGTTGAAACAGTTAGAGAAGACGAACCAGTTACCAGAAATTGAGCTAAAGGTTGAAAAAGGACAATGTATTGTTTTGCAATGCAATAATCATACAGCTAAAGTGTTACACCGCATCATTATTGGTGAAGAAGAAGCTTCGACTGGCAATGTACTGTTTGAAGGAGAAGCAATTGGAAAGAAAAATTATTCCCGCATCGGTTTTTGTTTTTTGAAAGATGAGGCATATGATCGTTTGAAGGTGAAAGAATACTTTAAGTTTTTAATAGGGCTTTATGAATCAAAGATAAGTATAGAAGAAGTTGTGCAGTCTGTTGGTCTCCTAGATAAACTAAACGTTAAAATAGAAAAACTATCATTTTCAGAGAAACGCCGTCTTCATATTGGACGAATGATGATTCATAATCCGGATTTAGTCATTTTGGAAGAGCCAGAGCAAAATGTAGATATAGAGAGTACGATTATTATTCGAAAAGCAATTATGAAAATGAAAGAGCAAGGAAAGGCGATTTTTATTACGTCATCTTTTCTATCGGATGCCCTTTCGTTAACGGAAGATGTATACATATTAAACAACGATGGTGTGAAAAAGATAGAAATTGAGCAAGAGGAAGTGGAAGAAGTCGGTGAAGAAAAAGTCATTCAAATGATTCCGCAAATGAAGTTAGAAAGAATACCTGCGAAAGTGAACGATAAAATCATTTTACTTGATCCGATGGAAATCCATTTCATTGAAACGCAAAACGGAGTAACGCATATTCACGTTCGTGAAGGTGATTTCGTATGTGCATTAACATTAAGTGAACTAGAAGCAAGATTAACAGGTTTTGGTTTCTTTAGATGTCACCGCTCGTATCTTGTGAATTTACAAAGAGTACGAGAAGTGATTACTTGGACTCGTAACAGTTTTAGTTTAATTTTGGATGACGAAAGAAAAAGTTCAATTCCGCTTTCAAAAGGACGCATGGATGAATTAAAAGGCGTGATTGGGCTATAAAAAGTGTTCCAATAAGCTCAACATGCGATTCATTCACCGGTAAAAATACTCCTTTTACCGGTATTTTAATGCGACTACCCTTTGTTTTTCATATGATTGAGTCAAGAAAAGTGAAACAAACGAACGAAAAGCGCTAAAGCGACTTTCATCTATAAAGAAGAAAAACAAAGGGGATGAAGAAATGACATTGGCAATTGAAATGAAAGATGTAATGAAAAGTTTCGACGGAAAAACGGCACTTCGAAATGTAAATATTGAGGTGAAGCGAGGAGAGATATTCGGATTCCTCGGACCGAGTGGATCTGGGAAAACGACAACAGTAAAAATTTTAACTTCTCAATTACTTCATAGCGTTGGAACGGTAAGAGTATTAGGGAAAGATATTACAGGACCAAGTAGCATCGAGTATAAACGAATTGGTATTTTAACAGATAACAGCGGCTTATATGAAAGACTTAGCATTTATGATAACTTACTATTATTTTGTGACTTATACGATTGCAAAAAAGAACGAATCGATGAAGTACTAACACAAGTAAATTTATTAGATGATAAAAAAACACCAGTAAAGAAACTATCAAAGGGAATGAAGCAACGCGTCACACTAGCGAGAGCAATCCTTCATAAACCAGATATCCTCTTCTTAGATGAACCAACATCTGCACTTGATCCAGTAAACGTACAAAACATTCATAAAATCTTAAAAGACTTAAATGAAGAAGGAACGACGATTTTCTTAACGACGCACAACATGGATGAAGCAGAAACGCTTTGTAACCGTATTGCCTTCCTTTGTGGCGGAGAAATTGTAGCACTCGATACGCCAGAGAACCTGCGCTTACAATACGCTAAGGATCAAATAGAGGTCGTATTAAAAGGTAAACGAAAAGAAGTAGTGCAAAAAGATGAATTAGGCGCAAATCGTATTTCAGAATGGATGAAAAAGGGCGAACTGTTATCTATTCATTCATACGAACCAACGCTAGGCGATATCTTTATTGAAGTTACTGGGAGGGGATTATAATGACATTTTCAATGAAACGGTTTTCGGCTATTGTAAGAAAAGAAATAAGTGATGCAGGTAAAAACTCACAAGTTATATTAATGGCGCTATTACCTATTCTACTTGCTGTATTTTATAGTAATATGGATTCTATAAAAGAGTTCTTTGCAGGTTTTATTATTGTAATGACGATTACTATGGTGGGAAGTTATGTGCAAGCAATTATTATTGCAGAGGAGAAGGAAAAACACACGTTACGAGTATTGATGTTGTCTCCAGCAAGTCCAATAGAAGTTATTTTAGGTAAAAGTGTATTAACTGTATTTTTTGTACTAGCATCTAGTTTTATTAGTTTAGTGATTTTAGATACTTTTAAAGGAAATATTAGTATGCTAGTTATTATTATTTTAATAGGAACATTGTTATGTGTCGTTTTAGGTACTATAGTTGGCTTACTATCCCAAAATATAGCACAAACATCTATATTGGGGCTTCCGATTTTTATAATATTCATAATGGGGCCGATGCTACAAGAAATGGTTAAGAATGAGTTTATTATAAAAGTAGTTAAGCTTCTTCCGACAAATCATGTTATGGAAGCATTGCAAAAAGTTATAAAGGGAGAAGGATTTATTGCAATTCAAGAACATATTTTAAACAATACAATTTGGACTATATGCCTTATCATTCTTTGTATTATTGTGTACAAAAAGAAACAATTAGACTAAAAACTGAGCTAAAAGTGCTCAGTTTTTTCTTTTTTCTATCATTTCCTCGGAAATTTTACAGTTCTTATACATATTTTTACAGATTTTGTCGAAAAGTAATTAGTTATACGTTGTATAGGATACGTGAATATTGTTCAAAATGATTGCTGAGGTGATGATGGAATGCGAGGAAGAAATAATAAAAAGTCGCAAAAGGTAGTACATTTATTTCAAAAAAGATGGGTGTTTCCGGCACTATACATTGCTTGTGCAGCGGTAATCTTAATGGTTGCGCTATGGTTCCAAGGAGCTAATCCGAAGAAGACTCCAAACCACGATCAAGCAACACCGTATACACAATCGGAAGATCCAGCAGTACCAGTAACGAAATCTTCAGAAGTAGTGAAAATGCCAGCTGCCGCGAATGCGGAAGTAGTCGTACAGAAGAAATTCTATGAAGATGCAGCAACTGAGGCGGAACAAGAAAAAGCACTTGTCTTTTATAACAACACATATTCCCCAAACAAAGGAATTGACATTGCTGCGAAGAATGGAAAAGAATTCAATGTTGCTGCTGCTTTAAGTGGTACAGTAACGAAAGCTGAAAAAGATTCACTTCTTGGTTATGTTGTAACAGTTGATAGTGGAAATGGTGTAGCGGTATCTTATCAAAGCTTAGGCAGTGTGAAAGTAGAAAAAGGTGCAAGAGTTGCACAAGGTGAAGTATTAGGAACATCCGGTCTAAGTGCAATGAATAAAGAGGCAGGCTCTCACGTTCACTTTGAAGTACGTAAAGACAATGTGGCTGTGAACCCTGAACGTTACTTAAATAAATCAGTAACAGAAATTAAAGCTGATGCAGGTGCTGCAAAGGCTACGAATGCTTCTGGTAAAAAAGCTGATGACAAATCTCAAAAAGAAGAGAAGTCAACGAGCACGAAACCAGAAAGTAAAACAGAAGACAAGTCTCAAAAAGAAGAGAAATCAACAAGCGGTTCAACTAGTGACAAAAAAGAAGAACCGAAGAAAGAAGAAAAATCAACAAATGGTTCTACAGAATCATCTAACGATTCTTCTTCACAAGAATAAGAAAGTGAAAAAATCAGTTCCCACTAGGGGAGCTGATTTTTTTATTTTTATATAAAAATACTTAATTTCGAGAAAAAAGTTGCAAAAACAAGGAAAAATGACGAGATTCTCGAATATATATTACAAAAGGGAGGGGATACTGTGTCATTTTTATTTGTTCTGTCGACTGCTATTATTTTATTGTTTGTTTTATTCACCTTATATTATTATATTGCCGGTAAGAAAGAGGTTCCCCACCATCAATTATTAGAAGAAGAGTTTGAAAGAGAAGAATGACGCCTTATATATAAGGTGTCATTTTTTTTCGTCAAAATAGTCACTGTTAACGTATTTCTCACAAAAAAACGTAATTTTTCTTAACTTAGTCCGCAAAAATAGTGAACATGTAGCATATATCAGTAGTGCGGGCAATACAATGGTATAAACCAAAGCAAAGAGAGTGTTTGAGGTGAGAAATCGTGAATCATTTCATTATAAATCCAAGAATGTTTAACGCTTACAAACAGCACTCACACTTACTTCTTAGTCGTATGCAGCGAGGCTCATTTCACCCTTCTCACATCCAAATTAGGGAGGCGAGTGGTGTGCACGATTACATCAAAGAGAGAACTATCAAGATTGGTAAGTATATCGTGGAGACAAGAAAGACAGTGCGTGTCATTGCAAAGGAATTTGGGGTATCAAAGAGTACAGTCCATAAAGATTTAACAGAGCGTCTACCAGAAATTAATCCAGAGCTCGCAAATGAAGTGAAAGAAATTCTTGATTATCATAAGTCTATTCGTCATTTAAGAGGTGGAGAAGCAACAAAGCAAAAGTATAGAAAAGAAGATGTAGAGAAGCCTGTACGTCAATAATGTTACAGTAGCAAGCATTCCGTTCACATTCGATAATATTTTTCAGAAGAATTCTTTTTGCGAATATTACGTTTCTGTTAAATTTATGATAAAATCAGAAATTAGGTGAAAAGAATTCGGGTGTAACCTGATTTTGAATATCGAGGAGGAAAAAACGGGAATGTTTGCGCGAGATATCGGAATTGACCTAGGTACGGCTAACGTATTAATTCATGTTAAAGGTAAGGGTATTGTATTAAATGAGCCATCTGTTGTGGCAATCGATCGTAATAGTGGTAAAGTATTAGCAGTCGGTGAAGAAGCGAGAAGTATGGTGGGACGTACGCCTGGTAATATTGTAGCAATTCGTCCACTTAAAGATGGTGTAATCGCAGACTTCGAAATTACAGAAGCAATGTTAAAGTATTTCATTAACAAATTGGACGTAAAGAGCTTCTTTTCAAAACCTCGTATTTTAATTTGTTGTCCAACAAATATTACATCAGTAGAACAAAAAGCAATTCGTGAAGCTGCTGAACGTTCAGGTGGTAAAACAGTATTTTTAGAAGAAGAACCAAAAGTAGCCGCAGTTGGTGCTGGTATGGAAATCTTCCAACCAAGCGGTAACATGGTTGTTGATATTGGTGGAGGTACAACAGATATCGCTGTACTATCTATGGGTGATATTGTTACCTCTTCCTCTATCAAAATGGCTGGCGATAAGTTTGATATGGAGATCTTAAACTATATTAAACGTAAGTATAAGCTATTAATCGGAGAACGTACTTCAGAAGATATTAAAATTAAAGTTGGTACAGTATTCCCAGGTGCACGTAGCGAAGAACTTGAAATTCGCGGACGTGACATGGTAACAGGCTTACCACGTACAATTACAGTATGCTCTGAAGAAATTACAGAAGCATTAAAAGAAAATGCAGCTGTTATTGTACAAGCTGCAAAAGGTGTATTAGAGCGCACACCACCAGAATTATCTGCAGATATCATCGACCGCGGTGTTATTCTAACAGGCGGTGGAGCTTTACTACACGGTATCGACATGCTTCTAGCAGAAGAACTAAAAGTACCAGTATTAATTGCTGAAAACCCAATGCACTGCGTTGCGGTTGGTACAGGTATTATGTTAGAGAATATCGACAGATTACCAAAGCGTGCTTTGAGATAATTTGAAAGAACTAAGGCTAATGCCTTAGTTCTTTTTTTTCGTTTTTATATTTTTTTATTTTGATTTTTTGCGAAAATGGAAGGAAAATAGAGAAATGTGAAGGAAACAGGTAAAATATTCATATATATGGTTAAATTTAATATTTCCTTAATTGAAAACGTTTATAATATAATGAGTCGAATACGACATTAAGGCAAATAATGTTTCAATACATATTGCCTTTCCCTAATTTGGGCATACACTCCTTTCCACCTCCGTGTCAGTTGCAAAAATGTGCAACTATTTTAATGGAATAGAGTGTGTGCATTTTTTTTTTAGGAAGTTGTACTAAATATAAAATGTTACTTTGTAATGACAAACAATAAACAAAATGGGATAATAGCAATATGTCCAAGTGGTAAGACCAATATTACAAAAGGGGCGATTGTTACATGCTAAATATAGAACAAATTAAAGAAATCATTCCTCACCGCTATCCATTTTTACTTGTTGATAAAATATTAGAAGTAGATGAAGGTAAAAGAGCGGTTGGGATTAAAAATGTATCCGCAAACGAAGAATTCTTTAACGGACACTTCCCTGACTATGCAGTTATGCCTGGTGTACTTATTGTAGAAGCATTAGCACAAGTCGGAGCAGTTGCAGTATTAAAGAAAGAAGAAAACCGCGGAAGACTTGCTTTCTTTGCAGGTATCGACAATTGCCGTTTCAAAAAACAAGTACGCCCAGGTGATCAGCTTCGTCTAGAAGTAGAAATGACACGCGTACGCGGCCCAATTGGAAAAGGAAAAGCAATCGCAACAGTAGATGGTGAAGTTGCATGTGAGGCAGAAATTACATTTGCGATTGGTGATAAAAAAGAATAGATAGTACTAAAAAATCTCCTTGTGAAAAGACAAGGGGATTTTTTGTTTACTGCTATATAACGATGAAAAGATAATATACAAACTAATCAGAAAATAACTTGTAAATAGATGGTAATTACCATATACTTACTTTATTATTTATTTAGAAAACAGGATAAGTGATAAAGGTAATAAAGAAATAAAGGCATTGTCATATTGTTAAGGTACTTAAGTAAGACAAAGTAGAATGTTATTGATTATGATGAGATATGGGGAAATCAGCAAAAATATTAATTAGACGTATGAAATCGAGCATAAAAGAGAGAAAAGGGAAATGTCGCATTTCACAAAAGGAGATTATGAATATGTTCGGGAGAAAGAAAAGAAAACCATTACGACAATTAATTACACATAAAGAGCCTAAATCGCGTATTACAGAACAATACCGTAACATTCGTACAAACATTGAGTTTACATCTGTAGATAATCATGTTCGTTCTATTATTGTTACTTCAGCCGATCCAGGTGATGGGAAAACAACAACAATCTCAAACTTAGCAGTTGTTTTTGGACAACAAGGAAAGAAAGTTTTATTAATTGGAGCTGACTTGCGTAAGCCGACAATACAAAACTTATTTGCTATTCATAGTTCAAATGGGCTAACGAACTTATTATCAGGACAAGCAAAACTTATGCAATGCATTCAAAAAACAGATATAGAGAACGTATACTTAATGGCAGCAGGTCCAATCCCCCCAAACCCAGCAGAACTATTAGGGAGCCGGGTAATGGACGAGGCATTGCTAGAAGCATATAACATGTTTGATATTATATTAATCGACACACCACCTGTGCTTGCGGTTACGGATGCACAAATACTAGCGAACAAATGTGATGGAATCGTACTCGTTGTACGAAGTGAAAAGACAGAAAAAGATAAAATCGTAAAAGCGAAACAAATATTAGATAAAGCATCAGGCAAAATACTCGGTGTCGTTTTAAACGATAAAAGAGAAGAAAAAGAGCAGTATGGTTATTACTAAAATAGAAAAAAGCCAATAAGAAATACTTATTGGCTTTTTTCTCATTTTGAAATTTATTTCTCAAGTTACATAGCATAAAAAACATGATATGATAAATAATTTGGAAAATCATTGGAATGTGTTGTCATATTTAAGATTATTTTGTAAGATTATACTTGTTTCCTGTGAACAAATATAGAACTGAATTATTAAAAATAAAAAATGTAAGATTTATATGTTATAATTTTTCCTATGTGTAAATTTTAGAAAGTTGGAGGAACTTATGGAAGAAACAATTAGTTTAAAAGAGTTATTTCATATTTTTAAAAAACGTTTAGCAATGATCCTCGTAATTGCCTTTGGTGCAGCAATAGTAAGTGCTATTATTAGCTTCTTCTTTATGACACCAATCTATCAATCTTCGACGCAAATTCTTGTTAACCAGAAGAAACAAGAAGGGGCAATGTTCCAAGCTGGTGAAATTCAAACGAATATTCAATTAACGAATACATATAAGGTTATTATTAAAAGCCCAGTAATCTTAGAACAAGTGAATGAAAAATTAAATTTAAATATGACAGCGCAAGAGTTAACAAAAAAGGTTAATGTTGCGAATGAAAAGGATTCACAAGTAATCGCTGTAACAGCTGAGGATAAAGATCCTAAAATAGCTCGTGATATTGCGAATGCAACTGCAGATGTATTTAAAGGCGAAGTTGCAAAAATTATGAACGTTGATAACGTAACAGTAATATCTAAAGCAGAAGTTGCAGAAAATCAATCTCCGATTAAACCAGCTCCTATGCTTAATATAGCAATTGCTTTCATTGTTGGTTTAATGGCTTCAGTTGGTCTTGCATTCTTACTCGAATACTTAGATAACACAGTGAAAAAAGAAGAAGATGTAGAAAATTTACTTGGTTTACCAGTATTAGGTATTGTAGCTCGTATGGATGAAGAAACATTGAACGTGAAATCACACGCTCCATCATCAAGAAAAGTGAGGGGACAAACAATTGGCTCTTAATTTATTTAAAAAGAAAAAGAATCATCGTCAACGCCGTCAATTAATTGCTCATCAACAACCGAAATCACCAATTTCAGAACAATATCGTAATATTCGAACGAATATTGAATTTGCAGCTGTTGATACGAATTTACATTCATTAATGGTAACATCTGCGAACCCAAGTGAAGGGAAAACGACAACGACAGCGAATATGGCAGTTGTGTTTGCTCAACAAGGAAAAAAAGTATTATTAATTGATGCAGATATGCGTAAACCAGCAATGCATCAAATGTTCCAAGTAGATAATATTTTTGGACTCACGAATGTATTAACACATAGTGAACGTTTAGAAAAATGTGTACAAACGACATCTGTAGACAATCTACACTTTTTAGCTTGTGGTCCAATCCCACCAAACCCGGCAGAATTGTTAGGTTCAAAATCAATGAAAGAACTTCTTGGACAAGCATACAGTATGTATGATTTAGTTATTTTTGATATGCCACCAATTTTAGCTGTAACCGATGCGCAAATTATGGCAAATGTATGTGATGCTTCTATTCTTGTTGTTCGTAGTGAATCAACAGAGAAAGAAACAGCGGTAAAAGCAAAAGGATTGTTAGAATCAGCTAAAGGTAAATTGTTGGGCGTTGTTCTGAATGATCGTGAACGTGAAGAAGGCTTATATTATTATTACGGTGCAAACTAATTACAAGAGTGAGATATGGTTGAAACATATCTCCTTTTTTCCCTTGAATATGAGCGATATCTCATATTCAAGGGAAAAAAGATCTTTATAGGAGAGAGGGAGGATGAAACAAATGATAGATTTACATTGTCACATTTTACCTGGTATCGATGACGGTGCACAGACAGTAACAGATAGTTTAGCCATGGCGCAACAAGCTGTGTCAGAAGGAATACATACCATTGTCGCAACACCACATCATCAAAATGGAAAATATGTAAATGAACGTACCTCAATTATTCATCACGTAAAACAACTAAATGATGAACTACAACAACATAATATTCCACTTACTATTTTACCTGGGCAAGAAGTCAGGTTATATGGTGAGTTATTAGAAGACTATGAAGCTGGTAAAATCGTTACTTTAAATGAAACACATAAATACATATTCATTGAGTTCCCATCGAATCACGTACCTCGTTATGCCGAACAACTATTATATGAACTACGTGTAAAAGGAATGATTCCAATTATCGTTCATCCAGAACGTAATGCCGAGTTAATTGAGCGGCCAGATAAGTTATATAACCTCGTAAATAAAGGTGCATTAACACAAGTGACAGCAGGTAGTTTACTTGGGAAATTTGGTAAAAAGATTAAAAAATTCTCACTACAGCTTGTGGAACATAATTTAACACATATGGTCGCTTCAGATGCACATAACACAACGTCAAGAGGATTTCATTTAGCAGAAAGCTATGAACTAATTGAGAAAGAATTTGGAACGAGTGTTATGAGTGATTTGAAAGAAAATCCGTATTTATTAATTAGCGGGAAGGCAATTTACAAAGAAGATCCAGAACAAATTCGTCGTAAAAAATTGTTCGGTATTTTTTAAATAAGGAACTGGTGATGTCTCCTAACCGTTATCAATGGGGGCACTCGGTCGTGCTGTGGGTAGAAATTTTTATTTCGAACCTACCTTAGACGCTTGTCGTCGGGAGTATGACGTGAGGATGGGTTGGATGCCCATAATTTATTTCTAATAGAAACTCTACCTATAGAGTTATAAAAATAACTCTATAGGTAGGGTTTTTGTTATTGCTACATATGAATAAATGGATGCAGGGGGGATATTTTTGAAAAAAGTAAGAAAGGCGATAATTCCAGCTGCTGGTCTTGGGACAAGATTTTTACCAGCAACGAAAGCGATGCCGAAAGAAATGTTACCTATCGTTGATAAACCAACAATTCAATACATAGTAGAAGAAGCGATAGAATCAGGAATTGAAGATATTATTATTGTTACTGGAAAAGGTAAACGTGCCATTGAAGATCATTTTGATCATTCCTTTGAATTAGAGCAAAATCTCTTAGAAAAAGGGAAGTATGAAATGCTTGAAAAAGTACAAGCTTCTTCAAAAATTAATATTCATTACATAAGACAAAAAGAACCAAAAGGGCTAGGACATGCAGTATGGTGTGCACGTAAATTTATTGGAAATGAACCATTTGCGGTATTACTTGGTGATGATATTGTGCAGGCAGAAACACCATGTTTGCGTCAATTAATGGATCAATATGAAGGTACAAAATCATCTGTAATTGGTGTACAAACAGTGCCAGAAAATGAAACACATCGTTACGGCATTATCGATCCAATTGAGCGAAATGGCCGCAATTATCAAGTGCGTCAATTTGTAGAAAAACCACCAGAAGGAACAGCACCATCGAATTTAGCGATTATGGGTCGTTACGTATTAACACCGGAAATATTTATGTTTCTTGAAGATCAACAGACAGGTGCTGGCGGAGAAATTCAGTTGACAGATGCGATTCAGCGTTTAAATGAAATGCAACGTGTGTTTGCGTATGACTTTGAAGGTACTCGTTATGATGTTGGGGAAAAGTTTGGGTTTATTAGGACTACAATTGAAATGGCACTGCAACAAAAAGAATTAAAAGAACAACTCATAAAATATATGGTTGAACTAGTACATAAAGAAGCGATCAAATAATTGTAGGGGAGAGGGAATATGAAAACTGGTGAAAATATAGCGAGGGATTATCAAATTACACCTGATACTCAAACTATTCAAGTAGAAAGTAATCAATCTAAAATCTATTTAGGAATTAAGTATTTATTAGATGTTATGTTTTCTTTAGTAGGATTAATTGTATTAATGCCTGTTATATTGATATTTAGTATACTTATTATTTTAGAATCTCCAGGGTCTCCTTTTTATCTGCAAGAAAGATTAGGATTGAATGGGAAGAGATTTAAAGTTATTAAACTACGCTCCATGCGGAATGATGCAGAAAAAAATGGAGCAAAATGGGCAGAAAAGAATGATCCACGTGTTACAAAAATAGGGTTATTTATTCGTAAAACAAGAATTGATGAATTACCGCAACTATTTAATATTTTAAAAGGTGATATGTCTCTTGTCGGACCAAGACCGGAAAGACCGATATTTACGGAGAAATTTGAAAGAGATATACCTGGGTTTAAGAAAAGATTAGAAGTCAAACCAGGATTGACTGGGTGGGCACAAGTCAATGGTGGATATGAAATTACACCGAAAGAAAAATTAAACTTAGATGTTTATTATATCAATCATGCAAGTATAATTTTAGATTTTAAAATTATTATTAAAACAGTTAGAGTTGTAATCACTGGTGATGGTGCTAGATGATATAATAAATTCTCTAATTGCTTAAATTTAGATTGAGTATAATAAATAAAAAGAGTAAAGATTTGAGGAATAGAATTTGTTGAAAAATGATTTTGTTAAAAATGCTATGAAGTTATTAACAGGTACTACAATTGCTCATGCTATTACATTTTTATTTTCTCCAATTATCACCAGAGTTTATAGCCCAAGTGAATTTGGATTATATACTTTATTTCTGACAATAGGAACATCGTTAGGCCTTTTTGCTACAATGAGATATGAAATGGCTATTTTACTACCTAAGGATGAAAAAGAAGCTGATAGCTTAAAAAAACTATGCATATTCTCCAGTTTAATAATATCTATTATAATATTATTTGCTACCTTAATTTATAATAGTATTTCTAATGAAGGAAATAAGTTATTTTTAGGTTTGTTTATATTTGTTTTATTTACGGGTTTATATCAAACATATTATTATTTAAGCAATAGAAGTAACGATTATAAAGGAATGGGTAATTCACGTATAATACAGACGCTACTATTTTCTGTCTTATCAATAGCTTTTTATAAAATAGGTGGTACTGGATTAGTTATTGCACATATATTGTCAGTGATAGCATCTTATATATACTTAAAGAATCGAAGAAGTAATAACTTTTTTGAAATCAATTTTCAGTTAAAAGGTTCCAGAAGTATAATAAAGGTTGCAAAAAAATATAAAGATATGCCAATGTATAATTCTATTCATGCATTTATGGATGTAATTATGAATAATGGGTTATTATTTTTAATCAGTATATTTTATGGAAGTGCTGTTTTAGGATTATATTCATTTGCATGGAAAGTATTGAGGGCACCATTAGCAGTTATTGGATCTGCTGTAGGACAAGTTTATTTGAATAGAGCTTCTCAATATTATAATGATAAACAAGCCATTAAACCATTAATGAACAAAATTATATTTAGATTGTTATTAGTTGCGCTTCCATTATTTCTTATTTTGGGGCTTGAGGGAGACGTAATCTTTAGTTTTGTTTTTGGTCAAAGTTGGAAAGAGGCTGGAAGCTATGTTCAAATACTATCACCTTGGTTATTTTTTAATTTTATGAGTTCACCCATTGTACAGACATTTGTTGTGTTAAATAAGCAGAGAAATGCTTTAGTTTATTCATTTATTCAAACAGTTATGACGATATCAACCATAATAGCTATTCCTTTCTTCAGTAAAGACATCTATACATTATTACCTTGGTTATCACTGATTGGTTCATTAAGCTGTATTGTATTTATAATATGGATATATAAAATTGTTTCAGAATATGAGAAGAAAATAATAAGTGAGTAAATTTTTATAAGGATACTAAGTCGTATCGTATGCTGGGGGTAAAAGTGATTGGAAAATATTATTTCTTCTACTGAAGTAGAAAAAGTATCAAATAAAATACTATCAATATTACTGAGTATGTTTATTATTTGTGCTATTTTAAATAATAGTGGTATACCGGTTTTAGATAAACTAGGCTTCCTTAGTTTACTGTCTATTTTCGGTATGGGAGCGTTTTTTTTATTATCTTTACTATCAATTAATTTTAGAGTAGGATCGAGAAAAATATATATATATGTTGTGTTTATTGCTTTTACGATTTCTTCATTCTTTAGTTTGCTAGATCATCCAAGTAGTAAAGGTGTCTATATATTTAGCGAATTGTTGTTAATTAACATACTTTTTATTTCTTTAACAATTTATAATTTAACTGAAAATATAATAAAGTATATGTCAATATTTGGAATGGTATATGTGGTTATTTGTTATATATTAGATGTTGCTACTAATGGAAGAATGAGTAATATATTATATACAAACCCTAACACTTTGGGGGCAACAGTATTCTATTTGTATATATTTTTTATATTTAGAGTGAATTATTTTAAAACAAAGCGAATAGGTAATTTATATTTTCTTTGTGTGTCTTTCTTTTCAATAATATTAATTTTTTATAGCCAAGCTAGATCCATTTGGATTAGTCTTGCTGTCTTTTTTATAACTTACTATATATGGGATTTCCTTTGCAAAAGAAAAATTTTAACACATATATATATATGTGTTATTTTAGCTTTTTGTATGTTATTTAGCTTCTGGTATCCTAGATTGCCAGAATATGACTTTGCACTAGAATGGAATAGTAAGTTATTGGAGTTAACGGGGAAATCATTATTCTCTGGACGACAGCTTGTTTGGAAAGATCTATTGAATTCAGCAATGGAAAATCCATTATTAGGATATAGCTTTGATATGAGGTTTAATGGTGGTATGTCAGCACATAACATGTATCTAGAAATTATATTACAGTCAGGAATATTAGGAGTAGGACTTTTGTTAATCTTATTCTATTGTCTTTGGTTGTATCTGTGTCGTTATGGTCATTATGCTAATTCTAGAATTTCAGGAGCAGCTTTAATTGCTATAATAATACATCAATTATTTGAAGTAACGTTAATTCAAAATAATTTAGCAATTGGTATAATGCAATGGATAATTATTTCCTTAGGATTTAGTGGAGGTTTAATTCGAAAAAAATACCTCAAAGGAGTAAAATAATGAAAAAAATATGCTATTTAGCCCCTGCATCAAATATTCATACTGTTCGATGGGTAAATGCATTAGTTGAAAATCAATTTGATGTTACCCTAGTCACTATGCATGAACCTGATATGGATAAGATAGATTCTAATGTCAAGATAGAGGTGTTACCTTTTAAAAAGGGATATGGTTATTATTTAAATGCATGGGCTTTAAAATCTGTATTAAGAAAATATAACCCAGATTTCTTACATGTACATTATGCAAGCGGTTATGGAACTTTGGCTCGATTAGCTAAATTTGAACCAACAATCCTTTCTGTTTGGGGAAGTGATGTATATTTATTTCCTAATAAAAGGGAAGTAAATAGACGAATATTAAAGAAAAATTTGAGCCATGCAAAATATATTACTTCAACAAGCCATGATATGAAAAGAGAGACAGAAAAATACTTAGATTATAATAAGGAAATATATATTACACCATTTGGTATTGATACCCAATTGTTTAGGGTGAATGATAATAAGAATAATAATGAAAATAATCAGCTTCGTATAGGAATTGCAAAAAAACTAGAGAAGGTATATGGGATTGATTATTTAATACGGGCAGTAAGTGAATTAAAAAAGAAGTTAAAAATCCAGGGATATAATAATATAGCCGATAATTTAAAATTAATTATTATTGGTGAGGGAAGTCAGAGAGAGGAATTAAATTCATTAGTCAAGGAACTTGAGTTAGAAAATCAAGTAGAGTTTATAGGGAATATTCCAAATGTAGAAATTCCTAATTATTTGAATGAAATAGATATCTTTTGCATCCCTAGTTTATCAGAAAGCTTTGGGGTTGCAGCTTTAGAAGCTTCAGCTTGTGCCGTTCCAGTTGTTGCTTCAAATGTAGGAGGATTACCAGAAGTCGTATTACATGGGGAAACTGGATATCTAGTCGATGCAGGAAATTCAAAAGAGCTATCTGAGAGGTTATATGAACTAGCATTAAACCCAGAATTAAGAAAAGCGTTTGGAGAAAAAGGTAGAGAACTTGTAAACTCTAAGTATAGTTGGAAAGAAAGTGTAAGGATTATGCTTGAGGTTTATAATAATATAGAGGATTAATTGTGATGTGAAAGCATTGTGATTTACAAGGTACAGTAATGAGGTTTTTAAGTTGTATTTAAAATGACCTTTTATTTAAATGTGGAAAGTCTATGCTACCTTCAAAATAGTCTATATTTAGATATAGTTTTACCTAAGCTACTAGTGTTTTAGCATTAGTAGCTCTTATTATGATTTTTAAAGGAGTATTGTAGAAAAATGGATATTGATTCGAATGTATCAGATATTAAACCTATTATTTCAATTGTTACACCATCTTATAACGCAAGTTCCTTTATTAAAGAGACGATTCATTCCGTACAATCTCAAACTTATAATAATTGGGAAATGATTATTGTAGATGATGTTTCAAAGGATAATACTCGTGAATTAATAAAAGAAGAAATTGAAAAAGATAACCGTATTCGGTTAATTGAATTGACAGAAAACAGTGGAGCAGCAATAGCGAGAAATACTGGCATTAATAATGCAAAAGGAAAGTATGTAGCTTTCCTAGATAGTGATGACTTATGGCTACCGGAAAAACTAGAAAAGCAATTAGAATTTATGCAGAATAATGATATAGCTTTTTCATTTACGAGTTATCAAATTATGAATCAAGATGGTACTCTCACTGATAAGGTTGTGCATGTTCCAGAGAAAATTAATTATAATGGATTATTAAAAAATACAATAATCGGCTGTTTAACGGTGATGTTGGATATTGAGAAGTTAGGTAGAGTACAAATGCCTAATATTAGAACACGGCAGGATACTGCAACATGGCTGAAAATATTAAGACAAGGTCATTATGCTTATGGATTAGATGAAGTTTTATCTAAGTATAGAAAAGTTGAAAATTCTATTTCTAGTAAAAAATTTAAAATGGCTAAAATGAATTGGAAATTATATAGAGAAATTGAGGAGTTAAGTATCCCGAAATCTGTATGGTGTTTTATAAATTATGCTCTAAATGGAGTAGTAAAACATTTTGTTAAATAAGCATTAAAAGCCCTTTTCTTCAAAGGGCTTTTTTTATTGTTAATAATTAAGGAGGATATAAGATGAATATTGCTATTTTTGGTACAGGTTATGTAGGACTAGTAACGGGGGTTTGTTTATCGGATATTGGGCATCGCGTGACTTGTATTGATATTGATGAAAATAAAGTTGCAAGAATGAAAAAGGGTATTTCACCAATATATGAACCAGGTTTAGATGATTTAATGAGTAAAAATATTAAAGAAAATAGATTGTTATTTACAACGGATTGTCGTCAAGGGATTGAAGAAGCAGATGTTATTTATATAGCAGTAGGTACACCGCAGCAAGCAGATGGTTCAGCTAATTTACAATATATTGAGCAAGTTGCTTTAGATATTGCTAATAACCTTAAAAAAGATTCGATTGTAGTAATTAAAAGTACAGTTCCAGTTGGAACAAATGATCATGTGAAAAATTTAATTCAACAAAATTTAAAAGCAAATGTAAAAATTAGCATGGTATCGAACCCTGAATTTTTAAGAGAGGGTTCAGCAATTCACGATAGTTTCTATGGAGATCGTATCGTTATTGGGACTGATGATGCTAAAACTGCCGAGGCTATGGAAGAAGTGAATAAACCTTTTAATGTTCCTGTTTTTAAAACAACAATTAGAAGTTCAGAAATGATTAAATATGCAGCAAATGCTTTCTTGGCTACAAAAATTAGCTTTATTAATGAAATTGCTAATATTTGTGAAAAAATAGGTGCGGATGTAGAGCATGTAGCTAATGGTATGGGATTAGATAAAAGAATTGGTACACAATTTTTAAAAGCTGGTATTGGATATGGTGGTTCTTGTTTCCCAAAAGATACACATGCTTTAATACAAATTGCTGGTAATGTAGATCATGATTTTGACTTGTTAAAATCAGTTATTACAGTAAATAATAATCAACAGGCATCGCTCGTTGAAAAAATAAAAAATGTATTAGGTGATATGGAAGGAAAGCAAGTGGCTATGCTTGGTTTAGCTTTTAAACCAAATACTGATGATATGAGAGAAGCGGCATCTATTGTTATTGCAAATGATTTAGTAAAAATGGGTGCGAAGGTCGTAGCTTATGATCCGATTGCTACTGAAAATGCAAAGAAAGTATTACCTAATGAGGTTCAATATGTGTCCTCTGTTGCAGGAGCAGTTAAAAATGCCGATGTAACACTTATTGTAACTGAATGGGATGATATAAAAGAATTCCCTATTGAACAGTATATCAAATTAATGAAACAACCTATTATTTTTGATGGTCGTAATTGCCATGGTTTAGAATATGTGAAGAAGTTTAATGTAGACTATTATTCAGTAGGAAGACCAGCTGTAGTTCGTGAAAAAGTTTCTTTATAATTAGGGGATAATTTATAGGATGAGAATCTGTAAGACTAATTTTTATAAATAAAGAAGTTTTTTATTAACCTAGCTAGTTTGAATTATAGCTAGGTTAGTGTTTACATGCTTATTATAAAGATATGAAGTAACGGGGAGGCTTGTAATTATGGCAATACTTGTAACAGGTGGAGCAGGATATATTGGTAGTCATACATGTGTAGAATTACTAAATAGCGGT
>NZ_JBPWJX010000029.1:0-48348 GCF_051781745.1 Bacillus cereus group sp. Bce019
CGGAAGTTAAGCTCTCTAGCGCCGATGGTAGTTGGGACCTTGTCCCTGTGAGAGTAGGACGTCGCCAAGCAACTAAAAACACAAGTCATTTGACTTGTGTTTTTTTGTATTGTTAAAAAGAATGGGAAAGAAGTAATGGAAATACAAACACGTTGCCCAAGAGTTAATCATATTATATAAAAGATGGGTGTATATTTTTCTGTAAATTGTTAAGGATTAGAAGTATAAAATAGGTTCACTTAAATAGGGAGGGAAGATTATGAAATTACAAAGTGAAGTTTGTATTGTTTGTGAGACAAAAAGAAAAGAAGGTATATATGTTTATAATAATTTAATATGCCATGAATGTGAAAAGGATATGGTGAATACAGAGACAGATGATCCGAAATATATATATTATTTAAAGCAGCTTCGAAAATTAGAAGTATCATATTTTTAAATAGGCATATGCCTATTATTTTTTTTGTTCTGTATAATAGATAGAGAATGAATAATAAGGAAGAGATGTAGATGAATCAAAATCGTATGCCTTTATATGAGGCGTTAATAGAGTTTAAAGAAAGAGGGCCGTTATCCTTTCATGTTCCTGGTCATAAGAATGGTTTAAACTTCCCTCAGGAGGCAATAAGAGAGTTTAAAGGTATTCTATCTATTGATGTAACTGAATTAGCAGGACTAGATGATTTGCATAGTCCGTTTGAATGTATAGATGAGGCACAACAATTATTGGCTGAAGTTTATAATACAAAGAGAAGTTATTTTTTAATTAATGGTTCAACAGTCGGGAACTTAGCAATGATTTTGTCTTGTTGCGGGGAACATGATATTGTTCTTGTACAAAGAAATTGTCATAAATCAATTATTAATGGTTTAAAACTTGCGGGAGCAAATCCCATTTTTTTAGATCCATGGATTGATGAAGCTTATAACGTACCAGTGGGAGTTCGTAATGAAATTATTAAGAACGCAATTGGAAAGTATCCAAATGCGAAAGCACTTATTTTAACGCATCCTAATTATTATGGTATGGGGATGGATCTAGAGGCAAGCATCGCTTTTGCACATGCACATAAAATCCCTGTTTTGGTAGATGAGGCACATGGGGCACATCTATGTTTGGGAGAACCATTTCCGAAGTCAGCATTAACATATGGTGCAGATATTGTAGTTCATTCTGCACATAAAACATTACCCGCAATGACAATGGGTTCCTATTTACATATAAATAGTCATTTAGTAGACGAAGATAAGGTTACTACTTATTTAAGTATGCTACAATCTAGTAGTCCATCGTATCCAATTATGGCTTCCTTGGATATAGCACGCTTTACAATGGCGCGTATAAAAGAAGAAGGTCACAGTGAAATTGTTGAGTTTTTACGAAGATTTAAGGAACAATTACGTTCTATTCCCCAAATCACCATTTTAGAATATCCGTTGCAAGATGAGTTAAAGGTCACCGTACAAACTCGTTGTCAGTTATCAGGGTACGAATTACAGTCTGTATTTGAAAAGGTCGGTATATATACAGAGATGGCTGATCCGTACAATGTCCTATTTATTTTACCCTTACAAGTAAATGAGGGATATATGAAGGTTATAGAGATGATCCGAGTAGCATTGCAACATTATGAGGTGAAAGACAACAGGGAATCTATTCGTTATACTTATAATGGTGAATTCTCTCTTTTACCGTATACGTATAAACAACTAGACGGATATGAAACAAAGATAGTATCTATAGAAGAGGCTGTTGGAATGATAGCGGCGGAAATGGTGATTCCGTATCCACCTGGAATTCCATTAATTATGTATGGAGAGAGAATTACTTCAGAGCATAAAGAGCAAATTATGTATTTAGAAAGAGCAGGAGCTCGTTTTCAAGGTAATACGAAATATATGAAAGTGTATGATATAGAAAGTAGGTTTTAGGATGAAGGGATTATTTGTAACAATTGAGGGCCCAGAAGGTTCAGGTAAAACAACGTTAATTAAAAGCTTATTGCCATATTTTGAACAAAAAGCACAGAAGGTAATGGCGACAAGGGAACCAGGCGGTATTGCAATTTCTGAGGATATTAGGACGATTTTACATAAACAAGAATATACGATGATGGAAGCACGTACAGAAGCGCTTCTTTATGCTGCTGCGCGCAGACAACATTTAGTAGAAAAAGTTATGCCAGCACTTAATGAGAACTACCTCGTGTTATGTGATCGTTTTATAGATAGCTCTTTAGCATACCAAGGCTATGCAAGAGGATTGGGTATGGATAAGGTATTTGAAATAAATCGTTTCGCAACAGAGGACTGTATGCCTAGTTTAACAATTTATCTAGACATTGAGCCTGAGGTTGGTTTGGCTCGGATTGAAAAAGATGCAGGACGTGAAGTAAATCGACTAGATATGGAAGATATCTCTTTCCATAAACGTGTGCGCGAAGGGTATTTACAAGTTGTAGAACGTTTCTCGGATCGTATTGTATTGGTAAATGCTGATCAACCGATGGAAAAACTTATAGAAGAAGTTGTTCAGATTATAGAAGATAAATTGTTATAATAGAAGGAAAGAATGAAATAAGTGAGGTATGCATTATGACGAAGACGTGGGAGCAGCTTTCTGCTATACAACCCATCGGTGTAAAAATGTTGATGAATAGCATTGCAAAAGAGCGTATATCCCACGCTTACTTGTTAGAGGGAGGGAAAGGGACAGGAAAGTTTGCGACAGCAATTCAAATGGCAAAGAGTTTCCTCTGTTCTGAGCGGAATGGAGTAGAGCCCTGCCATGTATGTACAAACTGTAAGCGAATTGATTCAGGTAACCACCCTAACTTACATATTGTAAAACCAGACGGATTATCTATTAAGAAGCAGCAAATTCATGATTTACAAGAAGAGTTTTCCAAAACAGGATTAGAGGCAAATAAAAAAATATATATTATTGAGCACGCAGATCGTATGACAGCAAATGCGGCAAATACACTTTTGAAATTTTTAGAAGAACCAAGTAGTGATACAACTGCTATTTTACTTACTGAACAAAGTCATCAAATTTTAAATACGATTTTATCTCGCTGCCAAGTTGTTACGTTTAGACCGTTACCTACGGAATCTTTAATTAGAAGATTACAGGATGAAGGGATTACAGCATCTTTATCGACACTTGCTGCTCAACTTACAAATAGTTTTGATGAAGCTTTAGCTTTATGTAGTGATGAATGGTTTGCACAAGCACGAGCTTTAGTGATAAAATTATGTGAAGCGCTCGAAAAAGATAAAACCTCTATTTTTTTTGTACAAGAAAAATGGGGAAAACACTTTGGAGAGAAAGAACAATTACAGCAAGGTTTAGATATGTTACTCCTTATTTATAAGGATTTATTATATGTTCAACTTGGAGAAGAAGATCGTCTTGTTTTTCATGAGCAGAAAGAGATGTTTGAATCGTTTTCCTATGCTCAGAAGCGCATTGTATCAGCTCTCTTTAATATATTAGAGGCAAAAAATAGAATCAACGCTAATGTAAATGCGCAGCTTGTGTTCGAACAGTTAGTGTTGCGGTTGCAGGAGGGATGACCGTTTTGTATGATGTAGTAGGTGTTCGCTTTAAGAAGGCCGGAAAGGTATATTACTTTGATCCAAACCAGTTCGATATCTCTGAAAATGAGTTTGTCATTGTAGAAACGGTAAGAGGTATTGAATACGGAAAAGTAGTTATTACCAAAAAACAAGTTGATGAAAACGATGTTGTATTACCGCTAAAAAAGGTTATTCGTATTGCAAATGAAAATGATCGTACCATTGTTGAAGAGAACAAACATGCTGCCAAAGAAGCATATCAAGTCTGTCAACAAAAGGTAGTAGAGCATAATCTTGATATGAAACTTGTAGATGTAGAGTATACATTCGATCGTAATAAGATTATTTTCTATTTTACTGCGGATGGTCGGATCGATTTCCGCGAACTAGTGAAGGACTTAGCCGCAATTTTTAGAACAAGAATTGAACTAAGACAAATTGGTGTTCGTGATGAAGCGAAGATGCTAGGTGGTATTGGTCCATGTGGTCGTATGCTTTGTTGTTCTACTTTTTTAGGGGATTTTGAACCTGTATCCATTAAAATGGCAAAGGATCAAAATTTATCATTAAATCCTGCAAAAATCTCTGGTTTATGTGGTCGCTTAATGTGTTGCTTAAAATATGAGAATGATGAATATGAGGCAGCAAAGGAACAACTTCCTGATTTAGATCAACGTATACAAACCCCGCATGGTACTGGCCGTGTTATCGGATTAAATATTTTAGAAAGATTAATTCAAGTGGAACTAGTAGACAAGGAACGGATAGTAGAATATACGTTAGATGAGTTAGTGAATAAAGGGGTCGTTTCGAGTCAAACCACAGATTAATGAGGTGGGTGCTTGTGGAGAAAAAAGATATTTTTGAATCGGTTTCTAGTATGGAAGAGCAAATTGGACATTTATATAAACAGTTGGGAGAGTTAAAACAGCATCTTGCAGAGTTGTTGGAAGAAAACCAGCATATAAAAATGGAAAATAACAATTTGCGACACCGTTTTGAAGAAGTGCAGAATAAAGAAAAACAAAAAACTCAAAAACGTAAAGAAGTGAAGCCGAAAACAGATATTGGTGAAGGCTATGACAATTTAGCGAGACTATATCAAGAAGGTTTTCATATTTGCAATCTACATTATGGAAGTGTACGTAAAGAGGGAGATTGTTTGTTCTGTCTTTCATTCTTAAATAAAAAGTGAAATTACCTTTCCAATTATAATTGGAAAGGTAATTTTTTATACATGAAATAGGGTAGGTTAAGGGTAAGAAAAGGAGCAGTATATGAATTTATATGAAGATGAACGTTTAGATTACTTATTAGCACAAGACATGAAGATTATACAAAGCCCATCAGTATTTAATTTTTCTTTAGATGCCGTTTTACTCGCAGATTTTGCATGGGTACCAATTCAAAAGGGAAATTTACTTGATTTGTGTACAGGTAACGCGGTTGTTCCCCTTCTATTAAGTACAAGAACAAAAGGAAATATTACTGGTGTGGAAATTCAAGAACGCTTATATGATATGGGAGTAAGAAGTGTTCAATACAATGGGTTGGAAGAAAGAATTCACCTCATACATGGAGATTTGAAAGATATGCCAGAGAAACTTGGGCGTCATCAATATGATGTTGTTACATGTAATCCACCATATTTTCAAACACCTCAAACTTCAGAGAAAAATATGAATGAACATTTAGCGATAGCTCGTCATGAAATTATGTGTACATTAGAAGATGTTGTATCTGCAAGTAGTCAGTTAGTAAAACAAGGTGGGAAAGTAGCGTTTGTACATCGTCCAGGGCGATTACTAGACATTGTCACATTAATGCGTAAATATAAAATTGAACCAAAGCGTGTGCAATTTGTTTATCCTAAGGTTGGAAAAGAAGCAAATACATTGTTAATTGAAGGAATTAAGGATGGAAATGCAGATTTGAAAATTTTACCGCCTCTCGTTGTATATGAGAACAATAACGAATATACAAAGGAGCTACGTTCAATTTTATATGGAGGAGAATAAGCACTTTTTTTATGTGGTAGAGTGCTCTGATGGAAGTTATTATGCTGGATATACAAACCATATAGAAAAGAGAATTCAGACTCATAATAGCGGCAAAGGGGCTAAGTATACACGCGTCAGGCTTCCTGTCGTTTTAAAATATGTAGAGGCCCACGATGATAAGCGTACAGCTATGCAAGCGGAGTATTACTTTAAGCAATTAACGAGAAAACAAAAAGAGGCATATATGCAAAAAGGAGAACGCTATGTGGCAACAAAAAAGCTTTCAACAAAATGAAAAGGGAGTTTTATATTTAGTACCAACTCCTATTGGAAATCTAGAAGATATGACATTTCGTGCAATCCGAATTTTAAAAGAAGTTGATTTAATTGCTGCTGAAGATACGAGACAAACGAAAAAACTTTGTAATTATTTTGAAATTGAAACACCTGTCACGAGTTATCATGAGCACAATAAAGAAGTAAGTGGGAAGAAACTATTAGAGAAATTAGAGGATGGAAAGAATGTAGCACTTGTTAGTGACGCTGGTATGCCGTGTATTTCTGATCCAGGTTACGATATTGTCGTTGAGGCAGTAGCTGAGCAATATCATGTAATTCCGCTTCCTGGAGCAAATGCAGCCCTTACAGCATTAATTGCATCCGGTCTTGAAACAAAGCAGTTTTATTTCTATGGTTTCTTGCAGAGAAACAAAAAGGAACGGAAGATGGAGTTAGAAAAGCTTCGTTATGTACAAACTACAATGATGTTTTATGAAGCACCTCATCGTTTAGATGATACTTTAATTTCGATGCAGGAAGTGTTGGGAAATAGAGAGATTGTATTATGTCGAGAGTTAACGAAAAAATTTGAGGAATTTATTCGAGGAACAATCGAAGAAGCAATTGAGTGGACGAAGCAAAATGAAGTACGTGGTGAGTTTTGTATTTTAGTAGCTGGTTCAACAGAAGAACCTGCTCCAGAAGAACAATGGTGGGAATCTCTTTCGGTATATGATCATATTGAATATTATATAAATGAAAAAAGTATGAATTCAAAAGAAGCGATTAAAACAGTCGCTAAAGATCGAGATTTGTCGAAAAGAGATGTATATCAAATCTATCATGTCGATAAAAAATAAGCTTCTCATAATTGAGAAGCTTATTTTGCTGTTTCGATATAATCTTGAAGTTCGTTTAAGATTTGCTCAGCGCCTTCTTTGCTTAAGATGATTTTACCTTCAGCTAAAGAAAGGTTACCGTCAGATACTTCACCAGTTACTTGGCAAGTCATGTTTGGTTTATATTTCTTTAAGATGATTTTTTCGTCATCAACATAGATTTCAAGAGCGTCCTTTTCTGCAATACCTAAAGTACGGCGTAATTCGATTGGAATTACTACACGACCTAATTCATCAACTTTACGAACAATACCAGTAGATTTCATAATTTTTTTCCTCCTAAATAAATAGTTTATAAGTTTCGAGTCTATTTTTAGATTCGTCATTTTTCGACAAAATACCCTATGGACATATGATACCAATCATTTACATTTCCGTCAATTCTTAAATTCTATATTTTTTAAAAAGATTTATAGATTTCTTATTTCTTATATATAATAGATTGAGAGGAAATTCCACTTTTAATTTATTATTTTCTGAAAAAATAATAAATTAAAAGTGGATATTGTATATTTTTTTGAAATATGAGCAATAGATGATAAAGATATTGAGCATTAAGACCTAAATTGAAAATTAGGTTGGCGTAAAGAAGATAAGTTAGATTTGGGCTGCTCGTAAAAGCCCAATTAACGTGGGCTAATAATTAGTGGGGAGGAACAAAAACCCTACTGATTAAAGTTTCACTTTATATATGAGTTTTTGATATACTGTTTATAAATACATATGAGGTTATTCGGGAGGTCCAAAACAATGACAGAGGAAAATAAGTCCTTTTATATTACTACCCCAATTTATTATCCAAGTGGAAAATTACACATTGGACATGCTTATACGACAGTAGCAGGAGATGCGATGGCACGATATAAGCGTATGCAAGGTTATAATGTGCATTATTTAACAGGAACTGATGAGCATGGACAGAAGATCCAAAAGAAAGCAGAAGAGTTAAATATTACGCCACAGGCATATGTTGATAACATTGTTGCAGGAATTAAAGAGCTTTGGGAGAAGATGGATATTTCTTATGATGATTTTATTCGTACAACTGAAGATCGTCATAAAGATGTTGTCGAAAAAATCTTTAAACAATTAGTAGATCAAGGTGACATTTATCTTGATGAATATGAAGGTTGGTATTCTGTACAAGATGAGACGTTCTATACAGAGCATCAATTAGTAGATCCAATTATGGAAGGCGACAAAGTAGTTGGAGGAAAAAGCCCAGATAGTGGTCATGATGTAGAACTTGTTCGTGAAGAATCTTATTTCTTTAGAATGGGTAAATATGTCGACAGACTATTAAAGTTCTATGAAGATAATCCACATTTCATTCAGCCGGAGTCTCGTAAAAATGAAATGATTAATAATTTTATTAAACCGGGATTAGAAGATTTAGCAGTTTCTCGTACTTCATTTGACTGGGGAGTTCGTGTTCCTGGTAACCCAAAACACGTTATTTACGTATGGGTTGACGCATTATCTAACTATATTACGGCGTTAGGTTATGGAACAGCAAATGAAGAGAAATATAAAAAATTCTGGCCTGCAGATGTGCATTTAGTTGGGAAAGAAATTGTTCGTTTCCATACAATTTATTGGCCGATAATTTTAATGGCATTAGATTTACCTCTTCCGAAGAAAGTCTTTGCTCATGGCTGGATTTTAATGAAGGATGGAAAGATGAGTAAGTCAAAAGGAAACGTAGTAGATCCAGTTACATTAATCGATCGTTACGGATTAGATGCATTACGTTATTACCTACTTCGTGAAGTTCCATTTGGATCTGATGGCGTATTTACACCAGAAGGATTTGTGGAGCGTATTAATTTCGACTTAGCAAATGACTTAGGTAATTTATTAAATCGTACAGTAGCTATGATTGATAAGTACTTTAACGGAGAAATCCCTGCATTTAAAGCAAATGTGACGGAATTTGATGAAACGTTAGTAGCGTTTGCACAAGATACTTTGAAAAAAGTAGAAGAAGCAATGGAGAATATGGAGTTCTCTGTAGCGTTAGGATCTATTTGGCAACTAGTTAGTCGTACGAATAAATATATTGATGAAACACAACCATGGGTATTAGCAAAAGATGAGAATGATCGTGAAAAGTTAGCCTCTGTAATGGCTCATTTAGCAGAAGTACTTCGTCAAACAGGTATTATGCTTATGCCATTCTTAACAGTAGCACCAAGCAAGATGTTTGCTCAGCTTGGCCTTACTGATGAAGCTCATAAATCTTGGGAAAGTCTATCTACAATTGGCTGCATTCCAGCTGGAACAAAAGTAGAAAAAGGAACCCCAATTTTCCCTCGTTTAGAAATGGAAGTGGAAGTAGAGTACATTAAAGAACAAATGAAAAGCTCTGTTCCTAAAGTAGAAGAGAAAAAAGAAGAAGAACCGAAGGCAGAAGAAATTACAATTGATGATTTCTTTAAAGTAGAATTACGCGTAGCTGAAGTACTATCTGCTGAACCTGTGAAAAAAGCAGACAAGCTGTTAAAAATTCAACTAGACTTAGGTACAGAAAAGCGTCAAGTTGTTTCTGGAATTGCAAAATTCTATTCGCCGGAAGACTTAAAAGGTAAAAAGGTTATTTGTGTAACAAACTTAAAACCTGTAAAATTACGCGGTGAATTATCGCAAGGTATGATTTTAGCGGGTGAAGAGAATGGCGTATTGTCATTAGCATCAATTGACCAGAATCTACCAAATGGTACAAAAATCAAGTAATTAAGACAAGAAAAGAGATGTTTCACGTGTAACATGTGTGAAGCGTCTTTTTTCTTTTTACACTCTCTATTTTTGCATTAAGATTGTAGTATTGTTATCGTTAAGTTATTAAAGAACTTATTTTTGTAGAATAAACTTGATTTCAATATAAAAGGAGTTATGTATTATGTTGTTTGATACACATTCACATTTGAATGCAGAGCAATTCGAAGGAGATTTGCAAGAGGTTATTGCCCGAATGAAAGAAGCGGGAGTTACTTATACAGTTGTTGTTGGTTTTGATGAAGTAACGATAAAAAAGGCGATGGAATTAGCTGAAGCTTATGATTTTATTTACGCTGCGGTTGGGTGGCACCCAGTTGATGCAATTGACATGACAGAAGAACATTTAGCTTGGTTAGAAGAACTTGCTTCTCATCCTAAAGTCGTTGCACTTGGAGAAATGGGCTTAGATTATCACTGGGATAAGTCTCCAAAAGAAATACAGAAAGAAGTATTCCGTAAACAAATTGCATTAGCGAAAAAAGTAAAATTGCCGATTATTATACATAACCGCGATGCAACTCAAGATATTGTTGATATTCTAGAAGAAGAGAATGCAGCTGAAGTAGGAGGCATTATGCATTGCTTTAGCGGCAGCGTAGAGGTAGCAGAGCGATGTGTTGATATGAACTTTTTAATTTCGTTAGGTGGACCAGTTACATTTAAAAACGCTAAGAAGCCGAAAGAGGTTGCTACGGAGATTCCATTAGAGAAATTGTTAATAGAGACGGATTGTCCGTATTTAACACCGCATCCATTTCGAGGGAAACGAAATGAACCGAGTTATGTAAAACTCGTAGCAGAAGAAATTGCGAATTTAAAAGGAATTTCTTATGAGGAAGTAGCAGAAATGACAACTAAAAATGCAAAAGTTTTATTTGGTGTTGAATAAAAAAGAATGGGGAAACCTGTTCTTTTTTATTTTGAGAAAAACTAGTAGAAGTGATGAAGAAAATAAATGTGAATGATGAAGTGTTACAATAAGGACAGAGAACAAAGATTTTTCTATTCTATTTTTTAAAATATAAGAATGGGGAAAATAATAATGGAAAAGTCGTCATTTTTTTGTTTTACTAAGTAGAGACGAAATGAGTGTGGAGGCAAGCATGAAAATAAAAGAGATTATCGTTGTAGAAGGTAAAGATGATACAGTTGCGATTAAGCGTGCTGTTGATGCGGATACAATTGAAACGAACGGTTCAGCAATCGGTGATCATGTTATTGAGCAAGTTAAATTAGCGCAGCAAAAAAGGGGCGTTATTATTTTCACAGATCCGGATTATCCTGGAGAGCGTATTCGAAAAATTATTTCTGACAAGGTTCCTGGCTGTAAGCATGCCTTTTTACCGAAGGAAGAAGCGCTTGCTAAAAGGAAAAAGGGTGTTGGGATCGAACACGCTTCTAATGAGTCGATTCGCCGCGCTCTAGAGAATATACATGAAGAAATGGAAGCTTACACAAGTGAAATTAGTTGGAGTGATTTAGTCGATGCAGGCTTAGTGGGCGGAGAAATGGCAAAGAGCCGCAGAGAAAGAATGGGTAAGCTATTAAAGATTGGTTATACAAATGCAAAACAGTTACATAAACGATTACAGATGTTTCAAGTTTCAAAGGAATCATTTGCAGAAGCTTATAAGCAAGTAATACAGGAGGAAAAAAAATGAAGGATATCGCAACGCCAAATCGTACAAAAGACATTGTTGAAAAGTATGGATTTTCATTCAAAAAAAGTTTAGGACAAAACTTTTTAATTGATACAAATGTATTAAATCGTATTGTCGATCATGCAGAAATTGGTTCAGAAAGTGGTGCAATTGAAATTGGACCAGGTATTGGTGCATTAACAGAGCAATTAGCAAAGCGTGCTAAAAAAGTAGTGGCTTTTGAAATTGATCAAAGACTATTACCAATTTTAGATGAGACGTTAGCGCCATATGGTAACGTTACAGTTATTAATAAAGACGTACTAAAAGCAGATGTACATGAAGTATTTAATGAGCAATTTGAAGAAGGGCAAGATGTAATGGTAGTAGCTAACTTACCATACTATATTACAACGCCAATTTTATTTAAATTGCTTGAAGAAAAGTTACCAGTTCGTGGATTTGTTGTTATGATGCAAAAAGAAGTTGGAGATCGTTTAGCTGCTAAACCTGGAACGAAAGAGTATGGTTCTTTATCGATTGCTATTCAGTATTATACAGAGGTTGAAACAGTTATGACTGTACCGCGTACAGTGTTTGTACCACAGCCAAATGTTGATTCTGCAATTATTCGCCTTCTAAAGCGTCCGAAACCGGTTGTAGAGGTAACAGATGAAACGTTCTTCTTTGAAGTAGTACGAGCAAGTTTCGCACAGCGCCGTAAAACTTTAATGAATAATTTATCAAATAATTTAAATGGTTTCCAAAAAGATAAGGAGTTATTGGATCGAATTTTAACAGAAGTAGGAATTGATCCAAAGCGAAGAGGTGAAACGCTATCTATTGAAGAGTTTGCAACATTAAGTAATGCATTAGTTCTTCATAAATTATCATAAGAATATGAAAGGGACAGTTCAAGTTGAACTGTCCCTTTTGTCACCTTTCTTCCCCTAAATTCATACTTTAAAAACAGGTAAGATGGCCTAATGAGTTTGGAGGTAGGAGAATGGTTTTGCATGTTGGAGAATTAGTGGAACGATATTCTCATAAGAGGGATATTCTTTTTCGTATTATAGAAATAAAAGGTGAGATAGCTATATTGTTTGGAGAGGAAATTAGACTGGTGGCGGATGCGCCGCTTGAAGATTTAATTAGTATAGATCAAAGAGAACATAAAAAAAGGGTGAAGCGTGAGAAAGAAACAATGGAGCGCACGTATCGTTTGTTTCAACAAGATTATGTACTGATGAAACAAAGACATGAACATACTTCAACTGGTGGATACACAAGTGAGGTGAATTATTTTCAAATGCCGGGACGTGTATTGCATATAGATGGAGACCCTTTATATTTGCGCAAGTGCTTAGATTTATATAATAAAATTGGCGTTCCTGTTCAAGGTATTCATTGTAAAGAAACGGAGATGCATGAAAAAGTAGTAGACTTAATAGATCACTTTCGCCCAGACATTCTCGTTATTACAGGGCATGATGCATATACAAAATCAAAAGGAGTGAAGGGAGATTTAGCGGCATATAGGCATTCAAGACATTTTGTACAGGCTGTTCGTGAAGTGCGAAAAAAATATCCATCATTGGATCAACTTGTTATTTTTGCTGGGGCATGTCAATCACATTTTGAGGCACTAATTCGTGCAGGGGCCAATTTCGCTAGTTCACCATCTAGAATTAATATTCATGCACTAGATCCTGTATATGTAGTTGGTAAAATTAGTTTTACTTCATTTATGGAGAGAGTCAATGTATGGGATGTCGTACGTAATACAATTACTGGTGAAAAGGGACTAGGTGGAATTGAAACGAGAGGGATTTTACGAACGGGATTACCTTTTCAACATTACGAAGAGTAAGCAGGATACATATGTATCTTGCTTTTTTGTATGGAAGGATTTAAATGAATTTGGATAAAAAGAGGTAAGAACGTGCAGACTACGTAATGATACTTTTACAATATAGTATTTCTTCTATCTATTCAAACGCAGGATGATATTAGCTGTGAATCGCGGTTAATAATTAGGATAGATATATCGTGCTTTAAGTGTTCAATCTAAATTACAGCGAGGTGTAGCGAAGTATATGTCAAAACGTTTAGATGAAATTAAAAGCGAATTAGATCACCATCTTGGACAGCGACTTATGTTAAAAGCAAATAGTGGAAGAAGAAAAACTGTGGAGCAATCAGGTGTACTAGCAGAAACATACCGTTCCGTTTTTGTTGTACAATTAGATCAACAAGAAGATGCGTTGCAACGTGTATCTTATAGTTATGCAGATGTTTTAACAGAGACAGTAGAGTTAACATTTTATGGAGACCCTCATAATGAGGTCATTTTATAATCCGTACATCATTACATATATTCCCATAAATGAAAAGCTATATTATTTTGCATACTAACTATACCGTAGCAAAATAAGGAGGGACTCTGCATTGAGTAGACGAAGAGGTGTCATGTCAAACCAATTTAAAGAAGAGCTAGCAAAAGAGCTTGGCTTTTATGATGTTGTTCAGAAAGAAGGATGGGGCGGAATTCGTGCGAAAGATGCTGGTAACATGGTGAAACGTGCTATAGAAATTGCAGAACAGCAATTAATGAAACGAAACCAGTAGTTGTAAGATACTTTCTATGCTACGGTAGCCGAGGAGACATTCCTCGGCTTTTTGTACTCTAAAAGGTGCCATCATTTTACATAAGTAGTTTCATTCTGAATGCTTTTCGTTATAATTAGGGAAGTGTCATCGTCTTACTATAAATTTATGGTAAAATAAACGATAAAAGATTGAGTACATAGAGTGGGTGAATAGATTGAAGCTACTAGTGAAAGCACCAGCAAAGATTAATCTGTCGTTAGATGTACTGGGAAAAAGACAAGACGGATATCATGAAGTGAAAATGATTATGACAACCATTGATTTAGCAGATCGTCTAGAACTAACGGAATTAGCAGAAGACCGTATTGAAATTTTATCCCATAATCGGTATGTCCCAGACGACCAACGAAATTTAGCTTATCAGGCAGCGAAATTATTAAAAGAGAAGTTTAATGTAAAAAAAGGTGTATCTATTACTATTGAAAAAACGATTCCAGTAGCAGCTGGATTAGCAGGTGGAAGTAGTGATGCAGCAGCGACATTACGTGGTCTTAATAAATTATGGAATTTAGGGCTTACAATTGATGAGTTAGCAGAGCTTGGCGCAGAAATTGGATCAGATGTATCGTTCTGTGTATACGGAGGCACAGCAATTGCCACTGGAAGAGGAGAGAAAATTGAGCATATAAAGACTCCGCCTTCTTGTTGGGTTATTTTAGCGAAACCACATATAGGTGTATCTACTGCTGATGTGTATGGAAATTTAAAGTTAAATCGAGTTACACATCCAAATGTAGATAAAATGGTTGATGTCATAAATTCTGGTGATTATAAAGGAATTTGTGATACTGTTGGTAACGTTTTAGAAGATGTAACATTTGGAATGCATCCTGAAGTTGCCCGTATTAAATCACAGATGAAGCGATTTGGAGCGGATGCTGTATTAATGAGTGGAAGTGGTCCAACTGTATTCGGACTTGTACACCATGATTCACGAATGCATCGCATTTATAACGGATTAAAAGGATTTTGTGAACAAGTCTATGCGGTACGTTTATTAGGAGAGCGAGAAACGCTTGAATAAAGACGTATAATAAGTTATGATTTGTTTAGAATATTCGTGATTTGAGGTGAGAGTATGAAAATTAGAAGAAGTACAAGATTAGTCGATATGACTTATTACTTGCTACAAAACCCTCGTCAGCTAGTATCTCTCACTTTTTTTGCTGAAAGGTATCAATCGGCTAAGTCTTCCATTAGTGAAGATTTAGTTATTATTAAGCAAACGTTTGAACAACAAGGGGTCGGCACATTGCAAACGATACCAGGAGCAGCAGGAGGAGTGAAATATATACCGTATATAAGTGAAGAAGAGGCAGATCTAATTATTGATGAGCTTTGTGGCTTATTTGAAAACCCAGATCGTATTTTGCCTGGCGGTTACTTATACATGACAGATTTATTGAGTAATCCTCGCCATATTAATGGCGCAGGTCGTTTGTTTGCTTCTGTTTTTGCTAGGCAACCAATTGATGCAGTTATGACGGTGGCAACGAAAGGGATTCCACTTGCTTATGCAGTGGCAAATTACTTAGATGTACCAGTTGTAATTGCAAGGAAAGATAATAAGGTAACAGAAGGTCCGACTGTTAGTATTAACTATGTGTCGGGTTCTTCTAAACGAATTCAAACAATGACGTTAGCAAAACGCAGTCTTCCAGAAGGGTCGAATGTTTTAATTATTGATGACTTCATGAAAGCTGGCGGAACAATTCAAGGTATGATGAGTATGTTAGAAGAGTTCAAGGCTAATGTTGTTGGTATTGGTGTATTAGTAGAATCCACAGATATTGAAGAACGATTAATTAATAATTTTGTATCATTAATTCGTCTATCGGAAGTTGATGTGAAAGAAAAAACGATTCAAGTGGAAAAAGGGAATTATTCTCTTGCGCCATTTGATGAAGGGCTTGTAGAGGCGGAATAAAAGATAGAGCAGATAGCTCTATCTTTTTTTATTTTATTTATAGATTATAAAATAGGTGGACAAACTGCCTTTCGTACACTATTTTTAAAGAGTAAAATAAATAATAAAAGGGTGAAAAGTATGAAAGTTGTTCAAACAAGCAAGGCACCACAAGCAATTGGACCTTATTCACAGGGGATTATTGTAAATAACATGTTCTATAGCTCAGGACAAATTCCATTGACGGCAAATGGGGAGCTTGTAACAGGAGATGTAACAGTACAAACAGAACAAGTATTTCAAAATTTACAAGCGGTATTAGAGGAAGCAGGTGCTTCATTTGATACAGTCGTAAAAACAACAGTATTTTTAAAGGACATGGATGATTTTAATGCTGTGAATGAAGTATATAGCTCTTATTTCTCTACTCATAAACCAGCTCGATCTTGTGTGCAAGTAGCAAAATTACCGAAAGATGTTTCCGTTGAAATTGAAGTAATCGCCCTAGTTAAGTAACCTTTTGTAAGCGATAACCTCTACTAATCTCTATATTCAACTACATTAAAAATTTTTATCTTAAAAATTTTTAAAAAATTAAAGGGAAAATAGAAAATTTGTGGAATTTATACAAATATATCGCTTATTTAGAAAAGGGTGGTGAACACAAGATGGAAGTGACTGACGTAAGATTACGCCGCGTAAACACAGAAGGCCGCATGAGAGCAATTGCCTCTATTACTCTAGACCATGAATTTGTTGTTCATGATATTCGTGTAATTGATGGTAATAATGGATTATTTGTAGCAATGCCAAGTAAACGTACTCCAGATGGAGAGTTCCGTGACATTGCACATCCAATTAATTCTGGTACACGCTCTAAAATTCAAGATGCGGTTTTAACAGAGTATCATCGTTTAGGCGAGTTAGAAGAGGTTGAGTTTGAAGAAGCAGGTGCTTCGTAAAATTCGAATGAAAAGGGCTTTTGACAAAAAGCCTTATAATTTTGTAGCAAACTCCTGTAAGCATTTACAGGAGTTTGTTTTTTTTGCTTTATATTTGGAAACTGCATAATTTATTAACATAAAAAGAAGAAACTACTAATTTTTTCAAAATCATTTTAAATAGTATAGCTTATTTCTTAAAAAAGATACTAAAGAGTAAAACATCTTATAAGAATTATGGTAAAATTTAATAGTTAAAATGTGTTTCTTGAAATATATGATGATTTAGGATAATATCTTTAATGGATAAATAGGTTGCGATGGAGGGTCTATATGTCAAACAGATTTGCAGTGATTCTAGCTGCAGGTAAAGGCACACGTATGAAGTCTAAGCTATACAAAGTGCTGCATCCTGTATGTGGAAAACCTATGGTACAACACGTAGTCGATCAAGTATCTCAATTAGGATTGCAGAAACTTGTAACGGTTGTTGGACATGGTGCTGAAATGGTACAAGAACAGCTAGGGAACGTAAGTGAATTTGCATTACAAGCAGAACAACTTGGTACAGCACATGCTGTAGATCAAGCTGCAAGTGTACTTGCAAATGAAGAAGGAACAACTTTAGTTATTTGTGGTGATACGCCTCTAATAACTGCTGAAACAATGGAAGCATTACTTCAGCAACATAAAGAAGCAGGAGCAATGGCGACGGTGCTAACAGCATACATAGAAGAGCCTGCTGGATATGGCCGTATTGTTCGTAATGAGAATGGTCATGTTGAAAAGATTGTTGAGCATAAAGATGCAAATGAGAAAGAATTAGCTATTAAAGAAATCAATACAGGTACGTATTGTTTTGATAATAAGGCTTTATTTGCTTCACTTTCTAAAGTTTCAAATGATAACGTGCAAGGTGAATATTACCTTCCAGATGTTATTGAGATTTTAAAAAATGAAGGTCATATCGTATCAGCTTATCAAACAGAGCAGTTCGATGAAACGTTAGGTGTTAACGACAGAGTCGCTCTATCGCAAGCGGAAATTATTATGAAAAATCGTATCAACCGAAAGAACATGGTAAATGGTGTTACAATTATTGATCCAAGTAACACTTATATTTCTGCTGATGCAATTATCGGTAGCGATACAGTTCTTCATCCAGGAACAATTATTGAGGGGAACACTGTAATTGGTTCTGATTGTGAAATTGGACCGCATACAGTAATTCGCGATAGTGAAATTGGAGATCGTACGACAATTCGACAATCTACTGTACATGATAGTAAGCTTGGTACAGAAGTATCGGTTGGTCCATTTGCACATATTCGCCCAGATTCAGTTATTGGAGACGAAGTACGCGTTGGAAACTTCGTGGAAATCAAAAAAACTGTCTTTGGTAATAGAAGTAAAGCTTCACACTTGAGTTATATCGGGGATGCACAAGTTGGAGAAGACGTGAATCTTGGTTGTGGTTCAATTACGGTGAACTATGACGGTAAGAATAAATTCAAAACTGTGATTGGTAATGGGGTATTTATTGGATGTAATTCAAACCTTGTTGCTCCAGTAACAGTTGAAGATGGTGCTTATGTGGCGGCAGGCTCTACAATTACAGAGAATGTTCCATCAAAAGCATTATCGGTAGCACGTGCACGTCAAGTTAACAAAGAAGACTATGTTGATCAATTGCTGAATAAGAAAAAATCATAATAATGTGGAGGGTTAATCTAGATGTCGACTCAATATCTAAATTCTAATTTGAAAGTATTCTCTTTAAACTCTAATAAGGAACTTGCTGAGCAGATTGCAAAGCATATTGGAGTAGGACTAGGAAAATGTTCTGTTGATCGTTTTAGTGATGGAGAAGTTCAAATTAACATTGAAGAAAGTATCCGTGGTTGCGATGTATTCATTATTCAATCTACAAGCTTCCCAGTAAACGAACATATCATGGAATTACTTATTATGATCGATGCATTAAAACGTGCATCTGCGAAAACAATTAATATTGTTATTCCTTACTATGGTTATGCGCGTCAAGACCGTAAAGCGCGTTCTCGTGAACCAATTACATCGAAACTTGTAGCAAACTTGCTTGAAACAGCAGGTGCAACTCGTGTAATCACTCTAGATTTACATGCTCCACAAATTCAAGGGTTCTTTGATATCCCAATCGACCACTTAATGGGTGTACCGATTCTTTCTGATTACTTTGAAACAAAAGGTCTTAAAGATATCGTAATCGTGTCTCCTGATCATGGTGGTGTAACTCGTGCGAGAAAAATGGCAGATCGTCTAAAAGCGCCAATCGCTATTATTGATAAGCGTCGTCCTCGCCCGAACGTTTCAGAGGTAATGAATATTATCGGTAATATTGAAGGCAAAACAGCGATTTTAATTGATGACATCATTGATACAGCTGGTACAATTACATTAGCAGCAAACGCTCTTGTTGAGAACGGTGCTTCTGAAGTATATGCTTGCTGTACACACCCAGTATTATCTGGTCCAGCAATTGAGCGTATTCAAAATTCAAATATTAAAGAGTTAGTTGTAACGAACTCTATCGTATTACCAGAAGAGAAGAAAATCGACAAAGTACATGAACTTTCAGTTGCTCCATTAATCGGAGAAGCAATCATTCGTGTATACGAAGAAGAATCTGTGAGTGTATTATTCAATTAATTGGATAGAATGAGACGTAACCAAAATTGGTTACGTCTTTTCGTATCGAAAAAAGAAAGTAGTGGTACAAGAATGAAATTGATAGTAGGACTTGGGAACCCAGGTAGAGAATATGAATTAACAAGGCATAATATTGGATTTATGGCCATTGATGAACTTGCAAAGCGTTGGAACATTTCTTTGAATGAACAAAAATTTAAAGGTGTATTTGGTGCAGGGTTTGTTAATGGAGAAAAGGTAATCTTATTAAAGCCGCTAACATACATGAATTTATCTGGGGAAAGTATTCGTCCACTCATGGATTATTATAAAATTGATGTTGAGGACTTCGTTGTTATGTATGACGATTTAGACATTCCTGTAGGTAAATTGCGTCTTCGCATGAAAGGTAGTGCCGGTGGACATAATGGTGTAAAGTCAACGATTTCGCACTTAGGAACACAAGAATTTCAACGTATCCGTATGGGAATTGATCGCCCGAAAAATGGAATGAAGGTAGTCGATTATGTATTAGGACGCTTTACATCTGAAGAGATTCCGGATGTTAACCATTCTATTGAAAAAGCAGCGGATGCATGTGAAGAGTGGCTAAATAAGCCTTTTCTTCAAATCATGAATACTTTCAATAGTTAAAAATGAGATTGGGAATATTTCTCTTTTGTTTTACCCATACTAGTAGTAATTGAATTTTTAGGAGGCTAGTATGGAAGGGTATTATTATTGCAGACACTGCGGAGGTAATGTAGGCTCCATTAACGCAGAAAAAGTATATAGCGACGTTTTATTTCAACTAACGGAGCAAGAAGTAGTAGAAATGATTCATTTTCATGAGAATGGAAATATATATATAAAAACGATTTGTGAATCGTGTCAAGAAACGCTCGCATCTTATCCTGAGTATTATGAGTATGAAAAATTTCTGCAATAAAATGTTGTCGCTTTGGCATGTCCAAAGCATTTTTCTGTTTTCTTTTTCCAAAATATTTGCATAAAATAGAATGACTTGCTCTTTATGTTGAGAGGAGTTTTAAAAATGATAGGTTTATTAGAGCAATTTTATAAAAATGAAGAGATACAATCGGTTATTAATGGGTTAGAAGATGGGTTAAAAGAACAACTTATATCAGGGATGGCAACGTCTTCTCGTTCATTATTAATGGCGGCTTTATATAAAAAAACAAAAAAATCACAATTAATCGTGACACATAACTTATACCAAGCACAAAAAGTACATGAAGATTTAGTGGCGTTACTTGGTGAAAAAGATGTGTGGTTATATCCAGTGAATGAACTGATAGCATCGGAAATTGGAGTTGCAAGTCCAGAATTGAAGGCGCAACGTATAGAAGTGTTAAATCGCTTGGCTGCGGGAGAGAATGGAATCATTGTAGCGCCAGTGGCAGGATTGCGTAGATTTTTACCAATAAAAGAATTGTGGAAGCAAAAGCAAGTTGAAATCAATCTAGGGCAAGAGGTTGATTTAGATGCGCTCTTGCATACTTTACATCATATTGGCTATGAACGTAAGTCGATGGTAGAAGCTCCAGGGGAGTTCAGTTTGCGTGGGGGAATATTAGATATTTATCCTTTAACTGAAGAACTACCATTTCGTATTGAATTCTTTGATACAGAAGTCGATTCTATTCGATTATTTGATGTGGATGAACAGCGTTCTCAAGGTAAAAAAGAAAGCGTTAGGTTTGGTCCGGCAACAGAGTTTTTATTTTCACAGGAAGAATTAAAATCAGGAATTCAGCATCTTGAAGAAGGCTTGACTAAGACGATGCAAAAACTTTCTGATGATAAACTAAAGACTAAAGTGCTTGAGACGGTAAGTCATGAAATTGAGGTGTTGAAAAACGGGCAAAGTATAGAACAGATGTTTAAATACTTATCTATTTTCTATAAAGAACCTGCTAGTCTGATAGATTATTTACCAGAAGATGGTGTTGTAATTTTAGATGAGATTTCCCGTATTCAAGAAACAGCATCACATCTTGAAACAGAAGAGGCGGAATGGTATATATCACTTCTTGGTGAAGGAACAATTATTCAAGATTTATCTTTCTCTCACCCATTCGAGGGGTTTCTTCATCATAAAAAAAGAAGTTTTGTATATTTAACGTTATTCTTGCGTCATATCGCACACACACATCCGCAAAATATTGTTAATGTAACATGTAAAACAATGCAAGATTTCCATGGACAGATGAATTTGTTAAAAACAGAAATTGATAGATGGAATGAAGGGCATTTTACGACTGTTGTACTCGGAACAGATGATGAACGTGTGAAAAAATTACAACATATTTTAAGTGATTATGATATTGAGGCAGATATTGTAGAAGGTACAGATATTTTATTGCCTGGAAGGTTACAAATTGCTGTAGGTGATTTACATGCAGGATTTGAAATGCCGATGCAAAAGCTTGTTGTCATTACTGAAAAGGAGCTTTTTCATAAGAAAGTTAAAAAATCACAACGTAAACAAAAGCTATCGAATGCTGAACGTATTAAAAGTTATTCGGAATTAAAAGTTGGAGATTATGTAGTTCATGTAAATCATGGTATAGGTAAATTTTTAGGTATTGAGACATTAGAGATTAATGGTGTTCATAAAGATTATTTAAATATTAAATATCAAGGTAATGATAAGCTATACGTTCCAATTGAACAAATTGATCAAGTTCAAAAATATGTAGGATCTGAAGGTAAGGATCCGAAAGTTTACAAATTAGGTGGGAATGATTGGAAAAAGGTTAAAACGAAAGTTGAAAAATCTGTACAAGACATTGCGGATGACCTAATTAAACTATATGCTGAGCGCGAAGCTTCAAAAGGCTATGCATATACGCCAGATACGGCAGAACAACAAGAGTTCGAATCATCTTTCCCATACCAAGAGACAGAGGATCAGTTACGTTCTATTGACGAGATTAAAAAAGATATGGAACGCGGACGCCCGATGGATAGGCTCCTTTGTGGTGATGTAGGGTATGGAAAGACTGAAGTGGCTATTCGTGCGGCATTTAAAGCGATTATGGATGAAAAACAAGTTGCAATTTTAGTACCGACAACGATTCTTGCGCAGCAACACTATGAAACAATTCGAGAGCGTTTTCAAGATTATCCAATCAATATAGGCTTATTAAGTAGATTCCGTACGAGGAAACAACAAAATGAAACAATTAAGGGCTTAAAGGATGGAACAGTAGATATTGTAATCGGAACACATCGTATTTTATCTAAAGATGTTACTTATAAAGATTTAGGGCTTCTTATTATTGATGAAGAACAAAGATTTGGTGTGACACATAAAGAAAAAATTAAACAATTGAAGGCGAATGTTGACGTATTAACATTAACGGCAACTCCGATTCCGCGGACGCTTCATATGTCTATGCTTGGTGTGCGCGACTTATCTGTTATTGAGACACCACCAGAAAATCGTTTCCCAGTCCAAACGTATGTAGTCGAGTATAATCCAGCGTTAATGCGAGAGGCGATAGAGCGAGAGCTTGCAAGAGGTGGTCAAGTTTACTTCCTATATAACCGTGTAGAGGATATTGAAAGAAAAGCAGATGAAATTTCGATGTTAGTTCCAGATGCCCGCGTAACGTACGCACATGGGAAAATGAACGAAAGCGAATTAGAGTCTGTTATGCTATCATTTTTAGAAGGACAGCATGATGTTCTTGTAAGTACAACAATTATTGAGACGGGTGTAGATATTCCGAATGTAAATACGTTAATTGTATTTGATGCAGATCGTATGGGATTATCACAGTTGTATCAGCTTCGTGGGCGTGTTGGACGTTCTAATCGTGTTGCATATGCATACTTTGCATATAAACGTGACAAAGTGCTGTCAGAGGTTGCAGAGAAGCGTCTACAAGCAATTAAAGAGTTCACGGAACTTGGATCTGGTTTCAAAATTGCGATGAGAGATTTATCTATTCGTGGAGCAGGTAATTTGTTAGGGGCAGAACAGCATGGATTTATTGATTCTGTCGGATTTGATCTATATTCTCAAATGTTAAAAGATGCAATTGAACAGCGTAGAGGAACAGATGGGGCTGAAAATATAGTTAATGTTGAAATTGACTTAGAGGTAGATGCATACTTACCAGATGCTTATATTTCAGATAGTAAGCAAAAAATTATGATGTATAAACAATTTAGAGGTGTTTCTGCAATTGAGGATATTGAAGAATTGCAGGAAGAAATGATCGATAGATTTGGCGATTATCCACAAGAAGTTGGTTATTTATTACAAATTGCAAATATTAAAGTGTTGGCAATGAAAGAACAAATTGAATTAATTAAGCAGAATAAATTTGAAGTAACATTCCTGTTTTCTGAACAAGCAAGTCAAAATATTGATGGTGGAAAATTATTCATGCTCGGAAATAGTTTTGGACGTATGATCGGTTTAGGAATGGAAGGATCACAATTGAAAATTGTTATGAAAACAAATGGCCTAGAGACATCGAAGTGGTTAACGATTGCTGAAAATTTATTAAAAGGCTTACCAGATGTAAAAAAAGAAGTAATAAATGCCTAAAATAAGATAAAAAAATACAATTCGACGTGCATAGAAGAACTAATGTGTAAAATACTATATCTAACAGTTGGTGATTTTTACATGAACAGGTAAATTCACCACTTTGATCATCAGTAGAAAGTGAGGCAGCATTAGAATGAAAGCAACTGGAATCGTACGTCGAATTGATGATTTAGGCAGGGTCGTAATCCCGAAGGAAATTCGTAGAACTTTACGTATTCGAGAAGGAGACCCACTAGAAATATTTGTTGATCGCGATGGAGAGGTAATTTTAAAGAAGTATTCTCCAATTAGTGAGCTAGGTGATTTTGCGAAAGAATATGCTGATGCTTTATATGACAGCTTAGGACATAATGTGCTTGTGTGTGATCGAGATTCTATCATCGCAGTATCAGGCGTATCGAAAAAAGAATACTTAAATAAAAGTGTTGGCGATCTAATTGAAAAAACGATGGAAGAACGAAAGTCTGTTATTATGACGGATGAAAGTGATATTTCCATTATTGATGGTGTAACAGAAAAGGTTCATTCTTATACAGTTGGACCGATTGTTGCAAACGGAGATCCGATTGGAGCCGTCATTATTTTTTCAAAAGAAGCCATTATAAGCGAGATCGAGCATAAAGCGGTTAATACTGCTGCCAGTTTCTTAGCGAAACAAATGGAACAGTAAGGGTATATTGATTTTAGAAGTAGCAATCTTTCCTAATTATGATCTTTCTTTTTGAGAAATCAATTATTTGGAGATATATGTATATTGAATGAAGGTAGCACTTTGCTACCTTTTTTCGTTGAATATTTTTAACATTTAGGAACTCATTATTACCCGTGTTGGTAAGGGAGTTTGTTCTTTTCTTTATGATATAATACGAGAGGTGAGAATAGAAAAAGGAGTTTTCTTGTATGGAAGCGAAGAAGTATCAAGCCTTTTGGCGTGGGGCTATTATATTAACGATTGCAAGTTTCGTTACAAAAGTATTAAGCGCTTTTTACCGTATTCCATATCAAAATATAGCGGGGGATATTGGGTTTTATATTTACCAACAAATTTACCCATTTTATGGATTTTGTTTAATTTTAGCTACTTATGGATTTCCTGTTATCATTTCGAAAATGGTTGCAGAACGACTAGAGCGGGGAAAACAAAAAGAAGCAGAAGAAATTATTTGTGTATCTTTTTGGTTCTTATTAGGAATTGGTTTTATAGGCTTCTTTACATTGTTTTTTGGGGCCGAAACAATTGCGGTAGCTATGGGCGATATACACTTAGATAAGTTACTACGTGTTATTTCATTTTCATTCTTATTGATGCCATTTTTGTCTGTAGCAAGAGGGTATTTTCAAGGATTTAATAATATGATGCCAACGGCTGTTTCGCAAGTAATAGAACAAACAATTCGAGTTTCTATTATTGTGTTTTTATCACTATTCCTAATTGCTCACGGATTTGATTTATATACAGTTGGTGCAGGGGCTATGTTAGGCTCAATTGCGGGTGGACTTATTGGGATTATTGTACTTATATTGTATATGCGTCAAGATTTTCGTTCTATATTCTTCAAAAGTGCAGCGAGAATTAAGGGTAAAAGGAAGATAGTTAAAATCCTTTTTTGGCAGGGGTTAGCGATTTGTGTTAGTAATTTAGTGCTTATTTTTATACAGATGGCTGATTCAGTGTCCTTTTACAGCTTACTTATTGGTGCGGGAGAACAGGCTGAAAATGCAAAGGTATTAAAGGGTGTTTATGATAGAAGTATTCCGCTAATGCAATTAGGTACTGTTGTGACGACTTCTTTCTCGTTGTCACTTATTCCGATTATTACAGCGGCGAAGGAAAGAGGAGATCTTTCCTTTATTCAAGAAAAGGTAAAGTTAGCAATGAAAATAACATTTGTTATTGGACTTGCAGCAGCTATTGGACTAACTTGTATTATTCAACCTACCAATATTATGTTGTTTGAAAACAGTGATGGATCAGATGTTTTATCTATTTTATCGTTATCTATTTTATTTAGTTCATTGTCAATTACGACAGCTTCTATTTTACAAGGATTAGGGCAAACGTTTAAGCCAGCGTTATTTGTTGTATTTGGAGGTTGCTTAAAGTTAGCGTTAAATTATATATTCATGCCTTATTTTGGTGTGAAAGGTGCAGCTTTTGCGACTTTATGTGCGTTAATTATAATCTCTGGATTAAATAGTTTGTTGCTTACGAGAGCTGTATCAGGGGCACTTATCAATAAGCGAAATATGTTAGGGATAGTAATTAGTGGTATCTGTATGGGGTTTGTATTAATGATGTTCACACGTGTGTTACAGATGTCTGGATTAGTAATTAATACGGAACATAGAGGAAGCGCGACGCTTGAAGCGTTGTTAGGTGTAGCCATCGGCGGATTGACATATATGTTTTTTATTTTGAAATTACGTGTATTTACAAAAAAAGAATTAGGAACCGTTATGAAACAAGAGAAAAAAGAAGGTTCATTGAAGAAGAGTGGATAGAGGTGACTGGTTGTGAGTGGAATCATTACTATTTTAGGTTTAGGAGCTGGTGAATTAGATCAGCTAACGATGGGTGTATATCGAAAAATAAAAGAAGCAGACCATCTGTTTGTTAGAACGAAGGAACATCCAGTTATAGAAGAATTGGAGAAAGAAGGCGTACAATATACGTCTTTTGATGCTGTATATGAAGCGCATGATACGTTTGAAATTGTATATGAAACAATTGCGAATAAATTGCTAGAACAAGCTGAAGGTACAGAAATTATCTATGCTGTTCCCGGGCATCCACTTGTAGCAGAAAGAACAGTTCAGCTGCTGTTAGAAAAAGGAGAAGTTTCAAATGTTGAAGTGCGAATTGAGGGTGGACAAAGTTTCCTTGATCCTATGTTTGCAAGTCTAAAGATTGATCCGATTGAAGGATTCCAATTACTTGATGCTACATCATTTGAAAGAGGGCAATTAGAACTGCGTCAACATTTAATCTTTTGCCAAGTATATGATGCATTCGTTGCATCTGATGTGAAATTAACATTAATGGAGATGTTACCAGATGATTATGAAGTGTATATCGTAACAGCTGCAGGAACTTCATTTGAACAAGTAAAGAAGGTACCGTTGTACATGTTAGATCATGAAACGGAATTGAATAATTTAACGAGTGTGTACGTGCCGCCAGTTCAGGAGCGTGCGTCCTTGTATCAACAGTTTGATGTTCTTAGAGAAATTATTGCGGAACTTCGTGGTCCAAATGGTTGTCCGTGGGATAAAAAGCAAACACATCAATCATTAAAGAAATATTTAATTGAGGAAGCTTATGAAGTGTTGGAAGCAATCGATGAAGAGGATGATGATCACTTAGTAGAAGAATTAGGTGATATATTATTACAAGTTATGCTTCATGCTCAAATCGGAGAAGATGAAGGTTGGTTCTCTATAGATGATATCATTCGAGCTCTATCTGAGAAAATGGTTCGTCGCCATCCGCATGTGTTTGGAAATACGGATGTAAACAGCGCTGATGAAGTGATTGCAAATTGGGAAGAAATTAAAAAACAAGAAAAAGGATTCGTGAAAGAATCTGTTTTAAATGGCGTTCCCAAAAGTTTGCCACAGTTACTACGCGCCTATGAAATTCAGAAGAAAGCTGGTAAGGTTGGATTTGATTGGGTTGATGTGCAACCGATGATAGAGAAAGCTTTGGAAGAATGGCAAGAGTTCCAACAAGAGGTTACAAATATGGATGAGGAAAAGATGCTGGGTGAGTTTGGTGATTTACTATTTGCATTTGTTAATATAGCTCGTCATTACAAAATAGATCCAGAAGAGGCGTTACGTTCAACTAATGAGAAATTTACTGGTCGTTTTTTATACATGGAGGCAAAAGTAGCTGAAATGAATAAAGAGATGAAAGATTTATCATTAGAACAGTTAGATGTTTTATGGGAAGAAGCGAAACAAACAGAGCGTTAATAGGGGGATTTGATATGCGTCTAGATAAGTTTTTAAAAGTATCACGTTTAATTAAAAGAAGAACATTAGCGAAAGAAGTAGCTGATCAAGGAAGAATATCTATTAATGGTCAAGTGGCAAAAGCGAGTTCTGATGTGAAAGTAGCTGATGAATTAACAATTCGTTTTGGTCAAAAAATAGTGACTGTAAAAATAAATGAATTAAAAGAAACAACTAAAAAAGAAGATGCAGCAAATATGTATAGCTTAGTTCGTGAAGAAAAAGTAAAAGCGGAAGAAGGCTTGTTCTAAAATCATGTATCCCCTCATACATTACTATTAGCTAGTAAAAACCTATGGGGGGATTTACGTGAATAATGGTTACTCACCTACGTCTTCTAATCAACAAAATGTTTCTGTAGAGCATGACATTATTATGCGTGGCAGGCGTATAATTGATATTACCGGTGTGAAGCAGGTAGAGAGTTTTGATAGCGAAGAGTTTTTACTAGAGACCGTAATGGGTTTTTTAACGATTCGTGGTCAAAATTTACAAATGAAAAATTTAGATGTGGAAAAAGGTATTGTGTCGATTAAAGGGAAAGTTAATGAGATGCTGTATATCGATGAAAATCAAGGGGAAAAAACTAAAGGTTTCTTTAGTAAGTTGTTTAAATGAGCTTAACAATTCAGTTGTATACAATGCTTTCAATGATTGGAATGGGTGCTTGGATTGGAGCGTCTTTAGATACATATCAACGTTTTTTAAAGCGCCAAGAACGTAAACGTTGGCTTGTATTTATACATGATATATTATTTTGGATTGTCCAAGCATTATTCGTCTTTTATGTATTGCTTCTCGTAAATGAAGCTGAGCTACGTATATATGTGTTTTTGGCATTATTATGTGGTTTTGCGGCATATCAAAGCTTATTGAAGGCACTATACATGAAGCTGTTAAATTTTCTCATCTATATTTTTATGCAAACAACATATTTTTTTGTTCGAATTATACAGCTACTCATGATAAAACCTGTTATTATTATAGCGCAGCTATTTATTGCATTTATATTATTCTTATTTCGTATACTGCTTTCAATTGGACATGTGTTATGGAAAATGGTGATTTGGATATTACTTTTCATATGGAAAGTTTTTTTCTGGCCTGTTCGATTTATTGCTTCGCTCATATGGAAACTTCTCCCTAATCGTGTTAAACTTTTTATAGTGAAACATATAGGGTTCCTGCAATATATAGCAAAATTGAAGGGACATATCTTCCAACTATGGGAGCATATAAAAAAGAAGTTAGGGGGACCTCGGAAATGAGGGAACTGAGACAAAGAACAATCGAAAAACAGAGTCCAAATCCTGTTAAAGAGCATATAATACAAACGGATGAGAACAGGAAGCGACTTTATCGCCGTTTAGCGGTTTTTCTTGTCTTTACTTTTACAATTATTGCGAGTATTAGTGTAACGTTTTATCAACAAAACAGTTCCATTAAAGCAAAAGAAGCAAAAGTTAAGGACATGAAAAAAGAACTGGATTCATTAACGAATAAAGAAAAAAGTCTAAAAGACGAAGTTCAAAAGTTAAATGATGAAGAGTACGTATTAAAGATTGCTAGAAGGGATTATTTCTTCTCTGGTAAAGGGGAGATAATTTTTCCTGTTTCTAAGTAGAGTATGTCTTATTGACACTATATTTTAGGATTATATATAATAAAGTAAAATTTGACTTTTTAACCACTAAGGAGGAGCATTTTTTTTATGTCAATCGAGGTAGGCAGCAAGTTACAGGGTAAAGTAACAGGTATTACAAATTTTGGGGCTTTTGTGGAGCTGCCAGAGGGCTTAACGGGTCTTGTTCATATTAGTGAAGTTGCTGATAACTATGTAAAAGATATTAACGATCACTTAAAAGTGGGCGACCAAGTAGAAGTAAAAGTTATTAATGTTGAAAAAGATGGAAAGATTGGTTTATCTATCAAAAAAGCGAAAGAACGTGAAAAAACAGAAGGAGATCGTCCACGTGGTGAATACCAACGCGGTGGTGATCAACAACGTTCTGGACGTCCACAACGTAATAATCGCTCTTTCAACAGAGATAATCGCGGTGGCGGTAACGACCGAGCTCCGAAAGAAACATTTGAGCAAAAGATGGCACGCTTCTTAAAAGATAGCGAAGATCGCTTAACTTCTTTAAAGCGTAACACAGAGTCTAAACGTGGTGGCCGTGGCGCGCGTCGCGGATAATAAGGACGTTTAGTTTTTAACATATAGAGAGGTACCCAGAGTGATGGCTCAGGGTGCTTTTTTATATGTAAAAATATATTTTTAAAAAAGTTTTTGAGATGTGTTGACTTTAATTAGTATCTGATGTAAGATACTAATTGTCCGTTAAATAAGACGACATGGCGGTGTAGCTCAGCTGGCTAGAGCGTACGGTTCATACCCGTGAGGTCGGGGGTTCGATCCCCTCCGCCGCTATATTTAATTTAACGGCCCGTTGGTCAAGTGGTTAAGACACCGCCCTTTCACGGCGGTAACACGGGTTCGAATCCCGTACGGGTCATCTAAAAAGATCATGCAAATTTGCATGATCTTTTTTTGTTAAATAAATGAAGATATACAACAATTCTACAAAATCACCCTATATTTTCTGAATATTTAATTAAAATCCCGAAAATAACTTACATACCGTGTATATCTGTAGAGTTATTTCGAATAAAAAGTCGAACGATTATAAAAGTGAAAACTGTTGTTTTGACAAAAAAACCAACAATCATCTTTTATAATGACAGTAATTAAACTATGCAGGTGGTGTTAAAAATATGCCTAAAGCAGGAAGGAATACTATGAATACAAGTGCATTGGCAATGAATGAGAGTCAGCTTGGTGGAATAAAGTGGACGAGTAAGTTGCGAATGAAATTTGAGCAAGTTTTCTTTAGATGGGGATTTATTATTGTTGTTATTGGTTTTCTTTTGGGACGAGCATATATATTAACAAATATTTTACCGTTTGCACTGCCATTTTTTGCTGCTGTTTATGTTATGAAGCGGGATAAGATGCCGCTAGCATTTTTAGCTCTAATGGGAGGAGCTCTTTCAGTATCGATAGATAATTTGTTTTTTACCTTTGCATCTATCTTTACCTTCTTCATTTATAATATCTTCTTTAGTCGATTTACACGTAAAACTGTTGGACTTGTTCCATTTCAAGTATTTATCTCCGCATTAACCGCACACTTAGTTGTTGTATATTTTGCGCAACAAACTGTCACCATGTACGATTTACTCGTTAGTACCATTGAGGCTGGGCTTAGTTTCGTATTAACTATGATATTTTTACAAAGTGTCCCACTTTTAGTGGAAAGGAAAGGAAAACAACAGGCATTAGAGACGGAAGAAATTGTTTGTTTGATTATATTACTAGCATCTGTTTTAACGGGTACAACAGATTGGTTTGTATATGATGCTTCTATTCAACATATTTTTACAAGGTATTTAGTGCTAGTATTTGCATTTATTGCGGGTGCTGCCACAGGATCTACAGTGGGGGTTGTAACAGGACTAATATTAAGTTTAGCAAATGTGTCTAGCTTGTCTCAGCTTAGCCTTCTTGCTTTTTCTGGATTGCTTGGTGGATTGTTAAAAGAAGGAAAGCGTTTAGGTGTTAGTTTAGGTTTATTAATTGGGACAAGCTTAATTACATTATATGTAGACAAACAGACAAATATTGTAACAACTTTAATTGAGTCAGGTGTAGCGATTGTTATCTTCTTATTAACACCGAAGCTTGTTTTGGATCGTATTGCTAAATTTATGCCAGGTACACAAGAGCATTCGCAAGATCAACAACAATATTTAAGAAGGATGCGTGATGTTACAGCAAATAAAATCAACCAATTTGCAAATGTATTTGCTGCTTTATCTAATAGCTTTTCTGTATATGGGTATGTAGAGGAAGAAGATAAAGAGACAGAAGCAGATTTGTTTTTGAGTACAATTACTGCGAAAACATGTCAAACATGCTTTAAAAAGGATCAATGCTGGGTAGTGAATTTTGATAAAACGTACGATTATATGAAACAAATAATGAATGAAACGGAAGAAGGAACCCTGCAACATAATCGTAAATTAGTTCGTGAGTGGGACAAGCATTGTGTGAGAGGGAAAAAAGTGACGGATTTAGTAGCCGGTGAATTAGATCACTTCTATGAGGGACAAAAGTTACGAAAACAAATGAAGGAAAATCGTAGAATAGTAGCGGAGCAACTATTAGGTGTATCAAAGGTTATGGAGGATTTTGCTAAGGAGATACAACGAGAGCGTGAAAATCATCAAGTGCAGGAAGAACAGATTATGCAAGCGTTTCGAGATTTTGGTGTCGAAGTAGAGCATGTTGATATTTATTGTTTAGATAGAGGAAGTATTGATATTGAAATGTTAATTCCAGTTGCATCTAATGAACATGGTGAGTGTGAAAAGTTAGTTGCACCGATGCTTTCAGATATCCTTAAAGAAAATATTGTCGTTAAACATGAAGAAAAGTCTTCTTATCCAAATGGCCATAGTTTAATATCATTTGGTTCGGCGAAGACGTATTCTCTTGATACAGGATTGGCTACAGCTGCAAAAGGCGGTGGATTTGTTTCGGGTGACTCTTATGCGATGATGGATTTAAGTGTTGGTAAATATGCACTTGCGATTAGTGATGGTATGGGTAATGGGCAAAGAGCTCATATGGAAAGTAAGGAAACGGTGAAATTATTACAAAAAATACTCCAATCAGGCATTGATGAAGAAATAGCAATTAAGTCTATCAATTCAATTCTTTCTTTGAGAACGACAGAAGAAATGTTTACGACATTAGATTTAGCTATGGTAGATTTGCGGGATGCGAGTGCAAGGTTTTTAAAGATTGGATCGACGCCGAGTTTTGTTAAACGCGCAAATAATATTTTGAAAATTGAAGCAAGTAATTTGCCGATGGGAATCATCGAAGATGTTGAAGTTGATGTGGTGGGTGAACAATTAAAAACGGGCGATATTCTTATTATGATGAGCGATGGGATTTTTGAAGGAGCACAGCATGTGGAGAATCATGAATTGTGGATGAAACGAAAAATTAAAGAATTGCAAACCGAAGACCCGCAAGAAATTGCTGATATCATTATGGAAGAAGTGATTCGCTCTTGTGATGGTTATATAAATGATGATATGACTATTGTAGTGGCAAAAGTGAAGAAAAATATGCCGAAGTGGGCTACGATTCCGATTGTAGGAATGCAGGCGCAGTAAAATGTAAGTGGAATGTTTATCTATAATTTGATTTTAAAAACCTAGGTGAAATACCTAGGTTTTTTTGTGGGAAAAGGTAATGTTATTAATTTTTTGAATATACACGGAGGATGTAAGATAAAAATGTAATTTTTGTATATCTTTTTTTTGCACAATGTTTGTAAAAGTTGTACCATTGTAGACAAGGCGACTAAGGTTGCTGTTCTTGTTTAATGAAAGGTGATTGCGAAGTTGAAAGATACATTTGTTGAAAAAGTAGATGACTTTGTAAAGCAGCATGATGTATTAAAGAATGATTCAACAATTGTTGTGGGAGTTTCTGGTGGCCCTGACTCGTTAGCGCTTTTATATTATTTATTAGAAAAAAGAGCGGAAAAACAGTTGGAAATTGTAGTTGCTCATGTGGATCATATGTTTAGAGGTGATGAATCTTATGAGGATTTACAGTTTGTGCAGGGCCTTTGTGAAGAACTGGGAATTATTTGTGAAACGATAAGGATTAATGTATCACAATATCAACAGCAATACGGAATGAATGCACAGGTTGCTGCGAGAGAATGCAGATATGCATTTTTGGAAAGAATAATGAAGAAATATGATGCGAGATATGTTGCTCTTGGACATCATGGAGATGATCAAGTCGAGACAATTTTAATGCGTCTTGTAAGAGGGAGTACTCCGAAAGGATATGCAGGAATTGCAGTGAAGCGTCCTTTTCATAATGGATATTTAATTAGGCCGTTACTTGGCGTAACGAAGGAAGAAATTGTTGATTACTGTAATAAGCTAAATTTAATGCCACGTATAGATCCGAGTAATAAAAAGGAAGTATATACAAGGAATCGATTACGTAAATATGTCCTTCCTCATTTGAAAGAAGAAAATCCACAAATGCATGAGAAATTCCAAAAATTTAGCGTGCAGATGCAAGAGGATGAGGCTTATTTGCAGGAATTAGCTTTTGAGAAAATGAATAAAGTAATTACAAAAAAAAGTGATAAACAAATTAGCTTATCAATTCCTGCCTTTGAATCCATGTCTATGCCTTTACAAAGAAGAGGGATTCAACTAATATTAAACTATCTTTATGAATATAAGATTCCATCTTCTCTTTCTTCTATACATATTGACAAGTTGATTGAGTTTTTTAAGCGGACACAACCTTCAGGTTCACTTGATTTTCCAGGTGATTTGAAAATTGTTCGTTCATACGAGGAGTGTAGCTTTAGATTTAAACAAGAAATTGTCTCTCCTTTTTCACAAGATTTATCAGTACCCGGGACCATTACGCTATTGAACGGGGATGAATTTGTAACAGAGGTGAGCGAAGATATACCAAGTAACATGAATGAAACAGTATTTGTTGCTAAGTATAATGATATATCATATCCACTTCGTATTCGTTCTAGAGAAAATGGAGATCGCATGTCAATACAAGGTATGAATGGCACGAAAAAGATAAAAGCTATTTTTATCGAAGCGAAAGTACCGAAAGAAAAAAGAGAAGAATGGCCGGTCGTTTGTGATGCAAGTGGGACTATTATTTGGGTACCCTTGTTGAAACGATCTGCATTTGCAATTTCGAAAGAGATGGCAAAGAAGGATAAATATATGATTATTCACTACAAAAGCAAGGAGTCTTCCGGGAGGATAATGAAATGATGAATCAAGATATCGAAAAAGTATTAATTTCTGAAGAGCAAATACAAGAAAAGGTGCGCGAACTAGGTGCAATTATTGCAGAGGATTATAAAAACACAGTACCTCTTGCAATTGGTGTATTAAAAGGCGCAATGCCATTCATGGCAGATTTATTAAAGAGAACAGATACATATCTTGAAATGGATTTTATGGCTGTATCTAGTTACGGTCACTCTACAGTTTCAACAGGCGAAGTGAAAATTTTAAAAGATCTTGATACTTCTGTAGAAGGTCGCGATATTTTAATCGTCGAAGATATTATTGATAGTGGTCTTACACTAAGCTACTTAGTAGACTTATTCAAATATCGTAAAGCGAAGTCTGTAAAAATTGTTACATTATTAGATAAGCCAACAGGCCGTAAGGTTGATCTGAAAGCGGATTATGTTGGATTTACTGTTCCACATGAATTTGTAGTAGGGTATGGATTAGATTATAAAGAGCAATACCGTAATCTTCCTTATGTAGGCGTATTAAAACCAAGCGTTTACTCAAATTAATTAAATATAGGCTTCACAATTGTATAGGAAAGTTTTTCTATGTTACGATTTACTATAGTGTTTATGCCGTGAGAGGAGGTTAGGAATGAATCGTATCTTCCGTAATACCATCTTTTATTTACTGATATTCTTAGTAGTAATTGGAATCGTGAGCTATTTTAATGGTTCGACACAAAAAACGACATCAGTTAGCTACGACAAATTCATTACTAAACTAGAAAGCGGTGAAGTGCGTAATGTGCAACTTCAACCGAAAAATGGTGTATTTGAGGTAAAAGGACAATTTAATAACTCTAGCCAAGGAGAACAATTTGTTACTTATGCACCAAATACTGAGGAATTACAAAAGAAAATTAATGATAAAGCGAAAGGTGCCGAAGTTAAGTATCAACCAGCAGAAGAAACAAGTGCTTGGGTAACATTCTTTACTTCAATCATTCCATTTGTCATCATCTTCATTTTATTCTTCTTCTTATTAAACCAAGCTCAAGGCGGCGGTAGCCGTGTTATGAACTTCGGGAAAAGTAAGGCGAAGTTATATAATGATGAAAAGAAAAAAGTTCGTTTCAGAGATGTTGCTGGTGCGGATGAAGAGAAACAAGAACTTGTTGAGGTAGTTGAATTCTTGAAAGACCCTCGTAAGTTCTCTGAAGTTGGTGCTCGTATTCCAAAGGGTGTCCTATTAGTTGGACCTCCAGGTACAGGTAAAACTTTATTAGCACGTGCTGTTGCAGGTGAGGCTGGCGTTCCATTCTTCTCTATCAGTGGTTCTGACTTCGTAGAGATGTTTGTCGGTGTCGGTGCATCACGTGTACGTGATTTATTTGAAAATGCAAAGAAAAATGCTCCTTGTATCATTTTCATTGATGAAATTGATGCAGTAGGTCGTCAACGTGGCGCAGGTCTTGGTGGTGGTCATGATGAGCGTGAGCAAACATTGAACCAATTACTTGTTGAAATGGATGGATTCGGTGCAAACGAAGGTATTATTATCGTTGCTGCGACAAACCGTCCAGACATTCTTGACCCAGCGTTATTACGTCCAGGTCGTTTTGACCGTCAAATTACAGTAGATCGTCCAGATGTAAATGGCCGTGAAGCTGTACTGAAAGTACATGCGCGTAATAAACCACTTGATGAGCATATTAATTTAAGAGCAATTGCGACTCGTACACCAGGATTCTCTGGTGCGGATCTTGAAAACTTATTAAACGAAGCTGCTTTAGTAGCTGCACGTCAAGATAAGAAGAAAATTGATATGAGTGATATCGATGAAGCGACGGATCGTGTTATTGCAGGTCCAGCTAAGAAAAGTCGTGTTATCTCTGAAAAAGAACGTAATATCGTTGCTTTCCATGAAGCAGGTCATACTGTAATTGGTGTTGTTCTCGATGAAGCAGATGTCGTTCATAAAGTAACAATTGTCCCTCGTGGTCAGGCTGGTGGATATGCGGTAATGCTTCCGAAAGAAGATCGTTACTTCATGACGAAACCAGAGTTACTTGATAAAATCACTGGTTTACTTGGTGGCCGAGTAGCTGAGGAGATTGTATTTGGTGAAGTGAGTACAGGTGCTCATAATGACTTCCAACGTGCGACTGGTATTGCAAGACGTATGGTTACGGAATTTGGTATGAGTGACAAACTTGGACCGATGCAATTTGGTAGCTCGCAAGGTGGTCAAGTGTTCTTAGGAAGAGACTTCCACTCAGAACAAAACTATAGTGATGCGATTGCACATGAAATCGATATGGAAATGCAATCAATTATGAAAGAATGTTATGCTCGTGCAAAACAAATTCTTACTGAAAACCGTGATAAACTAGATATTATCGCACAAACGTTACTTGAAGTAGAAACGTTAGATGCAGAGCAAATCAATCATTTATGTGATTACGGCAGATTGCCAGAACGTCCAACATCTTCAGATGATGTGAAAGTAAACATCAACATGAAGAAAGACGATGAAGATAAAGAAGATAAGTAAGAAGTGAAGGAGTGACTATCGTCACTCCTTTTTTGTTTGTTAAAATCTTTGTTAATTACTATTGAGAACTTAGTGGATAAAGTAATTTAAGTAAAACTAGTATTAAAAATTGAAATAGAGAGCAATCTTTTTGTAAAATGATGAGGATAGGAAAGCTGATTATATAAGTATGTGTGATATGATGTTTTTATAAGTTTTATACATACTGCACAAATATAGATTAAATAAGATAAGTGGTGAGAATATGATTTTTGTATTGGATGTAGGGAACACAAATGCTGTACTAGGTGTGTTTGAAGAGGGGGAACTTCGTCAGCATTGGCGCATGGAAACAGATCGTCATAAGACAGAAGATGAATATGGAATGCTTGTAAAGCAATTGCTTGAGCATGAGGGTCTTTCGTTTGAAGATGTGAAAGGTATCATTGTATCTTCAGTCGTACCACCAATTATGTTTGCTTTAGAGCGCATGTGTGAAAAATATTTTAAAATTAAACCGCTTGTAGTAGGACCTGGGATAAAAACAGGACTAAATATTAAATATGAAAATCCGCGTGAAGTAGGCGCAGACCGAATTGTAAATGCAGTAGCAGGAATCCACTTATATGGAAGTCCGCTCATTATTGTTGATTTTGGTACGGCTACTACATATTGTTATATTAACGAAGAAAAACATTATATGGGTGGAGTTATTACGCCAGGAATTATGATTTCAGCAGAGGCTTTATATAGCAGAGCAGCAAAACTTCCTCGTATCGAAATTACAAAACCAAGCAGTGTTGTTGGGAAAAATACAGTAAGTGCGATGCAATCTGGTATTCTTTATGGTTATGTTGGACAAGTGGAAGGTATTGTTAAGCGTATGAAAGAAGAAGCTAGACAAGAACCTAAAGTTATTGCAACAGGTGGATTGGCAAAATTAATTTCCGAAGAATCGAATGTAATTGATATTGTAGATCCGTTTTTAACGTTAAAAGGTTTGTATATGTTATATGAACGTAATGCAAATTTACAGCATGAGAAAGGTGAATAAATACGTATGAAAGATTATTTAGTAAAAGCGTTAGCATTTGATGGAGAAGTGCGTGCGTATAGTGTGCGTACAACAAATACAGTAAGTGAGGCGCAAAGACGTCATGATACATGGAGAACAGCTTCAGCGGCACTAGGGCGTTCTTTGACTGCGGGTACAATGATGGGCGCAATGTTAAAGGGCGAGCAAAAGTTAACGATTAAGGTAGAAGGTAACGGCCCAATTGGCCCTATCTTAGTAGATGCTCATGCAAATGGAGATGTACGTGGTTATGTAACGAATCCGCATGTTGATTTTGAAGGAACAGAACAAGGGAAGTTACGTGTATATCAAGCGGTAGGTACAGAGGGGTTTGTAACTGTAATTAAAGATATTGGAATGCGTGAGCCGTTTATTGGTCAATCTCCAATCGTTTCAGGAGAATTAGGAGAAGACTTTACGTATTATTTTGCAGTTTCTGAACAAACGCCTTCTTCTGTAGGTGTTGGTGTTCTTGTAAATGGAGATGATAGCATATTAGCGGCAGGTGGATTCATCCTTCAAATTATGCCGGGTGCGCAAGATGAAACGATTTCATTTATTGAAGACCGTTTACAAAAGATTCCACCTGTATCAACGTTGATTGAACAAGGTCTTTCTCCGGAAGAGCTACTATATGCAGTTCTTGGAGAAGATAAAGTAAAAGTATTAGAAACAATGGATGTTCAATTTAATTGCACATGCTCACGCGAGCGTATTGAGAGTGTATTAATTAGTTTAGGTAAAACAGAGTTAGAGCAAGTTCGTGAAGAAGAGGAAGAGACAGAAGTTCACTGTCATTTCTGTAATGAACGATACAAGTTCTCTAAAGAAGATATTACAAATTTAATCGAGAATTTGTAATAAGGGAATTAAGAGGAGCAATCCTCCAAATGAATTGACAAACAGGGAATTTTCTGACAAAATCTAAATATAGATAAAACCAATAAAAATACTCGGTGTTAGGAGTGACAGGAATGCGAGTGGCACAATCAGTTTCAGAATTAATCGGGAAAACGCCGATCGTTAAGTTGAACCGCATCGTAGAATCAGACAGCGCAGATATATACTTAAAATTAGAATTTATGAATCCGGGGAGTAGTGTTAAAGATCGTATCGCATTAGCTATGATTGAAGATGCTGAAAAAAAGGGATTATTAAAAGAGGGCGATACAATCATTGAGCCGACAAGTGGTAACACAGGAATTGGTTTAGCGATGGTAGCGGCTGCTAAAGGATATAATGCAATCTTAGTAATGCCAGAAACAATGAGTATTGAGCGTCGTAATTTATTACGTGCTTACGGTGCGGAATTAGTATTGACTCCAGGGCCTGAAGGAATGGGTGGAGCAATTCGTAAAGCGACTGAATTAGCAAAAGAACATGGCTACTTTATACCACAACAGTTCAAAAACCAATCGAATCCAGAAATTCACCGTTTAACAACAGGTCCAGAAATTATTGAACAAATGGGCGACCAATTAGATGCGTTTATTGCAGGTATTGGTACAGGTGGAACGATTACTGGTGCTGGTGAAGTACTGAAGGAAGCGTATAAAGATATTAAAATTTATGCAGTAGAACCTGCAGATTCACCAGTATTATCTGGTGGGAAGCCAGGTCCACATAAAATCCAAGGAATTGGTGCGGGATTTGTTCCGGAGACGTTGGATGTAGAAGTATATGATGAAATTATTCAAGTGAAAACAGAGCAAGCATTTGAATATGCGAGAAGAGTGGCTAAAGAGGAAGGTATTTTAGTTGGTATCTCTTCAGGCGCAGTTATTTATGCAGCAACAGAGGTTGCGAAAAAGTTAGGTAAAGGGAAAAAGGTACTTGTTATTATCCCGAGTAACGGTGAACGTTATTTAAGTACACCACTTTATCAATTTGAATCCTAATTAAACGCGATTGAAAAAGCATCCTTGAAAAAGGGTGCTTTTTCTTTTGGGATTGGAAATAGGAAAAGAGTGAATGACTAGAAAACTTCATGTAAAATAAGAGGTAGTATAATTAAATTATTTTCACTAGCCTTCGAGTATAATCAATCTCTATATAAATAACTTATGTAGTTTGAGCTGGTTTATCTAAGAGGGTGGGATAAAAGAAGACGGGGTGTTGATATGCAACGAAGAAAATCTTTAGCGCTTTCTATTCCATATCAGTTAGATTTCTTTAAGCAATATAAATTTCTTTCTCAGGGTAAATCGCAACATATTTTGTTAGAAAGCGGCCGTGGCGGTCGTTATAACATTGTAGGACTGAACCCAGTAGCGGTAATCCGAGGGAAGGATGAAACGTTACATATAAGTGAAAGTGGTAAGGAAACAATAAAACGAGGGAATCCGTTAGATTTAATGCAAGAATATATGGAACAATGGAAGACGGACTATAACCCAGAGTATCCGCCTTTTCAAGGTGGTGCAATTGGCTATTTCAGTTATGACTGTATCCGTTATATTGAAAAGCTGCCTTCTCTTGCGGAAGATGATATTGATATACCTGACATCTTCTTTTTATTATTTGATGACGTATTTGTCTATGATCAAAAAGAACAAGTGTTATGGGTTATTACGCATTATGTAGATAAATATGAAGAGGCGAAAGAACGGCTAAATGAGTGGAAGAGTCTTTGGATGACAGAAGCGCCTGAAGTGACCGTGCCCTTTGAAAGTCCTGAAAAGAAAAGTGAAGCAGTTGCTTTTACTGAAGCTGGCTTTATGAAGGCAGTTGAATGTATTCAAGAATATATTGGAGCGGGTGATGTGTTCCAAGTAAACTTGTCGACGAGACAAGAAAGAACGTTACAGACACACCCACTAGAAATTTATACAAGTCTTCGTGAAATTAATCCATCTCCATATATGGGTTACCTGGAGCTTGGGGATTTTCAAATCGTTAGTGGATCGCCAGAGTTGTTAATTAAGAAACAAGGAACTGAAGTAAGTACAAGACCAATTGCTGGAACGAGATCTAGAGGCGCGGATGAGCAAGAGGATGAAGAATTAGCAAGAGAATTAATTGAGAACGAAAAAGAAAGAGCAGAGCATGTAATGCTTGTGGATTTAGAAAGAAATGATTTAGGACGTGTTTGTAAATATGGCACTGTAGAAGTAGATGAATTTATGGTAATTGAGAAATACTCGCATGTTATGCATATTGTTTCTAATGTACGTGGTGAGGTGGAAGAAGATAAAGATGCTTTTGATTTAGTGAAGGCTGTATTCCCTGGGGGAACAATTACTGGTGCCCCAAAAATACGTACGATGGAAATTATTGAGGAATTAGAACCTGTTCGAAGAGGGATTTATACAGGGTCAATCGGTTGGATTGGTTATTCTGGAGATACAGAATTGAATATTGTAATTAGAACACTTCTTGCTAAAGATGGAAAAGCTCATGTACAAGCAGGGGCGGGAATTGTAATTGATTCAAATCCGGAAAATGAATATAAAGAGTCGTTAAAAAAGGCGATTGCTTTATGGCGTGCAAAAGAACGTAGTGAAGAAACGGTTAGGTGAGAGAAATGATATTAATGATTGATAATTATGATTCTTTTACATTTAATTTAGTGCAGTTTCTTGGAGAACTTGGACAAGAGCTCGTTGTTAAACGTAACGATGAAGTGACCATTTCATATATTGAGAATATGAAACCAGATTTTCTAATGATTTCTCCAGGTCCGTGCAGTCCTAATGAAGCTGGGATTAGTATGGAAGTTATTAAATACTTTGCTGGAAAGATTCCGATTTTTGGTGTTTGTCTAGGGCATCAATCCATTGCACAAGTGTTTGGTGGAGAGGTTGTCCGTGCAGAGCGATTAATGCATGGAAAAACGTCGCTTATGCATCATGATGGAAAGACGATTTTTTCGGATATTCCTAATCCGTTTACTGCGACGCGCTATCATTCCCTTATTGTTAAGAAAGAGACGTTACCCGATTGCTTAGAGGTAACATCTTGGACAGAGGAAGGGGAAATTATGGCACTTCGTCATAAGACATTGCCGATAGAGGGTGTGCAATTCCATCCAGAATCTATTATGACTTCTCATGGGAAAGAGCTGTTGCAGAATTTCATTCGTAAATACAGTCCAAGTGCGACATTATGTTAATTTACGTAAATGGTCAGTATGTAGAAGCAAGTGAAGCGAGAATTTCTCCTTATGATCATGGTTATTTATATGGTCTTGGAGTTTTTGAAACGTTTCGTATTTATAATGGTCATCCTTTCTTATTGGATGATCATTATAACCGTTTAATAGAGGCGCTGGATACATTGCAAATTAAATGGACAATGACAAAAAATGATGTGATGCTTATTTTGAAAGATTTACTCGCTAAGAATGAATTGAAGCATGCATATGTACGTTTTAATGTATCGGCGGGTATAGATGAAATAGGATTACAAACGGAAATGTATGAAGAGCCTTCTGTTATTGTTTTTATAAAACCTTTAACAGCTCCAGGGGATGTAGTGGAAAAAGAAGGTGTTATTCTAAAACAAGTGCGAAATACACCGGAAGGGACATTTCGCCTGAAGTCTCATCACTATTTAAATAATATTTTAGGGAAGCGTGAAATTGGAAATGTTGTGAGTAAGGAAGGTATTTTCCTCACTGAAGCAGGTTATGTTGCAGAGGGCATTGTTTCGAATCTATTTTTTGTGAAAGGTGATGTTTTATATACACCTTCGTTAGAGACAGGGATTTTAAATGGTATCACTCGTGCGTTTATTATAAAGAGTGCTGAAGAATTAAATATAGAAGTAAAGGAAGGTTTCTTTACAAAAGATGAGCTACTTTCAGCGGATGAAGTCTTCGTAACAAACTCCATTCAAGAAATTGTTCCGCTTTATCGTATAGAAGCGCAGGATTTCCCGGGTAAAGTAGGAGTGGTTACAAAAAGTTTAATGTACCTTTATGGAATGCAAAGAGAGAAATTATGGAGCAGAAATGAACTACGAAGAGGAGATGTGTAGTTTGAAGTGGGATTATGATTTGCGCTGCGGCGAATATACATTGAATTTAAATGAAAAAACATTAATTATGGGGATTTTAAATGTAACACCAGATTCGTTTTCTGATGGTGGGAGTTACAACGAGGTAGATGCTGCGGTACGTCACGCAAAAGAAATGCAAGGTCAAGGTGCTCATATTATTGATATTGGTGGCGAATCTACTCGCCCAGGTTTTGCTAAAGTATCAGTAGAAGAAGAAATAAAGCGAGTTGTCCCGATGATTCAAGCAGTTTCAAAAGAAGTAAAATTGCCTATATCTATCGATACATATAAAGCTGAAGTTGCAAAGCAAGCAATTGAGGCTGGTGCTCATATTATTAATGATATTTGGGGAGCGAAGGCGGAGCCAAAAATTGCTGAAGTCGCAGCTCATTATGATGTACCCATCATTTTAATGCATAACCGCGATAATATGAATTATCGTAATTTAATGGCGGATATGATTGCTGATTTGTATGACAGTATTAAAATTGCTAAAAATGCTGGTGTGCCAGATGAGAATATTATTTTAGATCCAGGTATCGGTTTTGCTAAAACACCTGAGCAGAACTTAGAGGCGATGCGTAATTTAGAACAGTTAAATGTGCTAGGTTATCCAGTTCTCTTAGGTACTTCGAGAAAGTCCTTTATTGGGCACGTATTAGATTTGCCAGTGGAGGAACGCCTTGAGGGAACAGGAGCTACCGTTTGTCTTGGTATTGAAAAGGGCTGTGAGTTTGTTCGTGTCCATGATGTGAAAGAAATGGCGCGTATGGCTAAAATGATGGATGCGATGATTGGTAAGGGGGTAAGGTAATTGGATAAAATTTATATCCATGATATGGAGTTTTATGGTTATCATGGTGTGTTCCCAGAGGAGAATAAATTAGGTCAGAGATTTAAAGTTGACTTAACGGTGGAGTTGGATTTAAAGCGTGCAGGGGAAAGTGATGACTTAGAGCATTCGGTCAATTATGGAGAGCTTTTCGAATTATGTAGAAAAGTTGTTGAGGATAGAAAGTATAAGCTTGTGGAGAGTATCGCTGAAAATATTGCTGCAGATATATTAAAACAATATGAAAGTATTTCACGCTGTACAATTAAGGTAATTAAGCCGGATCCACCGATACCGGGTCATTATCGTGCTGTAGCAGTAGAAATTACGAGAGAACGTCCATGAACAATATAGCTTACATTGCATTAGGGTCAAATATTGGAGAGCGTTATACGTATCTAACTGAAGCGATTCAGTTTTTAAATAAAAATCCTTATATTCAGGTTGATGATATTTCATCTGTATATGAAACTGAGCCAGTTGGCTATACTGACCAAAGTTGCTTTTTAAATTTAGTTATAAAAATTTCTACCAATTTATCACCACAAGAGTTATTGAAAGTAACACAAAAAGTAGAAAATGACCTAGGAAGAAAAAGGGAAATTAGGTGGGGGCCGAGGACTATCGACCTTGACATTTTACTTTATAATCAAGAGAATATTGAAGCAGAGAATCTTATTGTTCCGCATCCGCGGATGTTTGAAAGAGCTTTTGTTATCGTTCCGTTGTTAGAGATTAATCAAGACATAAAACAAAACATTTCACGTTCACAAGTAGAAGAAATGAAAAGGCGAGAGGGAGTAACGGTATGGAAGCAGAAAAATGGGGAAGACGCATTCGTGCTTTTCGAAAGCTAAAAGGCTATACACAAGAAGGTTTTGCTAAAGAACTAGGGGTATCTGTATCTGTTTTAGGTGAGGTTGAGAGAGGGAATAGATCGCCTTCTCAAGATTTTGTAGTAGAAGTTGCTAAGGCATTAAATGTTTCGATAGAGGAATTAATGCCAAAGTGATTGTACAGGAAGGAGTAGGTTGATTGTTAAAGATTGCAAATATCGAGATGAAAAATCCGGTTGTACTAGCACCGATGGCGGGAGTGTGTAACTCTGCATTCCGTTTAACAGTAAAAGAATTTGGTGCCGGCTTAGTTTGTGCTGAAATGGTAAGTGATAAGGCAATATTACTTAATAATAAAAGAACATTAGATATGTTATATATCGACGAGAGAGAAAAGCCATTAAGTTTACAAATTTTTGGTGGAGAGAAAGAAACTCTTGTAGATGCTGCGAAATATGTAGATAAATATACGACAGCAGACATAATTGATATTAATATGGGTTGTCCAGTGCCGAAAATCGTTAAATGTGATGCGGGGGCAAGGTGGCTTTTAGATCCGAATAAAATATATGAAATGGTAGCAGCGGTTGTAGATGCTGTAGAAAAGCCGGTTACAGTTAAAATGCGTATCGGTTGGGATGAAGAACATATTTTCGCAATAGAAAATGCTAGGGCTGTTGAGCGTGCTGGTGGCCAAGCTGTGGCGGTTCACGGACGTACACGAGTGCAAATGTATGAAGGAAAAGCGGATTGGGATATTATTAAACAAGTAAAACAATCTGTAAATATCCCGGTTATCGGAAATGGTGATGTCGCAACGCCGCAAGATGCAAAGCGTATGCTTGATGAAATTGGTGTAGATGGTGTTATGATTGGTCGTGCGGCTCTTGGAGATCCGTGGATGATTTATCGTACGGTAAAGTATTTGGAGACAGGTGAATTAATGCCGGAACCAACAGTGCGCGAGAAAATTGATGTATGTATGTTACATCTAGATCGTCTTATTGACTTAAAGAACGAAAGTGTCGCTGTAAGAGAGATGAGAAAACATGCAGCTTGGTATTTAAAAGGTGTTCGTGGTAATGCGAGTGTACGTAATGGTATTAATGCTTGTAACACACGGGAAGACCTTGCGAATGTGTTAGGTACATTTGTAGAAGAAGTGGAAGCGAAACAACAAACAATTTACGTTGGTTAATAATGGACATAGGAGATTGACATTCTTCTATACACTTCCTATAATTACGTGAAAGAAAGAAGAGCTGCCAGTTAGTTGCTGGCAGTTTTTCTAGTTGAGTAGAAAATGCTATACTGTATATATTGTAAAATTAAATAGAGCTGGAGTGATATCAATATCATGGATAACATGAACCACGAAGAATTAAACGACCAATTGATTGTTCGTCGTGAAAAGCTACATAATTTACGTGAACAAGGAATTGACCCGTTCGGTAAAAGATTTGAACGCACAAATTCAACAACTGATTTAGTGAGTCTATATGGAGAGTTCTCTAAGGAAGAATTAGAGGAGAAGGAAATCGCTGTTTCTATCGCTGGTCGTATTATGACAAAACGCGGAAAAGGGAAAGCTGGATTTGCACACGTTCAAGATTTACATGGACAAGTTCAAATTTATGTTCGTAAAGATGCTGTTGGAGATGACGAGTACGAATTATTTAAAACAGCAGATTTAGGTGATTTAGTAGGTATTGAAGGTAAAGTGTTCAAAACAAACGTTGGAGAACTTTCAGTAAAAGCAACAGGCTTTACGCTATTAACGAAATCTCTTCGTCCATTACCAGATAAATACCATGGATTAAAAGATGTTGAACAACGCTACCGTCAACGTTACTTAGACTTAATTACAAGTATGGAAAGTCGTGAAACGTTCGTTACTCGTAGTAAAATCATTCGTGAGATGAGAAGATACCTAGATGACAACGGTTATCTTGAAGTGGAAACACCTATGATGCATGCAATTGCAGGTGGAGCTTCTGCGCGTCCCTTCACTACACATCATAATGCGTTAGATATGGAATTATATATGCGTATCGCAATTGAGCTACATTTAAAGCGTCTTATTGTGGGTGGTTTGGAAAAAGTATATGAGATCGGCCGTGTATTCCGTAATGAGGGTGTATCAACTCGTCATAACCCTGAGTTTACGATGATTGAATTATATGAAGCATACGCTGATTATAAAGATATTATGAAGTTAACAGAAGATATGGTTGCTCATATCGCGAAAAAAGTACTGGGTACAACAACAATCCAGTATGGTGATTATGAAATTAATCTAGAACCCGAATGGACACGTCTTCATATGGTAGATGCGATTAAGCAATACTCTGGAGCTGATTTCTGGAATCCGATGAGTGTAGAAGAAGCACGTGAGCTTGCAAAAGAACATAATGTAGAAATTAAAGATACAATGGAAGTTGGTCATATTATAAATGAATTCTTCGAACAAAAAGTAGAAGATGAATTAATCCAACCAACATTTATTTACGGTCATCCGGTAGAAATCTCGCCGCTTGCGAAAAAGAATGATGAAGATCCAAGATTTACAGATCGTTTCGAATTATTTATCGTTGCGCGTGAACATGCAAATGCATTCACTGAGTTAAATGATCCAATCGATCAAAAAGAACGTTTTGAAGCGCAATTAAAAGAGCGCGAACAAGGTAATGATGAAGCTCATATGATGGATGACGATTATATTGAAGCTCTTGAGTACGGTATGCCTCCTACGGGTGGATTAGGAATCGGTATTGATCGTCTAGTTATGTTATTAACAAATGCACCATCTATTCGTGATGTATTATTATTCCCTGCTATGCGCCATAAACAAGACTAAGCTTTGGAGATTTCTCCAAAGCTTTTTTTATTTGAGCATGAGTTGCGTGGGTATAGTAAGTCTTGATAGTGCGAGAAATTATATTTATATAGAAGAAATGTGCTGTTTTTATACTTTTTTACTAAGTTAAAAATTTTATTAGAAAAACTATTGCATTTTAATAATCAAACTGGTATATTTATATTCGTTGCCACGAAAGGTAACAAACAAAACAAACGAAAAACAACTTATTGAAAAAAGTTGTTGACGAAAATATAACGAAATGTTATATTGATAAAGTCGCTTCTGAGCGACGAAGTAGTTCTTTGAAAACTGAACGAAACAAACAACGTGAAACGTCAATTTTTATTTTAGATGCTAGACAAACTAACT
>NZ_JBPWJX010000030.1:0-45166 GCF_051781745.1 Bacillus cereus group sp. Bce019
TTCCGCAGTAGCTCAGTGGTAGAGCTATCGGCTGTTAACCGATCGGTCGTAGGTTCGAGTCCTACCTGCGGAGCCATGGCCCGTTGGTCAAGTGGTTAAGACACCGCCCTTTCACGGCGGTAACACGGGTTCGAATCCCGTACGGGTCATACAAAAAAGAGTCAGCATTATGCTGGCTCTTTTTTATTTTGTTAATCCTTTTTATTACGTTACTTTCCAGAAATAAATAAAGGAATTTTGGAAAAGCTATGGTATGTATAAAAAGGAGGAAATCATAATGACACGAGTGAGAGACTTAATGAGTACCCATATTGTACATTGTACACCGCTAGACAATGTATATGAGGCAGCTGTAAAAATGAAGGAAGAATCGATTGGATTAATTCCTGTTGTTGAAAATGAGCAAGTTGTTGGGCTTGTTACTGATCGTGATTTAGTCGTTCGAGGGATTGCTGAAAAACATCCTGGATCTAATAAGATTACAAATGTAATGACAACAAATATTATCTCAGTTTCTCCAAATGATTCTATTGAAAAAGCTACAGAGCTAATGGCACAGCATCAAATTAGACGATTACCAGTAGTTGATAGTGGTCAACTTATTGGCATGTTAGCACTAGGAGATTTAGCTATAAGGGAATCAGCAGATGATCAAGCTGGATTTGCCTTGAGCGAAATCTCAGAGCGTACAGAGTAAATTGAAACTTTCATTAACCGAGAGTTTAATGGTCACTCATAAAGAGCTAAATTATATATAAATTTCAGATACATTATTCTAGTATATATGGATTAAACTAATATGTTAGCGTGATGTATCTGAGACATTATATAATAAGTATGTGGTTAATAATTTCGACATTTTTTTAAAATTTGTTATTCTTAATTTTTAATAAGAGAAAAGATGATATACTGATAGATATAAGTATTATGAGAGATTTTGAATATAACAATATTAATTTTTAGTGGTGCGATAATAAATTAATATTTCCTACATAGATGAAAAGGGAAGGGGAATTATATGAAGGCTGTACAGGGCGATCCAAATTGGAATTTGGTTACAGATACATATATAGAACCAAATAATTTCGCTGAATTATTTTCTTTGCTTGTACCTTGTCACCCAAAAGGTGAGGGGAAAGAACGAACTATATTAGTATGGAAAGAGAAAGAATTTTATAAAGAAGAAAATTTAGCGGCATTTATCGTATATGGCATGAATAAAGCAAAGAAATTACCGCAGTTTCATAAAGATGAAATTCCAACTTTAGTGCGTATTCTTCGCTTATGCCAAGAGATTGGTTGGTATGAAGAGGCAAATGATTTTATGATAGCGCAAGGATTAGCTGAGTTTGTTCATACTTCATTGGAATATGAAACATGGGATCTTTTGACGCAATCAGTTGCTTTAAATTATTTAATTATTAAATATCGTATAGGTGAATTGACAGATAGGGATATTGAAATTTGGGATAGAGTTAAATTTAATGAGAAGTGTATAACCGATTGTAAACATTTATTATCTCATAAAGAAGTATTGGAATTTACATTCTTTTATATGTGCAAGAGAGCGAAATCATTATCAAAAGAGCAATTAAATAGTGATATGATGAGTTTAGCAATGTATTGTAATACTTTTGTATATGATTTGTATACACATGATTTATTACGGAAATATCGTAAGTGTACAGATTTCCTATCATATTATGGACCTAGTCAGGCAGTTTTAGCATGTCAAAGAGCTGTATTATCTCAAATTTCCGATCGCTTAGACCCATTAAAGACAACGCATGTAGATGATTATTTATATGTGATGAAAGAAATGATGGAGCATATGACGATAGGAGTAATGGATCGATATGGTCATTTTATTGGAAAGCTACTATCTTATGTGCCATTTTTCGAAATGATACAAGTTCCACAGCATGCATATTATTGTGAAGAATTACTGTATATTTGTAAGGGCATTGAATATAAAGAAGAAACACTACGCAATTATATATTTATACAATTACATGATTGTTTACCATCATTTTTTAGGCTATTTCTTAAAAATAAGCGTTACGCAACGATTCATGATATTCTTTTCTATTGGTGCGATGACGAACAACGAATGAGCTTAGAGAAAAAATATAATCTGAGCTTTATTTATGAAAAATATGCTTGTGGATAAACAATATTTTCGATATGAAAAATTAATATAAATTAAAAAGGATCTCCAGTTTATGTGAGATCCTTTTTTGTTAGTAAAACAAGGAGAAAGTGATTAAGACAAGAAACAACATTCCATATAGGAGAAGTTGTGCAGTATAACTTCCTTGTATACCAAAAAAAGTATTGGCTTTCTTATACAAATTCAATATGTATTTTATTGGAGTATCTTTGAAAGATTGGTACACAGTGTCTCCTCTTTCTAAGCTTCTTGTTTTTGTTTTTGGTTATAAGGGACATTAATATATCTAGCTACAAATAATAAAACAGCCATAAAGAATACTGGAAATACAGTAGATAAATAAAAGCCATTACTAATTATATTTGTTATGAGAGCACTCAAAAGAAAAATAGCATTATAAATATGGGCAATTTTTTGTTTTAGTTGCACTTGAAATGATTCCATCATAATTTCTAATGCAACAAAAGCAATAATAATAGATAAAAATACAATGTTTGTATTGTAAATGATTAAACAACAGATTAAACCTAAAAAGGCTACGTATTCAATTATAAGAGGTATATTGCGTGGCATACAATTTACCTAACTAAATATGGCAGTGGATTTACTGCATTTGTTTTTTCAAAATTCCATTCTCCATTATGTAATTCAAAATGAAGATGTTGCCCGTATGAATGACCTGTGTTTCCCATATGACCTATTAATTGTCCAGTTTGTACTTGATCACCAGCTTGTACAGTGCGATCCTTCATATGAGCATAAACAGTTGTATATAATTTCCCATTGATTTGATGCGCAATGAAAACAACATTGCCATAGCTAGCTGAATAATAAGATTTCACAACTTTACCTGCAGCAGCAGCTTGGATAGAGACGTTTCCTGGAGCGGCAATATCTATACCATAATGCATTTGTTCCCAGCGTATATCAAAGGTTGAGCTAATTCTTCCTTGAGCGGGGAATTTGAAAGCAGCTGGAATTGATGAAGGCTGATCTGTTTTAGCTTGTGGTTGATTTTGTACTACATAGTGTTTTGCTACATATCCGTATCCTGTGCCAAAACGAATTTTATACCAAGTACCTACAGTTTCTACTACTTGTACTTGAGTACCGTTTTGTAATGAACCGAGTAGAGCGCTACTTGTACTAGCGGTGCTACGTACATTTAGATTAGGTGTTGCAACAGTATATTTTGTATTATTTTGAACGGTGATTCCTTTTACTAAGGGTTGTGAACCATTAGAGATGAATGCTTTTTGTACGTAACCTGTTTGGCCATTATGTGATATTTTATACCATTCGCCTTGATCTTCTTGAACGGTAATAAACTTACCATTTGGTAATACATCTAAAATGGAAGATTCTAAATTAGGTTCAGAGCGAACGTTTAATGCATTAGCATTAACGATGTATTGATCATTAGATTGAAGTTTGTTTTTTAGTAAAATAGCATCTTTTTGTACATAACCTACTTTATTATGAACAGATACTTTATACCAACCATTAGTTGTTTCAATGATGTTCACTTTTGTATTAAAGCGAATTGTATCAATTGATGTGCTTTTTACGTTATCTTCTGTATGTAATGCTACTTGATCGACTTTGACATACCCAGTTTTAATATTAGATAATTGTTCAGCGTTTGCTTTTTGTACATTTGTTTCACCCATAGAAGGAAGTAAAGAAGCAATCGCTACAGTAGTTGCTGTTAAAGCAGTAGCTTTCATATTCATGGAATAGAGACCTCCTCTAGTTGTATAGTTGTAATTTTATTATAGTATAAAGATATAATATAGTGGGGGTATTCACATAAATGTAATATGAAATCAATATAAAAATAAATTTTTTGAGGATAATGATTCCTTTTTATACAATTAATTGGGGTTTTATTTTCTAAAATAGAATGTATGTATTGTATAATTTTGATATTATGTTGATAATTAAGAAAATTAAAAAAGTTGATGATGTCTTATTAGGGTGTTATACTGACAGTGATAATTTTATAGTTTGCTAGGAGAGCTGGTGTTGTCAGCTGAGAGTAGGCCGTAAGCCTTTGATCCTTTTTATTACCTGATCTAGATTATGCTAGCGTAGGGAAGCAATTCGGACACTAACAATGAGTCCCCGTTTCTTTGCGTATAGAAACGGGGCTTTTTTATTTGAAAATTTCATATTGAAACCACTAGGGGTGCTTGACTTGCTGAGAGAGGAATAATCCTTAACCCTTACAACACCTGATCTAGGTAATACTAGCGAAGGGAAGTGGAACATCGAATAAATGTATAACTTTATTTGCTGTAACCACTTCTTATATATAGAAGTGGTTTTTTATTTAGATACATATATTGAAAGGGGATAGAGAAATGAAATTTTGCGATAGATTATTAGAAACTGTGCAACCGGTTTGGGAGATGAGTCATAATCATCCGTTTGTAGTGGGTATGGGAGATGGCACGTTAGAAAAAGATAAATTCCAGTATTATATTATTCAAGATTATTTATATCTGCTAGATTATGCAAAGTTATATGCGATTGGTGTTGTAAAAGCAACGAATCCACAAGTAATGGGAAAGTTCGCTGAACAAATTGATGGAATATTAAATGGCGAAATGACAATCCATAAACAATATGCAAAAAGACTTGGAATTTCTATAGAGGAGATAGAGTCTGCGAAACCATCTGCTAAAAATTTAGCTTATACAAATTACATGATGTCTGTATCTCAAAATGGCACACTTGCGGAATTAATAGCAGCGCTTCTTCCATGTATGTGGAGCTATTGGGAAATTGGAAAGCGTTTAAATGATATTCCTGGAGCGAGAGATCATGAGTTTTTTGGTGAGTGGATTCAAGGATATAGTTCGGAAGAATACGGTAATCTTTGTATTTGGTTAATAGATTTATTAAATGAAATGGCAGTTGGAAAGTCTGAGAAAGAACTAGAAAGATTAGAGGAGATCTTCTTATATTCCAGTCGATTTGAATATTTATTCTGGGATATGTCCTATCGTAAGGAGATGTGGGGATTTGAGGAGCAAGAACATACTACAGTTTCATAATGTTTCTTTTCATTACGATGAGAAACCAATCATCCATGAATTAAATGCTTCTATACATGAGAAAGAGTTTGTCAGTATTATCGGACCGAGTGGATGTGGAAAAAGTACTTTATTTCGCCTTATTACAGGTCTAGAAAAGGTAAGTACTGGACAGATAGAACTGACAGAAACAAAGAACCATCCTGTAGGATATATGCCGCAAAAAGATATGCTTTTGCCGTGGAGAACAATTATTGAGAATGCTGCCCTGCCGCTAGAGTGCCAAGGTGTACAGAAGAAAGAAGCAGAAGTAAAGGCAAAGGAACTGTTACATAAATTTGGTTTGCAAGGGTATGAGAAAAAATATCCGAAAGATTTATCTGGTGGTATGAGACAACGTGTATCTTTTATTCGAACTTTATTAACAGGCGGGGAGATATTGCTGTTAGATGAACCGTTTAGTGCGTTGGATGCTTTAACGAAGGCCTCTTTGCAAGAATGGTTGTTTGAACAATGGCAAGAGTGGGAAAAAACAATTTTATTCATTACTCATGATGTTGAAGAAGCGTTATTTCTTTCAAACCGAGTTTTAGTAGTGGAACAGCAGCCGATAACGACTTTGACTGAGCGGACTGTACCGCTTGATCATAACAGAACACGAAAAGATTTATATAAACCGGAAGTATTAGCGCTGAAAGGTGAGCTTCTTAGTATGTTACAAAGGCAGGTACTTGTGTGATGAACCGATTGAAAGAATTAGTTCCTGCTATTACACTTTCTAGTATTTTACTAGCTGTGTGGGAAATAGGAGCAAGAATTGTAGATGAGATGTACATTTTACCGTCACCGTCTGCGATTGTAATGAAGATATGGAAACTAAAAGACATATTATTTACAGTTCATTTACCTGCAACGTTATACGTCGTTTTAATAGGTGTTGTTATCTCTATCGTATTAGGTGTAGGGCTAGCGATGTTAATGAATGCGAGTACATGGATGGAAAGAGCATTTTATCCATTATTAGTTGCTTCACAAACGATTCCGATTACTGCGCTTGCTCCGCTATTTGTTTTATGGTTTGGATATACAATTTGGAGTAAGGTTGTTGTCACAGTTTTAATTACGTTTTTCCCAATTGCGGTCAATACGTATGATGGACTTCGTAGTACGAAAAAAGAATGGGAGGAGCTCTTAGTTACATATGGAGCAACAAAAAGAGATATTTTTCTTAAATTAAAGTTGCCGTCTGCTCTTCCTTATTTTTTCTCAGCTTTAAAAATTGCAGTTCCGCTTAGTGTTATCGGAGCAGCAATTGGAGAATGGCTCGGTGCACAAGCTGGGCTTGGATATTTCAGTAAGAGAATGATGACGCAGTTAGATGGAGCTGGCGTATTTGCACCTATTGTATTGTTATCATTATTAGCTATTTTCTTCGTCGTAATTATTTCCATATTAGAAAAGAAATTCATTAGTTGGAGGAAGCATTCATGAAATTTTTAAAGCGCATCTTTGTGTTTACATTATTAATTGCAATAATTGCAGGATGTTCGAGTAATTCAGCATCAGACAAAAGTAAAAAAGAGAAAGAAATAACAGTCATGTTAGATTGGTATCCAAATGCGGTACATAGCTTTATCTATGCAGCAATTGAAAAAGGATACTTTAAAGAAGAAGGTGTAAAGGTAAATATTAAATTCCCTTCTAATCCGACTGATCCATTAACGCTAGCAGCAGCAGGGAAGGTGACAGTTGGCTTGTATTATCAGCCAGATGTTGTTATGGCGAGAGCGAATGAGCAAATTCCAGTGAAATCAATTGGGGCTGTCGTACGTTCACCATTAAATCATGTTGTATCACTGAAATCAGCGGGCATTCAATCACCGAAAGATTTAGAAGGAAAAACAGTAGGATACTCTGGAACACCATTAAGTGAGATGTATTTAAAAACGATGGTAAAAGAAGCTGGTGGTAATCCTGATACAGTGAAAGTAGTAGATGTTGGCTTTGATTTAGTACCAGCATTAATTACGAAGAAAGTAGATGCGGTAACAGGGGCATACATTAACCATGAAGTACCTGTTATGCGTCATGAAGGCCATGAACCAGCGTACTTTAATCCAGCTGATTACGGAGTACCAAACTATCATGAGCTTGTGTTTGTAACAGGTGATAAAACGTTGAAAAAAGATAAAGAGGCGTTGCAAGCTTTCTTACGTGGTACGAAAAAAGGCTATGATTTCATGAAGAAAAACCCAGATGAAGCATTGAATATTTTATTAAATCATCAAGAAAAAGAAAACTTCCCACTTGTGCCAGAAGTTGAAAAGGAAAGTATGAAAATTTTATTAGAGAAGATGGAAACGAAAGATGAGCCATTCTTATCAGATTCAAAAGAATCTTGGGAGGAACAAAATAAGTGGCTGAAGGACAAAGGAATGACGAATGAAACCGTCCCAGCCGATGAATTATTCGAAAATATTTTAAAGTAGGCGAATGAATATGAAAAATGAGCTCCACGTAATCTCAAATGGCCATATGCCATTCGAAGAGTTAGTGAATGTAGCGATGCAAATTGAGAGTGAGATTGATTATTTGCATATTCGTGAGCATGAGAAGAGTACGAAGGAATTATATGAAGGTGTGGAAAGTCTATTAATGGAGGGCTTTCCAGCTTCTAAAATTGTCATAAACGATCGAATTGATATTGCAATTTTATTAAATATTCCTCGTGTTCAACTAGGATATCGAAGTACAGATGTAAAGTCAGTGAAAGAAAAGTTTTCGTATTTGCATGTCGGTTATTCTGTGCATTCGCTAGATGAAGCAATAGTAGCTTTTAAAAATGGAGCGGATTCACTCGTTTATGGCCATGTATTTCCGACAGATTGTAAAAAAGGTGTGCCAGCGAGAGGGCTTGAAGAAATTTCAGACATTGCAAGGTGTTTATCTATACCGATTACAGCAATTGGAGGAATTACCCCAGAAAACACAGTGGATGTTCTTACTAACGGTGTAAGCGGTATAGCAGTTATGTCTGGAATTGTAAGTAGTAGTAACCCGTATAGCAAAGCGAAATCTTATAAGGAATCAATAAGAAAGTGGGCGGAAAAACATGTGTGAGAAGTATGATGTAGCGATTATTGGTGGTGGTGTAATTGGTAGTTCAGTTGCACATTTTCTAGCAGAAAGAGGACATAAAGTAGCGATTGTGGAGAAGCAAAGTATTGCATCGGAAGCTTCAAAAGCAGCTGCTGGTTTACTTGGTGTTCAGGCAGAATGGGATGCGTATGATCCGCTATTTGAACTTGCTAGAGAAAGCCGAGCTATATTTCCACAACTTGCAGCAGTTTTACGTGAAAAGACGGGTGTTGATATTGGATATGAAGAAAAAGGAATTTATCGTATTGCTCAAAATGAAGATGAGAAGGAAAGAATTCTTCACATTATGGATTGGCAGCAGAAAACAGGTGAAGATTCTTATTTTCTAACGGGAGACCATGTGCGGGAAAAAGAGCCATATCTATCCGAATCTATTATAGGAGCAGTATATTATCCGAAAGACGGTCATGTTATTGCACCAGAGCTTACGAAAGCATTCGCACATTCTGCAGCGATTTCCGGTGCTGATATATATGAACAGACAGAAGTATTTGATATCCGTATTGAAAATAATAAAGTGACTGGAGTTATTACAAGTGAAGGTATTGTCACATGTGAGAAAGTCGTTATTGCAGGAGGTTCATGGAGCACGAAGTTACTCAGTTATTTTCACCGCGATTGGGGTACATATCCAGTTAAAGGAGAAGTGGTTGCGGTAAGAAGTAGAAAACAACTTTTAAAAGCACCTATTTTTCAAGAAAGATTTTACATTACTCCAAAGCGCGGTGGACGTTACGTAATTGGGGCAACAATGAAGCCACATACGTTCAATAAAACTGTGCAGCCAGAAAGTATAACTTCTATATTAGAGCGTGCTTATACAATATTGCCAGCTTTAAAAGAAGCAGAATGGGAAAGCACGTGGGCAGGATTAAGACCACAATCGAATCATGGAGCTCCTTATATGGGAGAGCATGAAGAAATAAAAGGTTTATATGCTTGCACGGGCCATTATCGAAACGGTATTTTATTAAGTCCTATTTCTGGCCAATATATGGCTGATTTAATAGAAGGAAAGCAAGAGAATCATTTGCTAGATTCATTGCTTTCTAGAAGAGTTTAGAAAGGGGATGGGAGTTTGAATTTAAAAATTAATGGTAACCAAATTGAAGTGCCAGCGAGTGTAAAAACAGTAGCTGAGCTACTTACACATTTAGAGCTAGATAACAGAATTGTTGTAGTAGAGCGTAATAAAGATATTTTACAAAAAGATGATCATACAGATACATCTGTTTTTGATGGAGACCAAATTGAGATTGTAACTTTCGTAGGAGGCGGTTGATTATGTTAAACATTGGACCATTTTCATTTCATTCTAGACTTTTATTAGGAACAGGTAAATTCCCTGATTTTGACGTACAGCAAAAGGCAATTGACGTTTCTGAAGCTGAAATTTTAACGTTTGCAGTACGTCGTATGGATATCTTTGATGCAAAGCAACCTAATTTATTAGAGAAACTTGATGTGAAAAAATATACGTTATTACCAAATACAGCAGGAGCAAAAAACGCTGAAGAGGCTGTTCGTATTGCAAAATTAGCAAAAGCTTCTGGGCTTTGTGACATGATAAAGGTAGAAGTTATTGGTGATGATAGAACGTTATTACCTGATCCGGTAGAAACATTAAAGGCATCTGAAATGTTACTGGAAGAAGGATTTATCGTACTTCCGTATACATCTGATGATGTTGTATTAGCACGTAAATTACAAGAGCTTGGCGTGCATGCGATTATGCCAGGAGCATCTCCAATCGGATCAGGACTTGGTATTGTAAATCCATTAAATTTGAGCTTCATTATTGAACAAGCGACAGTACCAGTTATCGTTGATGCCGGTATTGGTAGCCCAGCTGATGCGGCATTTGCAATGGAATTAGGAGCAGATGGCGTGTTATTAAATACAGCTGTATCAGGAGCAAAAGATCCTATTAAAATGGCACAAGCAATGAAATTAAGTATTGAAGCAGGCCGTTTAGGATTTGAAGCAGGTCGCATTGCACGTAAGCGTTGTGCAACTGCAAGTAGTCCTTTAGAAGGAATGAGCGTAGTTGAATAATCGATATTCTCGCCAAGAACTATTTTCTCCAATTGGAGAAGAAGGACAGCAAAAGATAAGAGAAAAGCATGTGCTTATTATCGGTGCAGGTGCATTAGGTAGTGTAAATGCAGAGATGTTTGTAAGAGCAGGTGTTGGCAAGATAACAATTGTTGACCGTGATTATGTAGATTGGAGTAATTTACAAAGACAACAATTGTATGCAGAGAGCGACGTAAAGAATAATCTTCCAAAAGCTATAGCGGCTAAAAAACGTTTAGAAGAGATTAATAGTGATGTAACAATAGAAGCTCTCGTTCAAGATGTAACAGCTGAAGAGCTAGAAGAACTTGTTATAAATGTTGATGTAATTATTGATGCGACTGATAATTTCGAAACGCGCTTTATTGTAAATGATATATCACAAAAATATTCTATTCCATGGATTTACGGTGCATGTGTAGGTAGTTACGGTCTTTCTTACACAATCCTTCCTAGTAAAACACCATGTTTATCATGTTTATTACAGTCGATTCCGCTTGGCGGGGCAACATGTGATACAGCGGGTATTATATCACCTGCTGTATCTCTTGTCGTTTCTCATCAAGTAACAGAAGCTCTTAAACTGTTAGTAGAAGATTACGAATCACTTCGAGATGGGCTTGTATCGTTTGATATGTGGAAGAATGAGTATTCATGTATGAATGTGCAAAAACTTCGCCAGCATAATTGTCCTTCATGCGGAGAGAATGCATTATATCCGTATTTAAATAAAGAAAACACATCAAAAACAGCAGTTTTATGCGGGCGAAATACAGTTCAAATTAGACCACCTCATAAAGATGAAATGAATTTTGAACAATATAAAAAGTTGTTGGAAGGTCGTGTAAATGATTTAAACATAAATCCATATTTACTATCATTTTCTGTTGAAGACAAGAGGTTAGTAGCCTTTAAAGATGGCCGTGTGCTCGTACATGGAACGAAAGATATAAGCGAAGCAAAAACGATTTATCATCGCTATTTTGGATAGAAAAGGATGAGTGGGATGAAAGTGAATAAAGCTTTAACAATTGCAGGGTCTGATAGCGGCGGCGGTGCTGGAATTCAGGCAGATTTAAAAACATTCCAAGAGCTTGGTGTATACGGAATGACGGCTATTACGGCAATTACTGCTCAAAACACGCTTGGCGTTCAAGGGGTATATCCTGTTCCGTTAGAAGGTATTACAGAACAGCTGAATTCAATTGGTACGGATTTAACACCAGATGCAGTGAAACTAGGAATGTTATTTAGTAGTGAAATAATTCAAATTGTTGCAGAACAAATTAAAAAATTTGGCTGGAATAATATTGTGCTAGATCCCGTTATGATCGCAAAAGGCGGTGCATCATTATTACAGCAAGAAGCAGTTCATGCATTAAAAGAATATTTATTACCAGTAGCAACCGTTATAACACCGAATGTTCCAGAAGCAGAAGTGTTAACTGGGGTGGAGATTCATAATGTTGAAGATAGTAAGGAAGCTGCAAAAGTATTGCACGAATTAGGTGCTAAATATGTGCTTATGAAGGGCGGACATGCAGAATATCAAGGTAATGAAGTAATTGATTTCCTCTTTGATGGAGAAGAATTTATTGAGTTTAGAAGCGAGCGAATTCCTTCAAAGCAAACGCACGGAAGTGGGTGCACATTTGCTTCAGCGGTTACAGCAGGACTTGCGAAAGGATACTCAATTGAAGATGCTGTTCAAGAAGCAAAACGATTTATTAGTATAGCAATTGAAGAGCCATTGAATATTGGTAGTGGTCATGGACCAACGAATCATTTTGCGTATAAAGTGAATAGAACGCGTGTATAGATAAGTGAAAAGCCAGTTTTATAACTGGCTTTTTTTCTGTTTACTTTTTCAAAATACAGGAGTAATATATCAGCCAGAATATATTTTTTTGTAAACGCTGAGTCCAATTATATGGAGCGGAGGAACCAATTTGTGCAGTGTCACTAGGGGTGAATCTTTCAAATTTGAAAGTAGGGCTACTCTCAAAGCCCGAATCCGACAGCTAACTTCGTAAGCGTCTTGAGAGAGGACGGTGCCATGATGGATACATCACTTCATCGATCTGATTAGTATAGGGGAATATCAATCTATGTTTGATTTCTTTTATACTAAGGAGGATGAGGTACATGGAACTAACACTTATTTGTGTTGGAGAAGAAAGTAAGGTAAATAGTTTAAGAGATCTAGTTGCATTTCAACATGAGTTAGTTATTTTTACAGCAAATGAAGAGGTAGCGGCTGAAGTTAGGAATTGTGGGTTTGATTGGACTTATAGTTGTAGTAAGGAGCAGGATTTTACTAGTATTTGTGAGTGTATTAAGAAGGTCATTTTACTAGGGGATGAGCTTCCAATCGTTAGTTTCTTCACAGAACACATTCGTTTTTCTTTTCAAGCACCTATTACTGTTGTTACAAGGAATAAACGATATCCAGCGAGGCTCTATGAAACCATTGGAGCTAAGTTTGTCGTGTTTACAAATTGTGATAATATTTCTTTTTTATTTTTTGAATAGGGCGGGGGAAGAAATGATGAAGGTACTATTACTTGGAGATATAGCAAATCGTTGGGCAGTATCGGTAGAGCGAGTTCAAGAATTGGTCCAGATTGATCCCCTTTTTCCAGGGCCATATATTATATTACCATCAAAAGATGCTTTGTATTTAGAGATGGATATTACCGAGTATGAGCAGCTACATGCAGAATTGACACAAGTTTATATTCGTGGGAGAAATTTACGTGCATTTTTACGAGGAGAATAAAGGTTGAATAAAAAAGAGCGAATGCTGAGTGCAACAAGCTATGCACTTCATGTCATTCGCTCTTTTTATTTCATATTTAAAAGGTCATTTTTAAGAAAAGAAAAGAGAAATAAAGAAAATAGATGAAATAACAGTAATAATCTTCAATGTAAGCGTTTAAATGAATGTAAATATTATTATTTTCAGTAATTTACCCCTTTACAAGTGAAATATAGAGGAGTATATTTACTCTCATAAATCATTCATAAAATTTCCAAAAAAACCTAAAATCGCTGAGTTCCAGAAATGGAGCGGGGGAACCAATTTTGTGCATCGTCACTTGGGGTGAATCTTTCAGTTTTGAAAGTAGGGCTACTCTTTAGGCCCGAATCCGACAGCTAACCTCGTAAGCGTTTAGAGAGGAGGTTTACTTTTTGTTGTTCATTTTTTGAACACTGAGTAGAGCTCAGTGTTCTTTTTTAATATTTAAATGGTAAATTTTAACAAAAAGAGAGGGATAGTTATGTTAGATGTTGTAATGGTCGGGATTTTTATTTTATTAGTTGCATCGATGGCAAGTCTTGCAAGTTGGTCAGATAAAGTTGTGAAAGAAGGAAAGCAATCATGATGATTGTCTTATCGGTTATTGTCGCAGCAATTACAGTGTATTTAGTGTATGCATTATTAAATCCAGAGAAGTTTTAATTAGGGGGAATCATTCATTATGATTTGGGTTGCAGTCATTATTACAATGCTCTTGTTTATTTTAGTAGCAAAGCCAACGGGGATTTATTTAGAAAAAGCTTTTCAAGGTAGCAAAACGTTAGATAAAGTATTCGGGCCTTTTGAAAAACTTATTTTTAAAATTACGGGTGTAAAAGCATACAATCAAACGTGGAAACAGTACGCATTATCATTAGTTTTATTAAATGGATTTATGATTGTTGTCGTATACTTCATTTTCAGATTACAAGGTGTGCTGCCACTAAATCCAGCGCATATTGAAGGGATGGAGCCTACGCTCGCTTTTAATACAGCAATTAGTTTTATGGCTGATACAAACTTACAGCATTATAGCGGTGAAAATGGTTTATCTTATTTATCACAATTAATCGGAATTACATTTTTAATGTTTGCGGCACCAGCAACGACATTAGCGCTCGTTATGGCTTTTATAAGAGGACTTGCTGGAAAAGAACTTGGTAACTTTTTCGTTGATTTTACGAGAGCGTTAACGAGAGTGTTTCTTCCTATTGCATTTATTGCGGCACTAGTTTTTGTCGCACTTGGCGTACCACAAACGTTAGATGGGGCGGTTACAGCACAAACGATTGAAGGTGCAAAGCAAAGTATTTTACGTGGACCTGTTGCATCATTCGTTTCCATTAAGGAACTTGGAAATAACGGCGGTGGATTTTTCGGAGCAAACTCTACGCATCCTTTCGAAAATCCAGGACAAATGAGTAATATTTTGCAAATGATGCTTATGATGTTATTACCAACAGCACTTCCATTTACGTACGGACGAATGGTCGGAAATAAAAAACAAGGCCGCATCCTTTTCGTGTCACTATTTATGGTATTTTTACTAGGGTTTATAACGATTACGACATCTGAACTAAACGGGAACCCGGCATTAAATGGAATGGGTATCGAACATGTACAAGGAAGTACAGAAGGGAAAGAAGTACGATTTGGAACAGTATTTTCTTCACTATACGCAACGGTAACGACAGCTGCTGAAACAGGCGCTGTTAATACGATGCATGATACGTTAACACCAATTGGCGGTTTAGTTCCGCTTGTAAATATGATGTTAAATACTGTGTATGGTGGCGTTGGAGCAGGTTTTGTAAACATTATTATGTATGCAATTATCGCGGTGTTTATATCTGGGTTAATGGTTGGACGGACACCAGAGTTTTTAGGTAAAAAGATTGAAGGTAAGGAAATGAAATTAATCGCGGTCACGATTTTATTTCATCCATTGCTCATTTTAGGATTTTCGGCATTAGCTCTTTCAACAAATTTAGGGACGGATGCTATTTCTCATTCCGGTTTCCACGGTTTGACGCAAGTGGTATATGAATATACATCGTCAGCTGCGAATAACGGATCTGGATTTGAAGGATTAGGAGATAATACACCGTTTTGGAATATTACGACTGGTTTAGTTATGTTTTTAGGACGTTACTTCAGTTTAATTACGATGCTAGCTGTGGCAGCTTCATTGAAAGAAAAAACGGTAGTGCCAGAAACAGTCGGAACGTTCCGTACAGATAATAGTTTATTTGGTGGCATCTTCATCGGAACAATTGTAATTGTCGGTGCATTAACATTCTTCCCGATGTTAGTACTCGGTCCAATTGCAGAATTTCTTACATTGAAGTAATGGAGGGTAAATGATGAGACCGGTAGTAGTAAAAGAAAAACAATTAAATGAGTCACAAATACATGCTGTAGAAGATGAAGTTAGACAAGCGAAAACGATGGATCGTGATATCGTAACACATGCGATGAAGCAATCCGTTGCGAAATTGAATCCGAAAGTCATGATAAAGAATCCGATTATGTTCGTTGTGGAAATTGGATTTATCATTACGTTCATTTTATCTTTTCTTCCAAGCAGTTCTAGTAGTATACCAGGATGGTTTAATATAACAGTTTCTCTCATTCTATTATTTACAGTTTTATTTGCGAATTTTGCAGAAGCATTAGCAGAAGGTCGTGGTAAAGCGCAAGCCGATTCTTTAAAGCAGTCGAAGAAAGATGTGTTTGCAAATGTAGTAAAAGAAAATGGAGACATTGTCCAAGTTTCAGCAACTGATCTTAGAAAAGGTGACGTTGTTATCGTAAAACAAGGAGAAATGATTCCAAGTGATGGCGAAGTAATCAAAGGATTAGCATCTGTAGATGAATCTGCAATTACAGGTGAATCAGCTCCTGTTATAAAAGAAGCAGGCGGTGATTTTTGTTCCGTAACAGGTGGAACGATGGTCGTAAGTGATGAAATTACAATTGTCATTACGAGTAATCCTGGTGAATCATTTATCGATAAAATGATTTCTTTAGTAGAAGGAGCTGCTCGTCAAAAAACGCCGAATGAGATTGCTTTAAATACAGTATTAACGAGCTTAACTCTTATTTTCTTAATCGTCGTTGTGACGTTGCCGATTTTTACAAATTATTTAGGTTTTCAAATTGATACTGCTGTACTTGTAGCGTTGTTAGTATGTTTAATTCCAACGACAATTGGTGGTTTGCTATCAGCGATTGGTATTGCGGGGATGGATCGGGTGACAAAATTTAACGTGCTAGCGATGTCAGGGAAAGCAGTAGAAGCTGCGGGCGATATTAATACAATTATTTTAGATAAAACAGGTACAATTACTTTTGGGAACCGAATGGCTCATACATTATTGCCTGTAGGAAATGAAACGATTGAGCAAGTTGGAAAGTGGGCCGCTATTAGTTCTGTTTTAGATGAAACACCAGAAGGTCGATCTGTTATCGAGTATGTGCAGGGAAAATCTATATCATATAATAGAGAACTTGCAGAACAAGGTGAGTTTGTTCCGTTTAAAGCAGAAACGAGAATGAGTGGTGTTGATTTACAAGACGGAACGAAAGTGAGAAAAGGTGCTGTAGGTGCCGTTATTGAATGGGTTGAGTCACAAGGCGGAACAATTCCGAAAGATGTAAATCAAAAAGCAGACTTAATTTCAAAAGAGGGCGGAACACCACTTGTAGTTGCAGTAGATAATCGTATTTACGGTTTAATTTATTTAAAGGATACAGTAAAACCGGGTATGCGTGAGCGTTTTGAACAGTTACGCCAAATGGGGATTAAAACGGTTATGTGTACAGGTGATAATCCGTTAACAGCAGCAACCATTGCAAAAGAAGCTGGAGTAGATGAATTCGTTGCCGAGTGTAAACCGGAAGATAAAATTGCTGTCATTAAAGCAGAGCAAGATAAAGGGAAACTTGTAGCGATGACAGGTGATGGTACAAATGATGCTCCAGCATTAGCACAGGCGGACGTTGGATTAGCGATGAACAGTGGTACGACAGCAGCGAAAGAAGCGGCAAACATGATTGATCTAGACTCGAATCCAACGAAAATTATTGAGGTTGTAGGAATCGGTAAGCAATTGTTAATGACGCGAGGTGCTTTAACGACGTTTAGTATTGCGAATGATATAGCAAAATATTTTGCAATCATTCCAGCAATGTTTACACTTGCGATTCCGCAAATGGAGGCATTGAACATTATGAAATTAACATCACCACTGTCAGCGATTTTATCAGCATTAATATTTAACGCTGTTATTATTCCATTACTCATTCCGTTAGCGATGAAAGGTATTGCATATAAACCGATGAGTTCTAATGCATTGCTTAGCCGAAACTTACTTATTTATGGGCTTGGCGGAGTTATCGTTCCGTTCATTGGAATTAAAGTAATTGATATAATTGTCGGCTTGTTCATATAAGGAAGAGGGGAAAAAGATGGAGAAGAAACAAAGTATACTATCACCAATTATCCGTATTACTTTTACATTTCTAGTGTTGTGCGGACTTGTATACCCGCTTATTGTTACTGGTATTGCACAAGCCGTGATGAAGGATAATGCGGATGGAAGTCTAATATATAATGATAAAAATGAAGTGATTGGTTCTAAATTAATCGGGCAAAACTTCACGGATCCACGTTATTTTCAAGGGCGTGTTTCTAGTATTGAATATAAGGCTGAAGCATCTGGTTCAAATAACTATGCACCATCTAATCCAGATTTAGAGAAACGAGTAGAGAAAAGTATTGAAGAGTGGAAGAAACAAAATCCGAGCGTTCCAGTAACAGAAGTACCGATAGATTTAGTGACAAATTCAGGTTCAGGGCTTGATCCTGATATTAGTCCGAAGGCAGCTTCTGTGCAGGTGGATCGCATATCGAAATTAACGAATATTCCGAAAGAAAAACTTAATCAATTGATTAAAGATCAAACAGAAGGTGCTGCGCTTGGTTTATTTGGAGAAGATCGAGTGAATGTCTTAAAGCTAAATTTAGCATTACAGAAATTAATGAAATAGTAACAGTGCTACCTCAATCTAACGGATTGAGGTAGCGTTGTTTCGAATGAAAGGTAGTGTTTATTTTGTATGCAGATGATTATGAACCGAAGTTTCAAAGGCGAACGCCAGAGGAATATTTAGAATATATTCGTCAGCAAAATCGGGGAAAGTTAAAGTTATATGTAGGAGCAGCTCCAGGCGTAGGAAAAAGTTATAAAATGCTCTTTGATGCAAGGGAAATGAAAAAAGATGGAATTGATATTGTAATTGGTTTAATTGAAACGCATGGAAGAAAAGAGACGGAAGAAGCAATTGCTGATTTAGAAAAAGTTCCTTTGAAAGAAATACAGTATAAAGGAAAGGTATTTTATGAGCTTGATGTGGAAGGAATAAAAAAACGCGCGCCTCAAGTAGTCGTAGTGGATGAACTTGCGCATAGTAATGTTCCTGGTTCTAAACATAAGAAACGTTATATGGATGTGCAGGAATTGTTAGAGGCTGGTATATCGGTATTATCAGCTTTTAATATTCAACATTTAGAAAGTGTTCATGATATTGTAGCTCAAATTACGAATGTAAAAGTAAGAGAACGAATTCCAGATTTTATTTTACAAAAAGCAAATGAAATTCAGCTCGTTGATGCAACACCGGAAGTACTTCGGAAGAGGTTAATAGACGGAAAGATATATAAAGAAGAAAAAATTCAGCAAAGCTTACAAAATTTCTTTACGCTTAATAATTTAGGAGCACTTAGGGAATTATCACTTCGCGAGGTTGCCGATGATATGGACGAGAAAATTAGCCAAACAGTAATAGAACCAATTGGCGTAAAAGAAAAAATTCTTGTTTGTGTACAATACAGTTCAACAGCGGAGAAATTAATAAGACGGGGATGGCGCATGGCTGATCGGTTAAATGCTGAATTGTATGTATTAAATGTTGAAAGAGAAAATATAGACTCTCTTTCAGCTGGTAAAAAACAAACAATTGAAGAGTGGAAGACGCTCACGAATCAATTTGATGCGAGTTTTGTATTAGAAGAAGCAAAGGGAAGAAAGCCAGCGGATGTTATTATTGAAGTCGCGAAAAGATTGCAAGTAACACAAATTTTACTTGGGCAATCAGCGAGAACGCGGTGGGAAGAAATTCGAAAAGGTTCTATTGTAAATGAAATTATGAGACAAACAAAGTATATTGATATTCATATTGTTGCGGATCAAAGAGGGTAAAATAGAGCCAACATTTTTGGGGCTCTATTTTAATTTTTGTACAGCATGAAGGCTTAGCATTTTCATTGTATATAAGATTACAAGTAAAAACATAATTGCGCCTAGGAAGAAAATCCAAAAGTAATTTTGGTTAAATAAAAGAAATCCACCTATAAGTGGCCCTGTGCCCATACCAAGATAGCGGATGAAGTTGTACATACCGATAGCTGTTGCGCGTTCTTGTACGAATTCTTCTGTTAATAAAGTAGTGTGAGTTGGCATAGAAAGTCCCATACTAAAACCGTACAAAGATGTAACGATAATAATGAATGGGATATTGATGCTATATGTGAAAGAGAATAAAACGACACATATAATATTGAAGAAACTCGTAATAAATAAAGCTTGCTTTGTTGTGAGTCGTTTTTGCAAAAACTTGTAGCAAAAACTTCCTAGCATGATAGAAAGAGACATTGGTACAAACATAAGACCAATTTTATTTACAGTTAAATGAAATGAATTTGTTAAAATACTCGGTAAAAAAACGAGAAAGCAAAAGTAAATACAAAATTGAATGAAGCCAATAAGAGTAATAGAAAATCCAGTTTTATTTTTTAAGATAAGAGAGTAATTCTTTTGTGCTTTAGATTGTTTAATTATATTTGGCTTTGTTTCTGGGAGTAGTGAAATGTTTATAATTAATAAGATAATGCCAAGTGTAGACAAAAAGAGAAATACAGATAAGTGACCATTTATACTGCCAAGATAACCACCTATGAGAGGAGCCATTGCAGGTGCGAGGGCAAGTAACATTTGGTATAGGCTCATCGCTTCTCCGCGTTCTTTTCCTTCAAATAAATCGCCGATAATCGTTGCTGAAACTACAGGTATAGCCGCTATTCCTATAGCTTGAACAGCTCTAAAAAAGAGAAATAAATAAATGTTTGCCGAAAAGGCACATCCGATTGAACCAATTGTACTAATGACTAAACTAGGGATAAGGACAGATTTTCTCCCTTTTGTATCAATTAAAGGTCCATATACGAGCTGCATAATTGCAAGAACGAATGTGAAAAGTGAAACTGTTACATTTACAAGATAAAGAGAAGTGTGAAAAGAATTTTGAATCATCGGTAAGATAGGTGTGTAAATATTTTGAGCGAAGGAACCGAGTAAGGCACTAATACAGACAACATATAAAATGAAAGTTAGTTTAGATTTTTTCATCTTGTTAACCTCCTTGTATTTTAGTTTCCTTGGAAACTAAATTTATTTTAACATGATTTTCTCACTTGTAAAGATGAAAAAATGGTTTTAAAATGGTATATAGTTAAATTGTTTCTTTGGAAACTTAGGAGGCGAACGGATTGAAGCATGCAACGAAGCAAATGGAAATACTTTCGGACATTCGTACACTTTTGCATAAAAAAGAAGAACATTTAAAACGACAAAATGAGAAGTTTCTTCGTGAGACAGGCGTAAGTAGTATGTCTTTATCTGAGTTACATGTAATCGAATGTATCGGAAAAAATGGTTTGATGAATGTAACGGCAATTACGACAGAAATGGGCATGACGAAGGGAGCAATCTCTAAAATTTGTACAAAGTTGTTTCAAAAGCAATTCGTTGAGAAGATGCAAATGTTAGATAATCAAAAAGAAATCTTCTTCAGCTTAACGGAGAGTGGGAATGAAATATATAAAGCTCATGAAAAATTGCATAAGCAAGCTGAAGAAAAGTGGTTGTTACTTTTAGATGGATATACGAAAGAAGAGCAAGACTTTATTCAAAGGTTTATAAAGGATGTCTCCGGTCATTTGGAAATATAATTGGAAGAAAAAACTCCTTTTTCTCAAGTCTTTTAAATATAATTTCTGAAAGAACTCATATATAATAGAAAAAGATACTTAACATGGTGAATAATTAAAGAGTCAATATATATAGAGGAGAGAGTAACATGCTTGAAAATACGGGGTTAGTATTAGAAGGCGGCGGTATGCGTGGTGTATACACGGGCGGGATATTAGAATACTTTATGGAACAAGATTTATATTTTCCATATGTAATCGGTGTATCAGCTGGTGCTTGTCATGCAGCGTCGTATCTTTCCAGACAAAGAAATAGAAATAAAACGGTCAATATTGATTATGCATCACATCCGAAATATTTATCGTATAAAAACTTATGGAGAAAACGTCAGCTATTTGATATGGATTTCATTTTCCACGAAATTCCAGAAAAGCATGTGCCGTTTGATTTTGAAACATACTTTAATAGCCCGGAACGTTTCCTTGTAGGAACGACGGATTGTGAAACAGGGCAATCAGTTTATTTTGAAAAAGAAGGAACGAATGATGATGCGCTAAATTTATTACAAGCGTCTAGTTCATTGCCTTTCATTGCACCAGTAGTAAATTATCGTGGTAAGCAGTTATTAGATGGCGGGATTTCTGATCCAATTCCAGTTCGTAAAGCACAGGAAGATGGATTTAAAAAATCAGTCGTTATTTTAACGAGAAATCATGGTTACGCGAAGAAAAAATCAAAATTTGGATGGATTGCAGGAAAAGCTTATAAAAAATATCCGAATCTTGTTAACACGATGCTAAATCGTTATGAAGTGTATAATGAAACACTTCACTACATTGAAAAAGAAGAACAAGCGGGTAATTTATTTGTTATTCGTCCAGAAGTACCGCTTCAAGTAGATCGTATGGAAAAAGATACAGCAAAACTACAAAATTTATACGAGCAAGGCTATGAAGATGCAAAGAGACAATTTGCAGATTTGCAGGCGTTTTTGCAAAAATAAATATTAGGCTGTGGAGAAGAATTTCTCTGCAGCCTTTTTATATTGCTACTTATACGTTACTTTTTAAAAATGTATGAATGTTTAAGTGTTTAAAGAGTTTGTAAAACATCGGGGTTTCTTGTTGAGGAGAATTTATTTGAAGGATATTATGATGATGTAGCGCTACTAAAATATTAAATTTATGAGGTGATTGTTAATGAAAGGAAAAGTTTTTTCAATTACGACTTTAGTATTATTAGCAACATCAATCTCAACAAGTGCATTCTATCCAACTCTAAGCGGTCACAAAAGCGGTAACCTACTATCTTATAGAGCTCAAACTACTACGAATCAAAATGCATCTCGTTGTTCAGTAGCAATTTCTTTTATTAAATTAAATGGAAATAATTCATATATTGAAAGCGCTTCAGACAAATTAGGGTCCCATGAATCTGGAAGAGCATTAAACGCAACTGTGAGTAATGGTGCATATAACGCCTTTGGTGCAAAAGGACTATACTCGGAGCATTATGCAAATGAGAATAATGACTATCAAGAAGATACACACAAAGGTACTTTTGATAGTAACGGTAACTTACGATTACAGTGGTAAAAAGCATTAAACAGTTGTCTTTATAAATATTTGGATAAGGAGAAGGGGATGTTCATCATCTCCTTCTTATTTAAAAGGAGCACAGACATGTACCTAGCTTTTAAAAATATAAAAAGCAATAAACTGTTTTTCTTAATTCTCCTTATGTCATTTTTTATTTCTTTTCTTTCTATATCAATAGCCGCACTTTTAACAGAATCTAAACGAAACTTTATATCTGCTTTTCAAATCGGTTTTCCAGAGAAGAATCAAATTTTAACTGTTCCGATAGCGAATGCAACTGAATTGGAAGAGATAATTCCTTTCATACAAGATATTTTTGTTAAAAGTGATATTTATGTAGAGCATTTAAAAGCATTAAATAGTTCAGGGGCAACAAAGATTATAGCTGTGAACTTAAAAGATGATTATTATTGGAAGCCATATATTTCTGAAGGACAATATTTTCATCGTGAAAATGTAAACGATATGGTTGTTGGCGATCAAACGAATGTAGAGGAGTTATATGAATTTGATGATACATATAAAAAAATAGGAACTATATCAAGAAAAGACAGTGACGTCGGTGTAGCAGGTATATACGTTCCACTTCAAAACTTACCTACTATATCTAAAAAAGGTATTATCGCGAGTAAACAATTACAATTAACAGTTGTTAATCCTACATCATCTATTCATAACGAAATAAAAAAGTTTATGGATAGGAGTAAAGAAGTGCTTTCGGGAGATGTTCAAATACTGAATGAACGAGATCTTCAGGAACTACATGTGACACATATAGATCCAGCAAATAAGTATTATTATAAATTTATTCTTGTTGCAATTGTTTCTGGCATTTCTGCGGTTTTATTTTGGATTTATAAAAAAGAAAGAGAGATTTCATTAAAAAAAGCAGTAGGTGCTTCTAATATATCTATTTACTGCGAACTATATATTCAAATTTTGTTTATTTCTCTAGTGGCGATGCTGTTGGTTTTTCTGGTGTTAGAAATGTTTTCTGGAACAATTCATACGTATTTTCAGACATACTTATTAAAACCGTTAACACCATATGTATTGGTATGTAATATTGTTTTTATAATTTTTCTTACAATGTTTGTTACTGTAATTCCAATCAAGCACATTATAAATATATATCCCGGAAAACATTTAAGAACGTAGGAGGTCTTCATGTTTTTTATATTTGATTCTATACGGTCTGTGAAAAAACGGTTGTTACCAAGTTTGATTATAGTAATTTCTTTAATTATTGCATTTTCTTCAGCAATAGAATTTGTTAGTAATCTTTCGGGATATCGAAAAATGATGACGGTAGCAAATAATTTATCGACTCATAAAAATTTCTATGAACTTTATGCGACGCAAGATATAACATTGTTTAGTGAAGAAAAAGCAAAAAGTGATTATCAACATTTCATGCAAGGGTTATCTAATACGATACCAATAACAAATAAAACAAATTATTTGTTCCGTAACTATTCACTTAGTTTAAAAAAAGAAAATGGAACGATAAAGACTCTTATTGTTGATAAAGATATTAATAAGTACTTTCATATACGAATTTCACAAGGAAGATATTTTGAGGAATCGGAATTTCATAAATCAGTATTTGATATTAGACCTGTTATATTAGGAGCTAATTATATAGAAAAGGTATCTATTGGTGATGTTATGCCATCTGGAAAAATGAAGCTAAAAGTAATTGGCTTTTTAGAAAAAAATTCACCATTTACATATCCTCGAAGTGGTGAAATATCGGATAATCGTATTACATTATTAGATGACATGGCGATTTTACCAATTGGAACAGAAGAAATAGAGTTCTATAGTGTAGAACTTTTATACAATGGGTTAATTATAGAAACAAAGGAGCAGATAAATATAAATGAATTTCAAAAGAAAGTATTAAAGGTAACGGAAGGTAAGGGTTATTCGTATTATGTTACAAATCCGAATAAATTGTTAGAAAATGAAAAACAAGGTATTGATAATATGTCATACCCCTTATTATTAAGCGGTACAGTCTTATTTTTTTCATTTCTATCTATTGTATTGACATCAATGGCAGCACTTTATATGGAGCGTAAAAATATTTCTATTAAATCAGCGTTAGGTGCAAGCACTTTTCAAATATGTCTTCCATTTATTATTGAGTATATGTTGCTATTCGTTTTAGCGATATGTATAGGAATAATGTATTTTCAATGGGAGAATAGCGGAGTAATTGAAATTCAGAAAGGGCTAGAAAATAGTATAGTATCTTTCTTTGGAACGTTAAAAGTCTCTATAGAATCATTGGTTGTTATAGGTGCTTTATCACTTGTAATGATCCTCGTTATATATGCAATCATTTATTTCAATGTACTAAAAATAAAAAATACATATATGAAAGAGGTGTTATAGATGATTCAGCTCGCAAATGTGGCTAAGGGCTTTGGAAAGAATAATTTTAGTGCTTTAAAAGATATTAATCTTACAATAGAAAAAGGCGAAATGATAGCCATTATGGGCCCCTCTGGTTCGGGGAAGTCTACTCTCCTTAACATTATTGGCTTAATCGATAGCCCCTCTGCTGGAAAGTATTTTTTAGATGGAATGGATACGAGTACATTAAAGCAAAACTATCATAAGTATAGAAACACGGAAGTTGGATTTGTGTTTCAGAACTTTTCGCTACTCGATGATTATACGATTATTGAAAATGTAATGCTTCCACTTATATATAGAAGAATTTCTCATAAGAAACGTATGCAAATATCAAAAGAAATGCTGAAAATGGTAGGGCTTGAGAGGCATATTAACAAATATCCTTACGAGTTATCAGGAGGAGAACAGCAAAGAACAGCAATAGCAAGGGCTTTAGCACAAGATACAAAAATTATACTTGCTGATGAACCGACTGGTGCTCTTGATCAAGAAAATGGGGAAAAAATTATGAGTATTTTACAAGAGATTAATAAAGAAGGAAAAACAGTGCTAGTTGTTACACATGATCAAAAGGTAGCTGCATATTGTCAGAGGACGATACGGTTACTTGATGGTTGTATGGTATAATATGGATAATGTTATGTGAAGAGGTGATACATATGGAAAATGTATATAAAGGACTTAGGCATACTGGATTTACTGCTATGCTTATTTTTGGAGGGGTATTTCTACTTCGCTGGCTCATACATGATGAGATGCTACTGGATCAGCTTATTGGATTTAGTGTAGGAATGGTAATGGTTGTTTCGTCAGTTTTCATTCAAAAGTATAGTAAAGAATTACAGATGAATGAGAAATATTAATAATTTTTAACTGCTGTTATCTTTTTCATAGTTTAGTAATCGTGGAGGCTTTCGTGTGATTTTCTTATTTGTAGTATATTTTGTTTTCATTATGACGTTGGTAATTACGTTTCTTCTTTCACAAAAGTCATATAAGAAGCCTGTTATTAAATATATACCAACGTTAGTATTGTTTATTTTGGCTTTCATTTCTTCTGCTATGTTTGTATTGAATAATGGAATGGGAGAGCTGATGATATCGGTCTCTTTAGGGGTTGCAGCGATAGTGAACGGTCTTTTACTTCTTGTTTTGAAAGTAGTTCGTGTGATTGTTGCAAAGGGAAAGTAGAGCATCGAATTCGATGCTCTACTTTTTATTTACGCTTCTTTTTAATAAATGAAAAGGCTAGGGCTGTAATTAAAATACTGCCTTTAATAATATCTTGTGCATAATAAGGGACGTTCATCATTGTGAGTCCATTTAATATAATTCCAATTAATACCGAGCCGAGGAATGTTCCGAATATATTTGGTTTTTTGGCACCGAACATTGCGTAACCGATATAGGCAGCTGCGACTGCATCCATTAATAATGGAGCACCAGCTGAAACTTGTCCTGTTCCAACGCGGCTGCATAGAATAATGCCGCCAATAGAAGCTAGTAAACCACTAATCATATAAGCATATACACGGTAACGATCAGTAGGAATACCGGCTAATCTAGCAGCTTCTCGATTCCCACCAGTCATGTAAAAGAAACGACCGTACGTTGTTTTTTCTAAAAATAGATGTGCAATTAAAACGACAGTAAGCATGATAATGACAGGGACTGGAATTCCTAAGACGGAACCTTGACCGATAAATAAAAAAGATGGAATAAAATGTCCTGTTGCACCGGACATTCCTTCATAAATTGAAGATCCTTTTGAAAATGTTAAGTGTAGTCCATTGACGATATACATGATACTTAATGTAGCTAGTAAATCAGGTAATTTAATTCGGATAACGAGTAGTGCATTTAATAATCCAACTAATAACCCGCAAAGAATAGGAACAAGGAGTGTGACTAATAGTTCTTGTCGATATAAAACGAGACAAGAAGCAGCTGCAATTGTTGCTAAACTAGCGGTAGAGCCGACTGATAAATCAAACCCATCTACAATCAATGTAAAGGTAACGCCGATTGCAAGTAACGTTACGATGGAAATAGAACGTAAAATATCACTAATATTGTTATATGTTAAAAAAGAATCATTGACGATAGAGAAAAAAATTGTAACACCTATAATAATAGCAATTGTACTAAATTGATAAAAAAGATGAGTAGGTAAATATAGTTTCTTAGTTTTCGTTTTATGAACGAGATTCAATGGAATAGCTCCCTTCAGATAAATGTAAAAGCTGTTCAGGAGATAGTTCGCTTGGTAAGTATTCACCTACAAATTCTCCGTTTGCCAGTATAAGAATGCGATCAGCGATATGCAACGCTTCATCTTGTTCTCCTGTGAAATAAATTACAGAACTTCCGTTTTCTGTAATGTCGCGAATGAATTGAAAAATGTCTTGTTTCGCAGCGATGTCTACACCTTTAGTTGGCTCGTCTAAAAGAAATAGATTAGGTTTGAATCCACTCCACTTTGCAATTGAGACTTTTTGTTGGTTTCCACCGCTAAGTGAATGAATAAGTGCCTTTGGGTCATTTGGTGAAATACCGAAAGAAGAAATTGCTGTAGTAGCATCATTTAATTCGGTTTGTTTTCGTTTCCAACCTGATTGATGTAAATTTGTGTGACTTATAATATCTTCCGAAAGAAATACGCCTTGTTTTCTTCTTTCTTCTGGTACAAGTGCGATTTTCGCTTTAATCGCATCTCGTGGTGTTTTAATCGTTAGTTTTTGACCGTTTATTTCTGCGTGATAAGTATGAAGAGCACCAAATAACGTTTCAGCAAGTGTTGTTTTTCCACTTCCAATTAATCCGTATATCACAACAGTTTCTCCTTTTCGTATTGTAAGAGAAAGGGGAGAATGAGCTTCGTGTAATAGAAGCTCTTGTACTTTAAATAGTTCCTCGCTCCCGGTTTTGGGTGCTGTATTAACAGGAAGTGTAAGTTGTTTTCCAGTCATCGCTTCCACAATTTGTTGATCTGTAATCGTTGTAATGGTTTCAGAAAGGGCAACTTGACCGTTATGTAATACAGTTACATCATCCGCGAAATTTCGAATCTCTGATAAACGATGAGAAACTAAAAGGATGCCAATTCCTTTTGAGGTTAAATCTTTTAATAGTTTCCCAAAGGTTTCAACTTCTTTTGGTCCAAGAGAAGAAGTAGGTTCATCTAATAAAAGGTAATTTGTATTGTTAGATAAAGCTCTTGCGATAAGAAGTAATTGTTTTTCATGTAATGAACAGTTTGAAACATCTTCCGAAACATTTAAATTTACCTGTACAGTTTGCAAATGTTGTTTAGCAAGTGCGACTAATTTGGACTTTGAAAATAGTACTTTATTTTGCATTGCTAAATGATCGATTAGTACATTTTCTAATACAGATAATCCGGGAATAAGTCCGTGATCTACTTCTTGCGTTACGAAAGAAATGCCATGCTTTTTTGCATCGCGCGGTGAAGTAAAGGAAACAGACTGAGTATCAATTTTTATATCGCCAACAACTGGTTGAATTTCACCAGTTGCTATTTTTAGTAAAGTACTTTTTCCCGCACCGTTCATGCCTAGTAAAGCGTGTACTTTTCCTTTTTGAATATGAATAGAAACATCTTCTAGAACAGGTGTAGCGACATGATAAGAATGTGTAATGTTTTGAAGAGAGAACGTCATCATTTTTTCTCCTTCTCTAATTTTTTCATCCAAGGGGAATATGCATCTTTTGAGTCTCCCCAACCGTTTATATATTTTGATAACTGATCCATTGTTATACTTTCTTTTGGTAAACTATTTTTCTTTACTAAATAAGGTTCTAGTGAATAAATATCTGGCGTTTGTTCACCAGCAATTTTTTTGTATAAAAATCGTACTTGAACCTTACCTACTTCAGCTGGATTAGTTGCAGCTGTAGCAGTCCAAGGTGAGTTTTCTTTTTGCATGAGTTGTAAATCCTCATTACTTAAGTCAATGCCATATACTTTTATATCTGTACGACCAGCTTGTTCAAGTGCTTTAACAGCCCCTTTAGCAAACTCATCCCACGAAGCGAAAATAGCTTGTAAATCGCCTTTTTTCGGATATTTCTTTAGTAAAGCTTCTACTTGTGTTTGTGTATCGAGCGGTGTGTTATTACTAGCAGTACCGAATCTTGCGACTTCTTTTATATTTGGATACCGTTTATAAAAAGCATCAATGATAACATTGCGACGTTCCATTGGAGCAAATCCGCCGACCCATACAACTGCGATATTTCCTTGTCCATTCAAATCTTCCGCTAACGTTTTTAATGATTTCCATGCAAGACTATAGTCATCTTGATCAATAATTGTCACACCTGGCAAGCGTAGATCGTTATCGAACGCAACTACGGGAATGTTCGCTTGTAACGCTTTTTCTACTCCAGGTTTTAGTGCTTCAGAACGGCCATGATCAATTAAAATACCATCCACTTTTGAATTAATAGCAGTATCTAAATTTGCAGCCATTTTTGCTAAATCGTTATCAGAATTGTAGACTTGTACACTGCCGCCAAATAGCTCAACTTGTTTTTTGACACCCTCAATATATTGAGAGGAAAAAGTTCCGATGGACATTTGCATAATTAATGCGATTTTTAATGGCTTCTTCATTTGGCTTGGAATTTCTGTTTGTAATTGATTTTCTACCGTTGTAGTCGCCTTTCTCACAGTTTGTTGCTTTTGTGAAGAGATAGCATCTTGTTCATTTGTACAAGCTGCTAATGTAAATAAGAGAAAAATAAGTACGATGGAACATAATTTTTTCATAAAAAAATCCCTCCTAAACTAAAAAGAGAGAGGAGGGAGTGAAAATAAAAAACGCCTTTTCATATAGAAAAGACGCCTTATCATATTACTCTTATCTTTCAACACAATGTGTTGTAAGAATTAGCACCGTGCCCATAAATGGGTCGGTTGCCGGGCTTCGTAGGGCTCATCCCTCCACCTGCTCTTGATAAGACATCGAATATTTAACTATTTTGAATTATTCCACAAACGAATGGTGTTGTCAAACAGTATTTATAAAAAAATCCCTCAGGAAGAGGGATTTTAATGTGGTAAGAATATCAATTGATAAGCAAACAAAATTCCAAATACGTATACAAGTGGGTGAACAGCACGGAATTTACCTTTTGCTACTTTCATAAGTGGGTATGAAATAAATCCAAGTGCGATACCTGTTGCGATACTTGATGTAAGTGGCATGCTTAAGATTACTAAGAATGCTGGGAATGCTTCATCAAATGCGTCCCAATCGATGTGGCGAACTGAACCCATCATAAGACTACCAACGATAATTAATGATGGTGCAGTAATAGCTGATACACCAGAAACAGCACTTACTAATGGGCCGAAGAATGCTGCTAGTGAGAATAGAACCGCTACTGTAACAGTTGTTAAACCAGTACGACCACCAGCTGCAACACCAGCAGATGATTCAATGTAAGCTGTTGATGGTGTCGTTCCGAACATAGAACCAATAGTTGCTGAGAATGAGTCAGATAGAAGAGCTCGTCCTGCTTTTGGAAGCTTTCCGTCTTTCATAAATCCACCTTGTTGTGCAACGCCAAGTAATGTACCTGTTGTATCGAATAGTGTAACAAGGAAGAATGAGAATACAACGCCGTATAATCCGTAGTTAATTACGTCAGATACAGCAGTAATTGGATTTGAAACGATAATTCCTTCTGGTAATCCAGGCATTGATGTAACACCGTTTGAGAATGTTAATTGTCCTGTGAAGAAAGCGATAATACCAGTTAATAGCATACCAATAAATAGTGCGCCATTTACATTTAAAGACATAAGGATAATAGTAATTCCAAGTCCAGCTAATGCTAGTAGAACTGGAGCAGAGTGAAGATCACCAAGTCCAACTAAGTTTGCATCATTTTTTGTAACGATACCTGTTAAACGTAAACCGATAAAGGCGATAAATAGCCCGATACCAGCAGTAATTGCATGTTTTAAGTTTTCAGGAATTGCTTCCATTAATTTTGTACGGAAAGATGTAAATGATAGCAAAATTAAAATCATACCTGCTACGAATACAGCAGAGAATGCAATTGCGAAAGTCATGCCTTCATGCGCTTTTACAACAGAGTAAGAGAAGTAAGCATTTAATCCCATACCTGGCGCGATTGCGATTGGTAAGTTTGTAAAGATTGCCATAAATAATGTTCCGACAACAGCAGCGATAATTGTTGCTGTAAATGCTTGTTCAAATGGAACACCTGCATCTCCAAGGATAACAGGGTTTACGACAATGATATATGCCATTGTTAAGAAGGTAATAATACCTGCCATAATTTCAGTTTTAATAGAAGTTTTATGTTTTGAAAGGTTAAACATATAAACATCCTTTCTGTTTACGAATAATTTTCACAACAGTTATATATAATATTCGTTTTTTATCTATTTTGCAATAGTTTTGCATAAAAAGTTTATAACAATTCATATTTTGTGTCTTAAATTCGAATATTAATCGTAAAACGATGTGTGAATTTCAGCTTTTTATTGTGCACATGCTAAGGAAAAGGAGTTGAAAGCAGCTATGCCACAGCAAAAAAACTTTATAACAATGCCTGCGCAACATCAAAATAAGCAGCCAGGTATTGAATCATTAATGAGCCCCCTTCCGCAGTTTGAAGATGCAAACTATAAAGGAAGTGAAAAGTTAAAAGGGAAGAATGTGTTAATTACGGGAGGAGATAGCGGAATTGGACGAGCAGTTTCCATCGCTTTTGCAAAAGAGGGAGCAAATGTTGCGATTGCTTATTTAGATGAGGAAGAAGATGCAAATGAGACGAAACAACGTGTTGAAAAAGAAGGTGTAAAGTGTGTATTGTTGCCGGGGGATTTGAGTAATGAACAGCATTGTAAAGATATTGTGGAAGAGACCGCCCGGCAGTTAGGTAGTTTAAATATTTTAGTGAATAACGTTGCACAGCAATATCCGCAGCAAGGGCTAGAGTATATTACAGCAGAACAGCTAGAAAAAACATTTCGTATTAATATTTTTTCTTATTTTCACGTTACGAAAGCAGCCCTTTCTCATTTGAAGAAAGGGGATGTCATTATAAATACGGCATCTATCGTTGCATATGAAGGAAATGAAACGTTAATTGATTATTCCGCAACGAAAGGAGCAATCGTAGCTTTTACAAGATCACTTTCCCAATCGTTAGTGCAAAAAGGGATTCGGGTAAATGGTGTTGCACCGGGCCCGATCTGGACACCGCTGATTCCATCGAGCTTTGATGAGAAGAAAGTCTCTCAGTTTGGGAGCAATGTTCCGATGCAAAGACCTGGTCAACCATATGAATTAGCGCCGGCATACGTATACTTGGCATCTGGTGATTCATCCTATGTTACTGGGCAAATGATACATGTAAATGGGGGCGTTATTGTAAATGGATAGTTTTCATTTATAAGAGCAAAGTAATGTTAATTCCACTTATTATAGGGAGCGCTAGGGGGGATATAGCTGAAAAAGTTATGTTTCATCATACTATTATTTTTCATCCTACCGGTTAGTGCTTTTGCTAATACAGATCATTTAATATTAGTAAATCTTACGACGAACCAGTTGTCTTTTTTTGAAAATGGAAATTACACAAAAACATTTCCAGTAACGACTGGAAGAGATCGTACACCTACGCCTGAAGGTAATTTTTGTATTATAACTAAATTTAAAAATAAAGAATACCATCGAAAAAAAATACCTGGGGGTGCACCGAATAACCCTCTTGGTACGAGGTGGCTTGGACTAGATAAGAATGAATATGCAATTCACGGGACGAACCGGGAATGGACGATTGGAAGTAGGGAATCAAATGGCTGTATTCGTATGCATGACAGGGATATACAATGGTTATATGACCGAGTACAATTACAAACAAAAGTAATCATTTCTCGTTTTCATACGAGCCCCGAATATGAAGCGAATAAACTTGGTTATCGCGTTGTGAGCTGGAATGGTCGAAAAATAGAAAAAGAACAAATTGGAGTACTTACGTTAGTAGACCGCGCGGATATATATTGGCAAGAACCAAATGGACAGTTAACGAAAGTGAAAACTGTATTGCCAAATGAAAGATATCCAGTGTACTCAAAACGAAAAGATGGAATATATTATATAGGAAACAATTCGTATATTATAGATGAAACAGGAGAGAAAGTTCGTTACGAGCAAATTCCTTCTTCGATTTTAAGTAATATATATAAACGGAAATACAATGTTCCGTAATGGCTACCGTATTATAGACGGTAGCTTATTTATACTTGGAGTTTAACTGCAACTATTGTATTTTGCTGAATATAATACAGTACAGATAGGGGGCGGTTATATTATGAAAAGTGAATTTGCGTTTAAAGTTTTCTTAGTAACGACCTGTTTATTTATCGTGTATTTATATGCGTTTCTCGTCTTTTCTTTTTATGTTCCATATGTTGATTTAATATTGTTCTTCGGATTTATTTGGGCGTTTGTGAAAGCGAGGGAAGGAGAGAAGAGTATATATCGGCGCATTACCTTATGCGGGACGGCCGTTCTCGTTATTTTGTACTTTTTTATTATGCATGATTTTTGGAGAGGGATGTAAAAAAAGCATACGATTAATCGTATGCTTTTATATCTGTTAATGATGGAAGAGAGGCAATTGCACCGTAATTTGTACATGTGATAGCGCCTACTTTATTGGCAAAGGAGATAAATGCTGTTAAGTCTTTGAAATGATACGAAAGTGTATGTTCACTTTGGGCAATCTGATATAACATTGCTCCAACGAAAGCATCACCAGCACCAGTTGTATCGACTTGTTGAATGGAAATAGAAGAGACAATAGTTTGACCTTCATTTGTCGCAAGAAGGGTACCGTCTTTTCCAAGTGTAATAGCTACTACTTTTGCGCCATAATTTAATAATTTGAGTGCAGCTTGTTGTAAATCACTCTCTTTAGAGAGCATAGTAGCTTCCTCTTGACTTACTTTTACAAAGTGTGCATGTTTTATAAAGGTTAGACAATCTTGAGAGAATTGTTCTGTATTTGTAATGAGTGCACTTCGATAATTTGGATCAAAAGAAATAAAATGGCCTTTATCTTTCGCATATTGTAACAACTGAAAATACGTTTCTTTTAATGGGCTTGATAGTAAAGCTGTCGCTGAACCGAAATGTATTAAATCATTCGTTTGTATTTTTGATAAATCAATGCTATTGAATTGATATTCACCATCTGCACCACGCATAAAAGTAAAATCACGTTCGCCATCTTGATCGATGGATACGAATGCAAGTGTTGTTTGTTTATCTTTTATGAGCATGGATGTATCGACTTGCGCACGCTGTAAAGTTTGTTCAAGAAACTCACCAAATGGGTCGTTTCCTACTTGCCCCATAAATGTAGCGTGTCCACCTAATTTTGTAATCGCAGCAGCAACGTTAGCGGGTGCTCCACCAGCTTTTTTTTCGAAATCTGAACCGTTTACTAAAGAAACGTTAGTATTTCGGCACACAAAATCAATTAATAGTTCACCTATACAAAAGACATTTCTCATACAATCCCTCTTTTCAGCTTATATTGTGTGATCGTAAAGTTTAGTTTTGCATCTGAAAAGATTGCGATATGATGTTTCATGTCTTTTCGAGGAAAAACTCGGGACGTAAAGACTGTTGAACCATCGTATAAGAAAATTTCCACGATGCTTTTATCTACAAATATTTGTAGTTCTATCGTATCTTGAATATCGATTTTTTTACAGCGTTCAAATCCATATTCTCCGCCAAATTGATGGTAGAAGTTGCCCCTGTCTATAGAAATAGTACCTTGTTCCCGATTAAATGTAATGGGGAAACATTCCTCCTCATTGTGGAAGAGAGAAAGACCAAAACGCTTTGCATCTTCTGTTTTAAGTGTAACAATTAATTCATAGGAGTCTTCATCATCAAGCGTTGATAATACATTTAATCCAGCTGTTATATCTCCTGAAATGTCTTTTTTTGTTGTTCGTAATTTTGTTAATTCTGAAACTGGTTTTTGTTTTAAGATGTTATCTTCTAATGTTAATTCACGTGGAAGTGTTAGGCAATGAGCCCACATATAATCATCAGAAGGATATGTGATTTCACTTGATCCTGCCCAAGCAAACAATAGGCGACGACTAGTAGAGTCTTCTAAAGTTTGAGGGGCATAAAAATCGAATCCTTTATCAGCTTCGTAATAGGAATCAACATGGAAATATAAATTTTTAATATCGAAATGGCCTATAGCATAAACGACATTGTATACATTGTGAAAGTTTTCTCCGTCTTTTTCAATTCCTTGCGGTGAAAAGAGAAGTACATCTTTCCCTGATAATTGGAAGTAATCGGGGCATTCCCACATAAATCCGAATTCTTTTAAGTTTGTTGTAATTTCGCCTTGGAAATGCCAATTGTATAGGTCTTGTGATTTGTATAGTAATAGAGTTCCTGTTTTATTTTCACGTTGGGCACCGAGTAACATATAGTACATATCATTATGTTTCCAGACTTTTGGATCACGTACATGTTTTGTATATCCGTCAGGAATTATATCAATAACAGGATTATTACTATATTTCGTCATCGTATATTGTGAATCCATTGTTGCCATACATTGTTTTGCATCACGGGAATCATCAGGCTTTTTTATATTCCCTGTATAAAGTAGATGAAGAAGGCCATCTTTTACGATAGCACTACCAGAATATGCACCGTGTGATTCATAGCTTTCAGTAGGGATGATGGCTACAGGCATACGCTCCCAGCTAATAAGATCTTTTGACCTCACATGCCCCCAATGCTTCATTCCATGAATGGGACCAAATGGATACCACTGATAAAAAACGTGATATTCATCATTGTAGTATGATACACCGTTAGGATCATTCATTAATCCAAATGGTGGGTGGATATGATAAATTGGTTTCCATGAATCTTGGTTTGCAATTTCATATAAAGAATGTAATTCGTCTTTATTAGATTGCAGTATTGTTTTATATTTTGACATAGGTTTTCACCCCGTTATTATTTACTTTCTTTATATAAAATGAATGTGGCAACAAAAGCAGTGATAACTGCAATAGCGAAACCAATTATATAGTGAATCATGTTCATCATGCCAAGAGGTGCAACAATTGTAAGCATCGGAATACCTGTTAAACCGTATGCATTAGCCGCTACTTGCATCCAAACAACGTAAGCGCCTCCAATTGCGCCGCCAATAGCTGCTGCAATAAATGGTTTACCAAGTTTTAAATTGACACCAAAGATAGCTGGTTCTGTAATTCCTAAAAATGCTGAAGCTGCTGCTGGAATTGCAATTTCTTTCGTTTTTTTGTTTTTTGTTTTGAAATAGACAGCTAAAGTAGCACCGCCCTGTGCAACGTTCGCCATTGACCAAATAGGGAGTAAGAAATTGACACCGATATCTTTATTTGCGAGTAAGCCCGCTTCAATAGCGTGGAAACTATGATGTAAGCCAGTAAGAACGATTGTTGAATACAATCCACCGAATATAAGTCCAGCTACTGGTCCTGCAAATTGATAAATTGTATTTAAAAGGTACGTAATGCCGTCACCGATTTTATATCCAATTGGTCCGATAATAATAAGTGATAAAAAGCCAGTTATAATAATTGTTAAGAATGGTGTAACTAATAAATCTAAAGAGTTCGGAACACGTTTTCGAAGTTCTTTTTCAATTGTACTCATAACATATACACATAATAAAATAGGTAAAACAGTACCTTGATAGCCAATCATATCAATATCCATACCAAGGAAATGTAAAACAGTGGGTTTTGCATTTGAAAGAGTCCAAGGATTTGTTAAGCTTGGGTGAGTTAATATACCACCAACAACTGCACCTAAGAAAATGTTTCCACCAAATTCTTTAGCGGCACTAACTCCAATTAAAATAGGTAAAATGATGAAAGCTGCACTTGAGAACATATCAAGTAATTGGATAAGTGAGTGATCTCCAGGAACTAATTTAAACGCTTTCAACATTCCGAGTAGACCCATAAGTAAACCGCTTGCAACGATAGCTGGAATAATTGGAACAAAAATATTAGATAGTGTCTTTGCTAGGCGGGCGACAGGATTCATTTTTTTCTTAGGTATATCGTTTGATGTTGTAGAATCTAGTTCAGCTATTCCAATTAGTTTTGAGAATTCATCATATACTTTGTTTACTATGCCAGTTCCAAAAATAATTTGATATTGCTCGGTCGTTGCAAAAGCACCTTTTACTCCATCGATGTTTTCGATTTCTGCAGCGTTTATTTTCGTATCATCCTTTAATATAAGACGAAGGCGAGTCGCGCAATGTGTGGCACGAACAATGTTTTCCTTTCCACCAATATTCTGTATTATTTGAGTTGCAATGTGTTTCATATCCATAAAAATTCCCCCTTACTATAAACTTTTTGTGGAACCGGTTCCGTAAAAAGTTAAAATAAAAAACAGGGAAATGATGTTGAAAATCCTGTTTTTAAAATGTGGAACCGGTTTTAATTTTATTATAAAGCGCCTTTATATTTTGTCAACGCTTTCTTGGATTTTTAATGTATAACGAGAGTGTAATATTTTTGGTATAGTTTTGTTTTCAACAAGCTGTGAAAGAGAAGTGGCAGCAAGCTTTCCAGCATACTCATAGTCAAACGCAATTGTCGTTAAACTAGGGTGTACCATTTCTGAAATATCATATCCACCGAATCCTGTTACAGAAATATCACCTGGTACAGAAAGAGAGTGGGAGTGAATGACTTTCATTGCACCAAGAGCGATGTTATCTGTAGCACATACGATAAGAGTTGGGCGATTATTATCTAAAATATGTTGTACTTGTTTCATGGCATCTTCTATGCGGAAAGTTGTTTCGTAATATGAAACGTTGCAAGTCGGTTCTAAATTTTCAATTGCTTTTTGAAAACCATTTTTTCGATTTATTCCAACAGAAATATCATCTTTTTCTATCCCTAAATAGGCAATATGTCGATGGCCTTGCGATAAAACGTATGCCCCTAACTCATAAGCTGCATCATAATCATCGTGAACGAGGCAATATTGATCTTTATATTCTTGCCCGACGAATAAAATAGGGATGTTTGAATTAGCCATAATTTTTTGATGTTCATTCGTCAATGTTTTTGTTAATAAAATAATGCCAGCTACCTTTTGTTTTATAAAGTTTTCAATTGCTTGTATTTCAGTTCCGGTTGTTTGATTTGCATTTGCTACAAGCATTTGATAGTTATTTTCCTGTAATGTTTTATCGATCCCGATAAGTGTTTTCATTGTAGCGAAGGAGTCTAATCGGGGGATGATGACACCAATTAAATTTGTTGTTTTTGCTTTTAAACTTTGAGCAAATGTATTGGGAGAGAAATTTGTTTCTTGAATAATACCTTCGATTTTAAGTTTTGTTTTATCACTTACATATCCGCCGTTTAAGTAACGAGAGACTGTGCTTTTTGCAACTCCAGCCAATTTGGCGATATCTGCAATTGTTTTAGCCATAGTATTTCACCTTCGTATTCATAAAAATGTTAACTTTATTATAGGGAGAATTAGAGATGACGTAAACAAGAAGAGGGAAAGAAAAAACCACCTCACGTATATGAGGTGGAATAATTGTTAATATCTAGGCTTAAATGTATGACAACAAGTCTCTACACTCGTTGCTACAGAACTTTCTAGCGTCTCGTTTGTTAAAACAGCAGCTGTATATGAATCATTTTCAGTTTGACCAGTTTCATCTGCATCAGGCTGAACGATGATCGCACTTGCTTGACAAAAGTTACCTTGTCCCCAAAAAGAACAGTTGGAAACAGAACATCTTACTTCTGGCATAAAACCCCCTCCTTATACATTAGTGTGGGATTTTACGCCCATTTCATGTGTAGAAGGAGTTTCCTTTTCTAATTACTTTTTCGTTTGTTCAAGCCATTCTTTTAATTTGTCTTTCGGCTGTTCACCGCTAATACGGCTCACTTCTTTGCCATCTTTAAAATGAATGATTGTTGGTGTACCTTGAATTTTATATTCATCCCAAGGAGCATCTAATTTTTCAATATCCATAACTTTCATATCAACGTTCAAGTCTTTAGCCATTGGCACTACGACAGGAGATAATTTTTGGCAATGAACGCAAGATGTTTGATAAAAGTATACTGTTTCTTCTTTTTTCTCTTTTAAGTTCTTTTGAAGATCTGAAAGAGAAATTTTATTTGTATAGTAGTCAGGACCATCTGTTTGACTACCAGTAGCATTATCAATTTTTTGGCTAGTTGAAGCGTTTTTTTCTTCCATTTGTGTTACAGCGAAAATTGCCGCAAACAAGGCGATAATAATACCACCAAATATAAGCATTTTTTTCATTCTTTCATCTCCTTATTTGTTTTTGATGACAATAAAGCTACAAACAGCGATTGTAATAAAGCCGATAAGTGCTAAAAACGGGATTGTCACAAAACCGAACCAGTTTATGTATTCTCCCGTACATGGTACACGTCCACAAGCTGCCCCAGCAGCTGAAAATGCTGCGACTTTTTGAATTGCATAGTGATATAAAGAAATACAAGCACCAATAGTTGCGATTGGTAAAGAATAACTTGCAATGCGATAATCTTTCTTTGCTACAGCGATACCAAGCCATAAAACGAATGGATACATAAAAATACGTTGATACCAACAAAGAACACAAGGCTCAAATTTCATGATTTCGGAAAAGTACAGACTTCCTAGTGTAGCGATAAAAGAAGCTCCCCATGCGGTAAGTAAAGCATATTCTTGCTTTTTTTCTCGTCCCATATTTTATACCTCTCTTATAATAGTTACATACTAAATTATAGTATGAAGTAGTATGGAAAAGAAAGAAAAAATATGTTTATCAATAAAAGTTTTATAAGAGGGAACTTTTATTAATATTAATAAAAGCGCTACCCTCCTAAAGAGAATAGCGCTATATTTTACATTTGAATTTGTTCTACTTCTTCTACATGCGACTTTTGGGATGCGTGGTCAATATATTGAAATAGGAGCTGCAATTGTTTATCAACTTCTGGTAGTTCTTTACTGTATTGATAAGCGTGTAAAAAATGCTCAATACGCTTAGAAAATAATTGATCGTTCGTTTGAACCATGAGAACGAGTAATTTATCCCAATTACAGCAATACGTGTAATAGAGAGCTTTATCATAGTCGTTATATGTTTGCACTGTGTACCCTCCTTACCGAGAGTTATATATAGTGTGTGATAAGTAAGGGGAAATACACTTGAAAGAATTTGTTAAGAAAAAAAGTGAATGAAAAGAAAAAACGAGGAGTTTCCTCGTTTTTTAAGCTTTTGGCATTGGCGTAGGTGTTGGTTTGCCATAGCCTTCTTTGTATTTATTATCGATATAGTTACGAATTTCAAGCGTTGATTTTCCTTTTTGTTTCATGGAAGCAGATTCAACAGCGATTTCTAGGCAATTGACGCAAGTCGTTGCATGGGAATCCCAAACAACTTCACCATTCTTTTTAATTTCACGGATAAAGCAGTTTTTATTATTTTTATGTCCTACACTTTCACCGCAACCACAATAGCATGGAATCCAATCTAATAGCTCTGCATTTTGTCCAGCGACAGTGTAGATATCTTTCATTTGTGGATCAAGCTTGTCTAGGAAGGTAGGAAGTGTGTCGACTCCTTTTGTTTTCTCTTGAATGTCAGATTGCTGAGTGTGCGATGCGTGGTCATGTTCTTCTTTTTTTGATTCAGAAGATTTTTGGTCATTTGTACTAGTACTTCCGCATCCAGCAAGAATTAAGCTTAGTACTGCAAGTAAAGAAAATACATACTTTTTCATTCGCTTGTCCCCTTTACAAATGTATTAATCAAATTGTATCAGACTAAGGGACACCTAGGGAGAAGTTTTTTTTGAACGATTTTTGAAGTACCATCTTAGTGAATGAAACAAAAATAAAATTGGGATATAAGCGTATACAATATATAAACCCGCTTGAGATAGTACGGTATTTAATGTGTTGATACTTTCACGGTTTGTGAAAAGTAGAGAAGCTGAAAATATGATGAAAATAAAAAACGGTAATGTAAATTTAAATGAAATATGAAAGGAACGCTTCATCGTTTGACATGATGACCAAATGGTTAAGCAGAGGTTTGGTAAAATAATTAAAAACCAAACGAAAATAATAATATATTCAAAGCGCTGGATAAAAGGAACTTTAATTATTTTTAACATCGTTAAAGTAGGCCAAATAGTACGGTTTAATTGTCCCTCGCTGTAATACATAAAAGATACGATAGCTAAAACTACATAAATTAAGGTGCTAAAAGCAATTCCAGCATGGGCCCATCGCTTTAAAGATTTTCCTTTTTCAATAAAGGGATAAAAGATAAGAATTGTTTCAAACCCCAGAAATTCCAATGCGGATTGTTTTGCAGATATAAGCATGTCAAAAGGTGAATGTGTAAAAATAGGTAAAATATTACGAAAATGAGCATATTTCATTGGATAGATTAAAAAGAATACAACGAAAATAGGAAGAACAATACCCCAAAAACATATCCCTGTCACAGAACGGAAGCCACCTTTTATAATGTAGTAAGTGACTAATAAAAACATAAGCGTAAGTTTCCATAACTTAATGGTAGGGAAAATCCAAACTTGTATCACTTCCATATACGTACGAAGAACCGTAAGGCAAAATAATAAGCAATAAAGAGTGAAAATTACAGAAAATATAGAGCCAACCCATTTTCCAAAGGTTGTTGTATGAATGCTAATTAAATCCCCATCTTTTTCAAGCATTTTTAACATACAAAACAGTACAATATGAGTTGCAATACCTGCAATAATAAGAGAAATCCAAGCATCATAACCTGCATTTTTCAAAATTACACGTTGATATCCAAGAATTCCTATTCCGATTTGGAGAGAATGCAGTAAAATAAATGCAAAATATGGAGAGACAGTTTTTGTTTTATTCATTGTATTCATTGCTCATTTCACCTCACTATTCTCCGATTCCAGATTGTACAATATTAAGATCTAAATTTATATCCACCGCTACATTTTTATACATATTTCGAATTTGTTTTATATTCCATTTTCTCGTATGACTTCTAATTTCATCGCGTATTCCTAAAGGGTCAATTTCCTTTTCTTGAAATTGTTTTATTAAATCTTCACAGTCTTTTTCAACATTTCGTTCAATTTGTTTTTTTATATAGTTGATATTTGTTTCTTTTCTTAAATCAATCCAATTAGGAGAGTTTTTAATTAATCCATTTAATTTTAAATGGATTTTTACTTTTGGTATGTCGCCAGTTTGATCTATCTCATATGTATTTTTCCCAGCTAAGTTTTGTATAACAACCATACCTTTATGTTTATCCTTTGTTATTGCGGCTTCGTAACGTCCATTTTTTGTAGGATTAATAAGTAATTTTGCTAAAACAGAATGTCTTTTATCCGTATACATGACGACTTTATCGCCTTTTAAAAAGGCAAGCCCTTTGACAGCGACAGAATGATTATCGTCCATTTTAATATAAGGAACATATGCATCACATACGGAAGAGTAATAATTATATAAAAAAATGTTTAATTCGGTTTGTGGAATGTTCTCATTTCTTATATTTTGCTCGAGTAAATCAGCAATATATAAAGATCCATTTTTTTTTCCGTAATTTAAAAGCTCTTCAGCCGATCCATCTACAATTGCTAGTTGTACATCACGTCCGATATTTGGGTCACGTTGTAAGTTAGTAATAATTTCTCCCATTCCGCGTTCTCCTAGAGCCTTTCCAAATAGGACGACACGCATTTGACCTACAACGACATTGTGAGGTGATTTTGCATTTAATCGTGAAGCGATTGTTTCAAGTGAACGGGCAGATGTTGATTGAGTTTCTGGTTTAGACTTTACACCATGTGTGTACTCTGGGAAGAGAATAGTTCCTTGGAATCTTTTGTTTTTTGTGATGTCAAATCCAGCAATATGAATAATACGCTGTGTATCCACTATATACGTTTGTGTACAACCAGTTTGTAAAACGAAGAAGATAATGATTAGGTGCAATAAAAATTTTTTCATTCATTCTCACCATCACGTTTTTGCTTCGATTTGTTTGGATTATAGCGCCATTTTGATTTTGGTCTAAGAAAAGAAGGTCTTTGAGCCGTTTGACTAAATGGTAATCGAAGAAAACCTTCTGCTGTACCTAAACCACGAAATGGATATAAAGGTAATAAATAAGGTGATCCAAGTGATTTTAATTTAATTAAATGAGCTAAAATAAATACAAATCCGACAATAAGACCTAATCCTCCGAATGCACCGGCTAAAAGAATAAGTGGAAAGCGTAATAACCGGATAGTAGAAGACATCTTTACGGTCGGTGTTGTGAAAGATGCAAGAGCGGATAAAGCAACTGCAATTAATAAAATTGTACTAGTCAAAGCTGCCTCCACAGATGCTTGCCCAATTACAATTCCACCAACAATACCAATCGTTTGTCCGACTTTTGTCGGTAAACGCGCTCCAGCTTCACGAAGCAATTCAATTGTAATTTCTAAAAAGAGTGCTTCTAGAATGGGAGGGAAAGGTACGTTAGCTCTCGAGAAAATAATAGGACCTAGTAAATCAGCTGGAATCATTTGATAATGATATGTTAAAGCCGCTGTATAAATAGCGGAGGAAAAAAGAGAAAATATAGCTCCGAAAAAACGAATAATACGAAAGAACGATCCAATCATCCACGGTAAATAATAATCTTCTGGTGAAATGAAAAAATCCAGTAACGTTGTTGGTCCTGATAAAGCATATGGAGAGCCATCTGTTAAAATTAAAACTTCCCCGTTAATTAATGCAAATACAGCTCGATCTAATCGTTCTGTAGGTAATAGAACTGGAAAAGGTGAATTGCTATTATCACTAATAAATTGCTCAATCATAGTTGAATCAAACGGGACATCAAAGTCAATGTCTTCTAGCCGTTGTATTGCGGTGTTGATAAATTGTTCATTTGTAACTCCTTCTATATAAGCAACTGCTACTTTCGTTTTTGACATAGATCCGACGGTAACTTCTTTAAAAATGAGTTGCTCCGTTACGATATTTCGGCGTAATAAGTGTATATTTGTATCAAGGTTTTCAACGAAACCGATTTTAGGACCGATTACGCTATACTCATTTTCTGTATCGTTATATAATCGTTTTCCTAAAACAGTACTTTCGGCGCGAATTAAAGCATATTGATCAGGATTCAAATTGTTTTTTAAGCGTATTAAAATATATCCACCTAATAATTTTTCACGAATATCATCAATAGAAGGGGAGGTAATAATGTCTTCAATAGAGATGATATTACATAAATCAGAGATGTTTTGGATTTGGTCCGATTCCTTTTTTAGAGGAGTTAAAATGAATTGTTTAATAATAAGTGCTTCCACGACAGATTTATAATAAAACAAGCACAACGTTTCATCTTTAAGTATGTTATAAGAGACAAAATCGCTTGATTCTTTCATGGTTTGTATAAATTCTGGGATAGAACAAAGTGTTTTTGTATTAGTCTTTTTTGATTTTTTAGATGATAAACCGAACATTTTCTCACCCCTAACATATATCATTTACTTGTGTTAGTTTTTGGGAAAGACGGGAATTTATACTTAAAAATTGAAAGTTCATAAAGAAAAGGAAGAGTGGTGAATACAATGTACCCTATAGAATAGACACTTAAAAAAAGTCTAGTCTATAGGGTATTTCTTGTATAATGAGAGAAAAATG
>NZ_JBPWJX010000031.1:0-43817 GCF_051781745.1 Bacillus cereus group sp. Bce019
TCCTGTCGAATACAGAAATCATCTTCTTGATGCCGCCTAACTTTTTTTAAAATGTCCTTTACAAAGGGTACAGATTAATTAAAGTGGATAGTTTTTTATTTACTTAATTGCTTCATGAACTTTTAGTTGTTTCCCTTTAATCGTTGTAGTCTTCATGACTTTCAAGACGAGTGGGCCTTTTCCATTTAATATTTCAACATAAGAAACATTATCTTGTATCGTAATAATACCTATATCTTCTGCTGTAACACCTTTAATTTTAGCAATTGTACCGACGAAATCTACCGCCCTAATTTTCTTTTTCTTCCCGCCATTAAAGTACAGCTTCATAATGCCTTTGTTGATGTCTGCATTTTTATCTTTCTTTATAATTGGTTTAGCATGTATCTTTTCTTCAAATGCAGCTTTCTCTTTCATAACTTCTTCTTTTGAAGGTCCAATTGCCTTTGGAATTTCAAATCCAATATACTCCTCAATCTCTTCTAAAAATCTATTTTCATATGGTGTTATAAATGTAATAGCTTTTCCACTATTTCCAGCTCGTCCCGTTCTTCCAGTACGATGTACATAGCTTTCTTTTTCAAGTGGAATATCATAATTAATAACATGTGTAATATTATCAATATCAATTCCTCTCGCAGCTACATCTGTTGCTACTAAATAGCGGAATTTTCCTTTTCTAAAATCATCCATGACTTCAAAACGATCTTCTTGTACCATACCACCATGTATTTTGTCACAGGGATAGTTAGCTCGTTTTAATTGTCTATATACATGATCTACATTTTCTTGTGTACGGCAAAAAATAATACAGCTATCAGGATTCTCAATCGTTGTTACATCTTTAAGTAGTGAAAGCTTCTCGTCTTCTATCACCTCAAAAAGAGTATGTTCAATTTTATCCGTCGTAATCCCAGCCGCTTTAATTTCAATATGAGTTGGTGAATTCATATATGTACGAGACAATTTCTCAACATCTTCTGGAAGTGTTGCTGAAAATAACATCGTCATTCTTTTTGTAGGTAATTCATCAATAATTGCCTCTACTTGATCGATAAAGCCCATATTTAGCATCTCATCTGCTTCATCAATAACTAAATACTTCAAACACTCTAAAGAAAGGGTACCCTTCTCAATATGATCCAACACACGACCAGGAGTCCCAACTACAATATGTGTCTTTTGCTTTAATTCTAATTTTTGACGTGCAAATGGAGATTTCCCATAAACTGCCGCAGCCTTAATCCTTTTGAATCGACCTATATTTGTAATATCTTCTTTTACCTGTACCGCAAGCTCTCTCGTTGGTGTTAAAACTAATGCTTGTGGTTTATTCTCTTCCCACTCCACCATTTCACAAAGTGGAATACCAAATGAAGCTGTTTTTCCACTTCCAGTCTGGGACTTCACAACAAGATCCTTCTTTTGTAATGCAACTGGAATAACCTCACCTTGTACTTCTGTTGGATGATCATACCCTAACCCATTAAGTGCCCTTACAATTTCCTTACTTAATTTATAATCAGAAAAACTTTTTTTACTCATATATTAACCTCATTTTATTCTGTATTATTTTCTTTTTTATCTTTTGTATACGTTACTATCACCCTACTTATTATACTTGAAACCTCACATAAAAGGTGAATCATGCCAGATTCATCTTTTTATATAGAAATAAACCTTTTCATTTCATATATTGTTCAACTACTTGATAACATCTTTTGCTCGTATTATTAGCATTAACCTTTTTATAGTATCCTACATCCAATCAAAAAAATAAAAAGAATACATACAACCTTGTATAATTATCTTAATTTTTCAACCCTTCCCATAAACGAACAATAAAAACAAAAAAATGTTTTAAATTCGTTTTTAACGTTGTTTTTCAGGTATAAAATCTATTTTTTCAAAAAATGTTAAGAAATCCTTTGACTTCTTAATAAAAATAATGTAAATTATCCTATGGACGAACATTTTTGATTAATAAAAATAAAATATTCGTATTTTAGGGGTGTAAATGATGGAAAACGTATTCGACTATGAAGATATTCAATTAATTCCTGCAAAATGTATTGTAAATAGCCGCTCTGAATGTGATACAACTGTCACTTTAGGAAAACATAAATTTAAATTACCTGTCGTGCCTGCAAATATGCAAACGATTATTGATGAAAGAATTGCAACTTATTTAGCTGAGAACAACTACTTTTATATCATGCATCGTTTCCAACCAGAGAAACGAATCTCATTCATTAGAGATATGCAATCACGTGGATTAATCGCTTCTATCAGCGTTGGTGTAAAAGAGGACGAATATGAATTCGTACAACAATTAGCTGCTGAGCAACTTACACCTGAATATATCACGATTGATATCGCACACGGTCATTCTAATGCTGTGATCAACATGATTCAACATATTAAAAAACATTTACCAGAGAGCTTCGTTATCGCTGGAAACGTTGGAACTCCAGAAGCGGTAAGAGAATTAGAAAATGCTGGTGCCGATGCAACAAAAGTTGGTATTGGACCTGGTAAAGTTTGTATTACTAAAATTAAAACAGGCTTCGGAACTGGTGGTTGGCAGCTAGCTGCACTTCGCTGGTGTGCAAAAGCTGCAAGTAAGCCAATTATCGCTGATGGTGGTATTCGTACACACGGCGACGTAGCTAAATCTATTCGCTTTGGGGCAACTATGGTCATGATCGGTTCTCTATTTGCTGGTCACGAAGAGTCTCCAGGGGAAACAATTGAAAGAGATGGAAAACTTTATAAAGAATACTTCGGTTCTGCTTCTGAATTCCAAAAGGGTGAGAAGAAAAACGTTGAAGGTAAGAAAATGTTCGTTGAGCATAAAGGTTCTTTAGAAGATACGTTAATCGAAATGGAACAAGATCTTCAATCTTCTATCTCTTACGCTGGCGGAACAAAATTAGACGCTATTCGTACTGTAGATTATGTTGTCGTGAAAAACTCGATTTTCAATGGTGACAAAGTATATTAATTCTTAAATTAACTCGAAGGACAAGCATTTTCATGCTTGTCCTTCTTTTTTGTATATGAAAATGTAAAACATTTTAATTTAACTGAATTTTCTAGTATTATGTGTTTAGATAGTCTTAATAAGGGGGAGATACGACTTGAAAAATGTAATAGAAAATCGCCTTAATCGCGCAGAGGTACCCGCTGAACTAACATGGGATTTATCCGATTTGTATAATTCTGATGCCGAATGGCATACTGCATTAAACGCATTGGAAAATGATATACAGAAACTTGATTCATTTAAAGGGCATTTACATACTAGCTCCCAAACTTTATTAAATTGCCTACTTTTAGAAGAAGAGCTTTTAATGACGTTAACAAAACTGTACTCATATGCAAATTTAAAAGAAGCTACTGATCGTACAAATCCAAGTATTCAAGCGAACTCTTCCAAAATTTCTGCTTTATGGACGAAAGTACATACTGCACTATCCTTTATTCATAATGAAATCCTCTCATTCGACGAAGGAACAATTGAAAGATGTTTAACTGAAGAAACAAAACTCGAACCTTTCCGTAAATCTTTACTAAAAATACTACAAAAAAGACAGCACACACTCTCTCCTGAAACAGAAGAAGCACTTGCTGCACTTGGCGAAGTTCATAGTTCTCCATACAAAATTTACGGCATGACTAAATTGGCCGATATGGATTTCACTTCTATACAAGACGAACAAGGAAACGAACTTCCTGTTTCATTCTCATTATTTGAAAGCAAATATGAATTTTCTCCAAGCACATATATACGTCGAAAAGCATATTCATCATTTGTTTCCACACTAAAACGATATAAAAATACAATTGCCACAACATATGCTACTGAAGTAAAAAAACAAGTAACACTTTCTCGTTTACGTAAATATGAATCCGTTACTCATATGCTATTAGAACCACAAAAGGTTCCACTTGAAATGTATAACAACCAACTTGATATTATTTATAAAGAACTAGCACCTCATATGCGCCGTTTTGCAGATTTAAAAAAGAGAGTATTAGGACTCGATCAAATGCTTTTCTGTGACTTACATGCACCTTTAGATCCCGAATTTAATCCGGCGATTACTTATGAAGAAGCAGGCACGCTCATTCAAGATTCTTTAAAAGTATTAGGCGATGAATATAGTTCCATAATCCAAAAAGGATTCAAAGAAAGATGGGTAGATCTTGCAGATAACGTAGGCAAATCAACAGGGGCATTTTGCTCAAGTCCATACGGCTCTCATCCCTATATTTTAATTACATGGCAAAATACGATGCGTGGATGCTTTACATTAGCACATGAATTTGGACATGCTGGTCATTTCTATTTAGCAAATAAAAACCAACGTATCATGAACGTACGCCCATCTATGTACTTTGTTGAAGCACCATCAACCATGAATGAATTACTATTAGCTCAGCATTTACTAGCGACTACTGACGATAAGAGAATGCGCAGATGGGTCATTCTACAACTACTTGGCACATATTATCACAACTTTGTTACTCATTTACTTGAGGGTGAATATCAACGTAGAGTATATGCTCTAGCAGAAAAAGGACAGGCCCTTACAGCTACAACTTTAACTGAAATTAAAACAAATGTCCTTTCGACATTCTGGGGAGATTCTGTAGAAATCGATGAAGGTGCGGGCTTAACTTGGATGCGTCAGCCTCATTATTATATGGGTCTATATGCTTATACATATTCCGCAGGCCTCACTGCATCCACTGCAGTAGCTCAAATGATTAAAGAGGAAGGACAACCTGCTATTGATCGCTGGTTAGATGTGCTTCGTGCTGGTGGTACAATGAAACCACTTGAACTAATGAAACATGCCGGAGTAGATATGTCAAAACCAGATGCAATCCGTAAAGCTGTTTCTTACGTTGGTTCATTAATTAATGAATTAGAGCATTCTTATCAAGAATAAAAAAATAAGCCCTCGCTTTAATGAGGGCTTATTTCATATTTACTTTCCAAATCTTTTACGGTATCCACATTTTCTACATAGCTCTTCAACCGCAACTCTTCTGGAAAATCCATCAACAATGTTTGTTGCTCTTTCACCTTCTATAATGTTAGAAAATGAATCATTATTAATATTTCCAAGGTTAATAATCCCTTCACCATCTAAACAACAAGGAATAACTGTTCCGTTCGCTAAAATACCAGCTTGATTTCGAAGCCCATGACAGAATCCTTTTCCATCATCCTCTTCTTCATGCAATGCTGGCCACTGGAATTCATAGTCTTGATTAATAAAGACACGTTCCGCAATTTTTATACCTTTTCCTGGTGTAAGCTTCTCTTCAATTTGATAAGATAAATTAAACTCATTTTCAATGATAGATAATAACTCTCTATTCTTCTGGATTTCAGCATTTGTTTTATTATCCTGAGTTAAATTCCATAACCTTAACGATACAATTAAATCTGATTGACTTGTCGCTTCCCTAATGAAGGAAAGTATACTCCTTACATAGCCCTCTTTATCTTGCGAACCTGGATGTCCATCAAAACTATGCAGTGAAAAATTCATTTGTCTTAAAGCAGGCTTATTTAACAATCTATGCCTTCTCTTATTAATTAACGTTCCGTTCGTTGTAATATTAACTTTAAACCCTTTTTCATGGCTTAAATCTAACAATTGATCTATTTTTGGATGCAGCAACGGCTCACCCTTCACGTGCAAATAAATGTAGTCTGTGTGTGGTTTAATTTGGTCTAATCTTTTAGCAAAATCCTCCACAGAAATGAATTGCTTCTGTCTTTCCGTCGGCGGACAAAAGCTGCACGCAAGATTACATACACTCGTAATCTCCAAGTAAAATTTCTTAAACTTCTTCACCTTTAACTCCTCACTTCTATGACTACTTGTACTTTTTTCCTCTTCATATTACATCACACTTTTTTAGAAATAGAAACATACTTATTTTAGGAAATCTATATAACACCTATTAATGTGAAAAAGACCATCGGTAATTTTTGTCCAATGGTCTTTTTATCCTTTTATATACAAAGAATAAATTTATTTATGATACGGCTCACCACGATTAATCCGAAACGCTCTATACACTTGCTCAAGCAACACTAATCGCATTAATTGGTGTGGTAATGTCATCTTTGAAAAAGAAAGTGATTCATTTGAACGCTTCATCACTTCTGAGCTTAGTCCGAGTGATCCACCAATTACAAATGCGATTTTACTCTTTCCGTATGTAGCAAGGCGATCTAGACTTATCGCGAATTCTTCTGATGACTTTTGCTTTCCTTCTATAGCTAATGCAATCACATGCGTGTCATCCGAAATTTTATCCAGTATACGTATACCTTCTTTTTCCTTTACAATTAACATTTCTGCTTCACTTAAATTTTCTGGCGCCTTTTCATCAGGCAATTCAATTACTTCTACTTTTGCGTATGCAGATAATCGTTTTAAGTATTCTGCTATACCTTGTTTCAAATATTTTTCTTTTAATTTCCCAATTGAAATAATCGAGATATTCACACGTATCCTCCACCTTACAAACATGTTATCCACAAAACTTATCCACATATCCACAAATACTACCCACATATTGTGTGAGAATCTGTGTTCGATACAACATATGTCGCCTCATTTTGACAAAATTCACATGTTTTTTTCTCTTTTTCTGAGTTATCCACATTGTTGATAACTGGCGCAACTTCACACTCATCCACAATAATATCTAACGCTAATTCAACATGCTCTAAACAACAAGGTAAATTCATTTTCTTCACCTCACTTTTCTACAATAGAAAACAGGAGGTAGGCCCTCCTGTTTTTAATACTTTTGAATGCCTAATTTCACTGTTGTTGTTACTCTTTTTGTGCCACGATAAAACGTAAGAGTCATTTTATCATTAATTTCCTTATCATATAAGGCCGTACGGAATCCAATAATATCGCGAATCGGTTTTCCATCTACCGCTACAATAACATCATGTTCTCTTAAACCAGCATCCGCACCTGGCGAAGGACTTTTCACATCCAAAATACAAACTCCCTCTGTTACAGTACCTGGTAAATGTAATGTTTTTGACCAATAATAGTTTGGAATTTCATTTAATGACCTAAGTTCAATCCCAACATATGGTCTTCTTACTTTTCCATACTTCTCAAGTTCATTCATAATCGGAACAGCTCTAGTCACCGGAATAGCAAGGCCGATTCCTTCTACTTCTTTTGCAGCAATTTTCATTGAATTAATACCAATTAATTGTCCTGCTGCATTTACAAGCGCACCGCCACTATTCCCCGGATTAATCGCTGCATCTGTTTGTAACACTTCTACTTGCCAATCATAATGTCCATCTTGATCTAAATCTACAGGGACAATACGTTCATTAGCTGAAATAATACCTTGTGTAACTGTTCCAGAAAATTGCAGTCCAAGCGGGTTTCCAATCGCAATAACTGGCTCTCCTCTGCGAACAGTATTAGAATCGCCAATTTCAATTATTTTTTTCACATGCTTTGCATCTATTTCTAATACAGCTAAGTCTGTGACTACATCGGTTCCTAATACTTTTCCAGGAACCTTCTTACCGTCACTTAGACTTACTTCAATACGATTCGCTCCAGCTACAACATGATTATTCGTTACAATATAAGCTTGACCATCTGTCTTTTTATAAATTACTCCTGATCCTGTACCGGCCTCTGAATCTGCCTCTGAAAAGTTATCTCGTTGAATGTTAATAACACCCACAACAGCTTCAGATGCACGATCAACAGCATCTACAAAGCTAATTTGTTTAATCCCTTGAGCTTCGGCCATATTACTTCCGCTTGCTTCAGCTTGCGGAAGCGTATCAGCAGAATTTGAAAATAAAGGCGCTCCAAACGCGAATAAAGAAGCTCCTACAATTGTTCCCGCTATACTAGAAAGAACTATACCTTTGTGCTTCTTTTTTCCTGCACGTTTCATACGATAATTTTCTTCATCAATAAAGGACATATTTGTTCACCTATCTTCCTGAAAACAACTATATTCACCTTTATTGTTTACTAAAATGAAGAATTATACGTATTGAATTTTTGTAGGCATTTTTGGATCTGTATCGTGAATTTCAAAGGATTCACCCACTCCAAATCCTCTTTCCTCTAGTACTTGTGATACTGACATACGCGCTAGTTCTTTCATGTTATTATCTAAGCTTAAATGGGCTAAATAAATATGCTTTGTCTCATCTGTAATTACATCTGCCATCGCTAATGCAGCATCCTCATTACAAACATGCCCAACGTCACTTAAAATACGTCGTTTAATGCTCCATGGATAACGTCCCATACGAAGCATTTCTACATCATGATTACTTTCAAATACGAAAGCATTAGCTCCCTTAATAACGCCTTTCATACGGTCACTTACGTATCCCGTATCTGTAATAAGCGCTAACTTCCTATTATTGTTATGGAAAGCATAAAACATCGGTTCTGCCGCATCATGAGAAACTCCAAATGACTCGACTTCAATATCACCAAAGGTTTTCACATCACCAACTGAGAAAATAAACTTTTGTTCAGTTGGGATATTTCCTATTAAATGTTCCATTGCATTCCATGTTTTCTCATTCGCATAAACAGGTAAATCATATTTACGTGCCAGTACACCTAAACCTTTAATATGATCACTATGCTCATGCGTTACAAGAATACCTGATACATCATTTATATTCAGTTCTGCTTGTTTAAATAAAGCCTCTGTTGCTTTACCACTTAAACCTGCGTCGACTAGTAATTTTTTTTCATCGGTTCCTACGTATAGCATATTTCCTGTACTTCCACTTGCAAGTACGCTAAAATGCAACCCCATTCTTTCTCACTCCAGTATGTTCATCAACCACTTGATTTTCCTTTTCTCCTAATTCCATAACTTGTCCTTCAATTGCATTCACAAAGAAGTCCTGCTTCTGCTCCGTTTTCAAATTCCACGTTGGAGCCAGTACTTGGTTATTAGAAGTAGATGCGGTAAGAGTGGCATAACCAATTTGCGCTTCTTTAACATGCGTATTTCCATGAATTTTATTTTTTAAATACAAATTTTCTAAAGCTGTTTGAGCCGTAATAATTTCTTGCTCTTTCGTTTTTTCACCTTCGCCCATTTCTTTTAAATCAGTTAGCATTGTCTGCGTATATGAAACAAGTTCATTTTTTTCATTTAATTCCACAACAATCATCGCCTGATTATTATAGAAAATAGGCTTATCTTTATATTTTTGGAAGAAATAAATTTTAGAGTCTTTCACCGCTCCAAATTCATACTTTTGTCCATCCAATACATAGTTCTTCAAAAATTCATTATACTTATCTTTTGATAATGATTTCGTATTTAAAAAAGGCTCTTTTAGCTTACTTTCTATCTTGTACATATTTTGTATATGCACCGTTTGATTTTTCAAAGACTGTATATCTTCTTCTTTAAAGGCTTTATTTTCTGCTCTAATAAATGACTCTTTTTTCGGTTCTTTAGGGATATTTCCCATCGTAATTTTGTTTGCTTTTAATTCTTGATCTATCTTTGTTTCTGCAATAAGCTCCAATTGATTACTATCTTGCTTTTGAATGAATTGGAAAATGAGAAAGAGGTCCAAAACAAAAAAGGTCACAATAAATATGGTTTTAATCCGATCCCAATCCATTTAGTCCTCCCTCACTCCACTCATAGATTTTCTGTTTACCTGTTTCATCTTCAACAAGCTTTACATACCAAATTGGTTGTAATCGAACTACTTGTCCATCTAGTGATAACTTGTATCCAATACCAATATCCTTAATTACTTGTTTCTTTATCTCTGGATTATTTTCTAGAGATGCTATTACAACATGCCCTGACGGAAGAGTAACCTTCTGTTCTATACCTTTAGTATTTAAAGACAGCAACGGTCTTTCATATTCCATTACTTCTTCTGATCCCCATATTTGTCTCAATTCAGCTAATCCATCTTCATTGAATACTGAATATCCATCTTCATTTAAACGAAATACTGTCTCTCCTTTATTCATATAGTCCAAACGATATGAATCCAAACTTCCACTGTGACCACTTACGAATTCAAAGCTTTTTTGTAAAAGCATTAAATTATCTATCGTTTTCTCAGTTAAGACAGAAGAGTTTTTATACTTTAGCATGTGACGATCGTTTTCAATTTCCATGGATCTAATACCATCTGTAAATGTTTCTTTCGACATCTCGGTAATCGGACTTAAATAACGAGGATCACTAAACAGAGCATTCTTAAACGTATCAACTGCTAAATTAGATGAAATATATGTTATATTGTTTAACTCTGTCGTTCCATCTGGTAAAAATAACTTTTTCATATCATTAAGTTGATAATCAAAATAAGGCTTTGCTGATACTATAAATTGATTTTGGGCATTTACAATATCTTTTAAATACACGCCACTTAATTTTGCCTCGTATATTTTAAAGTTATCACCATCAGAAACAAAGTTAATTTTAATTTCTTGATCCTTACTTCGAGAAGGATCGAGGAGAATACGGTTAAAATGTTTAGGCTTATCTGTACTCTTCTCTTTCATGTTAAACATGGATTTTACTGCATCAAATGGGATATCGGTAGGGAAAACAAGTTCAACTTTCCCTTCACCATGCACATATGAAAGGAAGTCACCCTTAGTGATTGATATCTCTTTAAAATCATGTAGTTCCCCTACTTCCAGAGGCTTATAGATTGATTCTATATCTGCCTCTCTTCTGCTCCCATAATGATTTTTATCTTTATGCACGATGATAGAAGTAGGACGGACAACATCGGAAATTTTAGTTTGGTTCATTCCTTCATTTCCCTGCACAAATTTCGCGTTTTGCATGGATGTAGAATCTGGCACATACGTCCATAGGTTAAAAGTAAGAAACAGGCTAATTACAACTAGGTTAATTAAAACTATTGTTTTAAAGTTTTCCATACTCATTCCCAATCGTCCTCTTCATCTGCTGCCATTGGTAACGTGAAATAAATAGTTGTCCCTTTTCCTTCTTCACTCTTCGCCCAAATAGAGCCACCATGTGCCTCAATCATTTCTTTTGCAATTGCTAATCCAAGCCCAGTACCACCCATTTGTCTTGAACGAGCTTTATCTACGCGATAAAAACGTTCAAAGATTTTATCAACGTTTTCTTTTGGAATACCCATTCCTTGGTCACTTACACTAATTTCTAATAAATCACCGCGATCACGTAAACGATATGTTACTGTTCCACCTTCTGGTGAATACTTTAATGCGTTAGAAATAATGTTATACAGCACTTGAGTAATTTTGTCAGTATCCATATCAATAAATCTAGATTTCTTAGAGAAAGATCGTTTGAAACTTACATTTTGCTCTTTAGACATTTCAAAGCGATCAATAATATTATTAAAGAAATCAGTAAAGTCGACCCATTCTTTCATTAAACGATGCTCTGTACTATCAAGTTTAGATAGCTGTAACAACGCATTTACAAGTCTAATCATTCTTTCTGTTTCTTCTTGTGTAACCGTTAAAAATTGTGGTGCAATATTTGGATCCTGCCATGCTCCATCTGTAAGTGCCTCTAAATAACTGCGCATCGTCGTTAATGGCGTCCTTAATTCATGAGAGACATTCGCCACAAACTCACGGCGTTCCCGTTCTATACGCTCCTGCTCTGTTACATCATATAGTACAGCAATTAAGCCGTTTGCCTTCCCTGTTTCTTTTTGAATAACAGAGAAACTAGCACGTAAAATATATGGTTCGTTTCTCGTACTAAAATCTAATAAAACAGAATCTGGCTCTTCATATAAATGATCGAGCGTAAATTCTTCCTGTATCCCTAATACCTCTAAAACAGATTGATCGAGCGCTGTTTCACGAGAAACATTTAACATCTTTTCCGCAGGATCATTTAGTAAAATAATATCCCCTTTTCGGTCAGTAGCAATTACTCCATCTGTCATATGTGATAAAACAGATGATAATTTACGCCTTTCACTTTCTGTAGAAGAACGAGCTTGTTGTAATTTTTTTGATAAATTATTGAAGGATAATGCCAGTTGTCCAATTTCATCATGGCTATGCACTTTTACTTTTCTCGAATAATTTCCTTTTGCCATTTCGATTGCTTGTCTCCGCATATCTGAAATTGGTCTTGTAATTGTTTGAGCCAATAAAATTCCAAGTACGGCCGTTACTAATAAAGCAATTACTGTTCCCGTAGCAAAAATTTGATTTATATCCTTCATTTGTTTATATACATCTTCCATAGATGCCACAATGTAAATAACACCAAGCGCATCCTTACCGTTATCATCTAGAATCGGAGTAAGCATAACTTGAACACGATGACCTGTACTACCATCCTTCTCAATTTTCACTTCCGGCTTTTTTTGTACTAATACTCGCTGAACAGCTATATCAGTTGATGTTCGATTCACCTTATTCTGCTTTGATTCATCTGAAATAGCCAGTAACTTTCTGTGCGAATCAAATACACTTACCTCTTGTATAACTTTCTTCTGATCAGAGGCAAATTTTCGAATTGAAGTTTTAATCGTTTCATCTGTTGACTCTGTTTCTGCTTTTGTATAACTTTTTTTAAACTCTTGCTTCAAATTATATGATAATAAGTTTGTTTGCTGCGTTAAAGAATCCCTAAAACCTTGTACTAAGCTCTTCTCTAATTCCCTTACGAAATATACTCCAATAACTTGCATCGCTATTAATATTAATAGCATATATATAAGCACAAATTTTAAATGAATAGATTGAAAAAAACCAACTTTCTTCATATACTATTCCTGCTCTGGATCACGCAAGTAATACCCTACTCCACGTCTAGTTACAATTAAAGTAGGATGGCTTGGATTATCTTCAATTTTTTCACGCAAACGACGTACTGTAACGTCTACTGTGCGCACATCTCCAAAATAGTCATAACCCCAAACTGTTTGTAATAAATGTTCGCGTGTCATAACTTGTCCTAAATGTTTCGCTAAATAATGTAGCAACTCAAATTCACGATGTGTAAGCTCGATATTTTCCTCGCGCTTCGTTACACTATATGCATTTGGATTGATCACAATTGGTCCAATAACCATTTCTGTATTTTCTTCTTTTTCCGCAGCACCACCTTGTTGATGGCGGCGTAAATTCGCCTTCACACGAGCAAGTAATTCCCTCGTACTAAATGGCTTCGTTACATAATCATCTGCCCCAAGCTCGAGCCCTAATACTTTATCAATCTCAGAGTCCTTTGCTGTAAGCATAATAATCGGCATTTCTGAGCTTTTACGTATTTCACGGCAAACCTCTAAGCCATCTTTACCTGGTAGCATAATATCTAATAAAACCATATCTGGTTGCTCTTCATTAGCCTTTTCAATTGCTTCATCACCATCATGCGCCATTACTATTTCAAAACCTTCTTTTTCTAGGTTAAACTTCAAAATATCTGCAATCGGCTTTTCATCATCAACTACTAAAATTTTCTTTCCCATCATCGTCTATTTCCTCCTTATAAAAATATGGTCAATAATCCCTAAACATATTGATGTTTACATAGTATGTCCTATATGACCGCATCCTTTGTTTAAGTATTTTCTCCTCTATTCTCATAGACTCATGTATGATCCACTTTTACACGGCATCCTATACGATCTATAGAAAAACCTCTAGCTTCAACTGCTAGAGGCTCCTCGTTCTATTTTAAAATAACTACTCAGTTTTGTAAAATTACATAAATAAAAAGGATATTAAGTGGGCCCACTTAATATCCTGAGAGTGGCTCGGGACGGAATCGAACCGCCGACACGAGGATTTTCAGTCCTCTGCTCTACCGACTGAGCTACCGAGCCAAAACTATATATAAAACCACTAATGGTGGTATAAACAAAAGTGGCGGTCCCGACCGGGGTCGAACCGGCGATCTCCTGCGTGACAGGCAGGCATGTTAACCACTACACCACGGGACCAAAAATAAGCAAAAAAAAACATGACCCGTACGGGATTCGAACCCGTGTTACCGCCGTGAAAGGGCGGTGTCTTAACCACTTGACCAACGGGCCACGAAAAATAAAATGGTGAGCCATGAAGGACTCGAACCTTCGACCCTCTGATTAAAAGTCAGATGCTCTACCAACTGAGCTAATGGCTCATACTCACCAACGTCATATTTTCGTGACGACAAGATGTATCATAACATGTATTCTGTATTTATTGCAATACTTTTTTTGTTTTTTTATAAAAGAATAAGAAAAAAAACTCATGCAGACATGAGTTTTTTTCAAAAAATGTTAATTAAGCTTCGTATACGTTACGTACAATATTTGTTTGGTTACGATCTGGTCCAACTGAGAACATAGATATTTGAATTCCTGTTAACTCAGAAACACGTTCTACGTATTTTCGTGCATTTTCAGGAAGTTCATCTAATGATTTTACACCAGTAATATCTTCTTCCCAACCTGGAAGCTCTTCATATACAGGCTCACATTTCGCTAAAATGTTTAAGTTAGCTGGAACTTCATCAATAACTTCACCATTGTATTTGTAAGCTACACAAATTTTAAGAGTTGGAATACCTGTTAAAACGTCGATAGAATTTAATGATAGATCCGTTAAACCACTAACACGACGTGCATGTCTTACAACAACGCTATCGAACCAACCTACGCGGCGTGGACGACCAGTTGTCGTTCCATACTCGCGACCAACTTCACGAATTTGATGACCAATTTCATCATGAAGCTCAGTAGGGAATGGACCATCACCAACGCGGCTTGTATATGCTTTACATACACCTACAACGCGAGTAACTTTCGCAGGACCAACTCCAGTTCCAACTGTTACACCACCAGCAATTGGGTTAGAAGATGTAACGAACGGGTACGTACCGTGGTCAATATCAAGCATAACACCTTGCGCACCTTCAAATAATACACGGTGATTATTATCTAATGCATCATTTAATACAACAGACGTATCACATACATATTGCGCGATTTGTTGCCCGTACTCGAAGTACTCTTCGAAAATTTCTTCTACAGTGAAACCTTCTGTATCGTACATTTTTTCAAATAAACGATTTTTTTCTACTAAATTGCGCTCAAGCTTCTCTTTAAATGCTTCACGGTCTAAAAGATCAGCCATACGAATACCAATACGAGCAGCTTTATCCATATATGCAGGACCGATACCTTTTTTCGTTGTACCGATTTTGTTATCACCTTTACTTGCTTCTTCTAACTCATCTTGTTTTAAGTGGTAAGGTAAAATAACATGTGCACGGTTACTTACACGTAAATTATCAGTACTTACACCACGATCGTGTAAGTATTTTAACTCTTCAAGTAATGCTTTTGGATCTACTACTAATCCGTTTCCGATTACACAAATTTTCTCTTTATAGAAAATACCAGATGGAATTAAGTGTAATTTATATTTAACTCCGCCGAAAACAATTGTATGTCCCGCGTTATTTCCACCTTGATATCTTGCAACTACTTCCGCATGCTCAGAAAGAAAATCAGTGATTTTACCTTTTCCTTCGTCGCCCCATTGTGTTCCTACAACTACTACTGAAGACATTATTAAAGCACCTCCGCAATTTTCAAACGATCTATTCAAACAATATAATTGTACCAAAACCGAAAGAGAAGTCAACCGAAAAGCGAACATTTTTTCACAAAAAAACATTTTCGTTCGTAAGAATTATATATTTAACTTATGAAAGCCTTATCTTTCTTATAAAAAAAAAGAAACACATCTTATTATAAGAAATGTGTTTCTTTTTTATACTGCCTTTATGCCGGTGGAGCATGTCCATCCTCAAAACGACGTTCTAAGTTAACGAACTTATTGAACTCTTTGACGAATGCAAGTTCCACTGAACCTACTGGACCGTTACGTTGTTTTGCAATAATAATTTCAATTGTATTTTTGTTTTCCGTTTCTCGATCATAGTAGTCTTCACGATATAGGAAAGCTACAATATCAGCATCCTGCTCAATACTTCCAGATTCACGAATATCAGACATCATCGGGCGTTTATCTTGACGAGATTCTACACCACGAGATAACTGTGATAAAGCAATAACAGGCACTTGCAATTCACGCGCAATCCCTTTTAAGGTACGAGAAATCTCAGATACTTCCTGCTGACGGTTTTCTCCTGATTTCCCACTTCCTTGAATAAGCTGCAAATAGTCAATCAAAATCATACCAAGACCTTGTTCTTGCTTTAATCTACGGCATTTTGCTCGAATCTCATTTACTTTAATACCTGGCGTATCATCAATATATATACCAGCATTTGAGAGACTCCCCATTGCCATTGTTAATTTTGCCCAATCATCGGAAGTTAATGAACCAGTACGAAGTCTTTGTGCATCAATATTCCCTTCTGCACAAAGCATACGCATAACAAGCTGATCAGCACCCATCTCCAAACTAAAAATCGCTACATTTTCATCCGTTTTCGTCGCTACGTTTTGTGCAATATTTAATGAAAATGCCGTTTTCCCTACTGATGGACGTGCTGCCACGATAATTAAATCATTTCGTTGGAAACCTGCTGTCATCTTATCTAATTCAGTAAACCCAGTTGGTATCCCAGTAACTTCACCCTTTTGATTATGCAAAAGTTCAATTTTGTCATAAGCATCTACAAGAACATCTTTAATGTTTTGGAATGCTTTTGCATTCGTTTGATGGGATACTTCTAATATTTTTTTCTCAGCCTCGTTTAAAAGACCATCCACATCATCTTCTCTCTCGTATCCATCCGATACAATATGAGTCGCCGTGCGAATTAAACGACGTAAAAGCGCCTTTTCAGCGATGATGCGTGCGTAATATTCTACGTTAGCTGCAGTTGGCACAACTTCTGCTAACTCTGCTAAGTAAGAAACCCCACCAACCTCTTCTAGTAATCCTTGATCAGCCATTGCTGATGTCATCATTACTAAGTCAATCGGCTCTCCCTTATCAGATAGCCCAAGCATGACTTCAAAAATCTTTTGATGTTTCGTTCGATAGAACGAATCAGGTACCAATAACTCTGATGCTGAAGTTAACGCATCTTGATCAATCAATATGGCCCCTAAAACCGCCTGCTCAGCCTCTATATTATGCGGAGGGGTACGATCAGCAAGTACATCACTCATACGCAATCCTCCTTGCTTAATTTATTTTTATTGTTCACTAACATGAACTTTTACTGTTGCTGTTACTTGTGGATGCAATTTCACAGTAACGTTTGTATAACCTAACGCGCGGATTGCATCGTCCATTTCAAATTTACGTTTATCAAGTTTAATCTTGTGTGATTTTTGCATTGCATCTACGATTTGTTTGCTTGTAATAGAACCAAATAAACGGCCACCTTCTCCAGATTTCGCCTTTAATTCTACAGTTAATTTCTCTAAAGTCTCTTTTAACTCTTTTGCATTTTCAAGCTCTGCTGCTGCATCTTTTTCTTCTTTACGCTTTTGAGCTTCTAAAGTTTTCATACTGCTATTTGTTGCTTCAGCAGCTAATCCTTGTTTTAGTAAGAAGTTATTTGCATAGCCATCTGGTACGTTTTTTACTTCTCCTTTTTTACCTTTACCTTTTACGTCTTTTAGAAAAATTACTTTCATGATTGTGTGCCTCCCTGTAAATAGTCATCAATAACAAATCGAAGCTTCTCCTCAGCTTCATCTACTGTAACATTTTTCATCTGTGTGGCTGCATTCGTCAAATGCCCGCCACCGCCTAAGTTTTCCATAATTAGCTGCACATTCACTTCACCTAAAGACCTGCTGCTAATTCCAATGAGATTCTCGCCACGTTTCGCAACAACAAATGATGCAATAATCCCTGTCATCGTTAATAACGTGTCTGCCGATTGCGCAATAAGCACTTGATCGTAGTAATCATCACTATCAACTTTAGCAATCGCAATTCCATTTTTATAAATGTACGCATTTTTTATAGCTTTTGCAACCCGTAAATACTGATCCATATCTTCCTTTAAAAGTTCTTGTACAAGTACAGTATCTGCACCATGTGAGCGTAAATAAGAAGCAGCATCAAATGTACGAGCCCCTGTCCGGAATGTGAAACTTTTCGTGTCGACAATAATACCCGCTAACAATGCCGTCGCTTCTAACATTGTCATCTTTAAATTTTTAGGTTGATACTCAAGTAATTCTGTAACCAATTCTGCCGTTGAAGAAGCATATGGTTCCATATAAACTAGCAATGGGTCTTCAATAAAATCTTCTCCACGGCGATGATGATCAATAACTACTACATTTTCAATTTTATGTAACAGTTTTTGCTCCATCACCATAGAAGGTTTATGCGTATCGACAACAACAAGTAACGACTCATCATTTGCAAATTCCATCGCTTGCTCTGGAGTAATAAAATGAGACCATAACTCCTCATTTTGTTTCACTTTGTCCATCAAACGCTTAATACCTTTATCGGAATCATTTTCATCTAACACAATATATCCTTTACGCTCATTTAATTGAGCCACTTTTAAAATACCAATCGCAGCACCAATTGCATCCATATCGGGAGCCCTATGCCCCATAATAATGACATTACTACTTTCTAATACTAAATCCTTTAACGCATGCGAAATGACCCTGGCGCGTACACGGGTACGTTTTTCAACCGGATTTGTCTTACCTCCATAGAACTTAACTTTACCTGTCGCTTGTTTAATAGCTACTTGGTCTCCCCCACGCCCAAGCGCAAGATCTAAACCAGATTGAGCCATTGCTCCAAGCTCTGATAAAGGTAAATCACCTGATCCGACACCCACACTTAATGTAAGTGGTATATTCCTTTTAGATGTTTCTTCACGCACCTGATCTAAAATGCTAAATTTCCCTTTCTCCATCTGCGTCAAAATACTTTCATTTAGCACAACGAAGAATCTTTCTGAAGATGCACGTTTTAAATAAGCACCATACTTAAGTGCCCATTCATTTAGTCGCGATGTCACAAGACTTGTTATATTCGTACGTAATTGATCATCTAATCCTTGTGTAACTTCATCATAATTATCCAAATAGATGACAGCTAAAACAGTCCTTTGATCCTCGTACATCTTTTCGATTTCTGTTTGTTCCGTTACATCAAAGAAATAAATTAACTTTTCTTCTTTCCTTACAAAAACGCGAAACTTTCGATTATTTAAAGAGACTATATCATCAGAAGTTTCTCCTTTAATGAAAAGAAGTAATGTTTCTGATACATCGTAAAGGTGCCATCCAGCTAATGCGTGCTGTCCCAGACATGAAGATAAATAAGGATTTGCCCAATCAATCCCATAATCCTTATTGTATAACAAAATACCAATCGGCATTTGGTTAAATGCTTCATTACTTACTTTCTTTACTCTTGTAATCATATCTGTCGTATGCTTTTCGAAATTCCTTTGAAAATTAAGTTCAAATCGTATAACGATAAAGAATACGATACAAAAAATGACAAAAGCAGCTATACCCATAATTAAATGAAAATAACAGAGAATTGAAATGAGCACAAACACAAAAAATGCCAATACATAAACAGGATATAAAAACCACTGTTTCTTATCAAATTCAGGCATGTATACAACTCCTATAAAGTAAAACTAACTTACCTTCCAGTTAGTTAAACAGATTAAAATAGTATAAGGAATATTATTTTATCCCCCTATTTTAGAACGCAATGAAATCCCTAAGTCAATTATACCTAAGATTGTCACAAGAGGAAACAGCATCGGAATAAACATGCATGCAATAAAACTAATAATAGGAACCCCTTTAGTAAAACCTTTTCTATACGCTAAAAAGGCGATAAATGTCAGACCTTGCAGTACAAGCAATAGTGCAAATATGACATTTAGGTTAGAAAATACCATATGTAAATATGATGTTGGTTCTACTTTTATAAAAGTTGCTAACAAAATAAATATAACGTAATACCAAATGATACTCTTTGGTAATTGTATATCTTTAAATTTAGGCCAAGATATAACTTCATGTTTTAACTTTTTCAAAACACTACCTGATATTATCACTGTAATCCAAGAAAAACATACTGAAACTAGCACAAGTATACTTGGAAGTAACGATTGTAATATATCATTCATTTTTGCAAGTAGCTCTTTTTGTTCCTTACTAATCGGCATACCTGTAGCACTTACTATCTTTTCGCTTTTCGCCATACTTTCACTAAACATACTTTGCATTTGCTTCATTATATCTATGTTGAAAAACTTTATACTCGCAACATAAATAAGTACAAAACCAATTAAGTATGCAAGCGTCCCCGCTATTAAGATTTCAACTGGCTTTTTTCTTGTTTTATACATATATCCTAAAACAATCCCTATCAATCCAAACATAATTGTCTTCACTAAATTCAGCGGTTGACTCACAATAATAGTAACAAAAAGTGCTGCTACAAAAACCACGAGCACATTAGATAGTTTATGTCTTATCATTAATAGTATAAATGGTAACGGCAACGCAAAAGTTACAACTGTACCCAAAATCGGAACATACATAGATATAAGCAATAAAATTGCATATATAGCTAATAATGCTGCACCTTCTGTAATAAACTTTGTTTGTTTCACATTTTAACCTCTCTTTCAAAAAGAAAAGCATAGCAAAATGCACAGTAGAGTCCGACTCTACTGTGCATTTCATACGCTATTATTCACCAACATATGGTAAAAGTGCCATTTGACGAGCACGTTTAATTGCAACTGTAAGTTTGCGTTGGTATTTTGCGCTTGTTCCTGTTACACGACGAGGTAAAATTTTACCACGCTCAGAAACGAAACGTTTTAATAAATCAACATCTTTATAGTCAATGCGAGTGATGCCGTTAGCTGTGAAGAAACACACCTTACGACGTTTCGCACGTCCACCTTTGCGTCCTGCCATGTCTATTTCCCTCCATTCTTTGTTAAAACTAACAAATTTACTGTATTAGAACGGTAAATCGTCGTCGGAAATGTCGATCGGTTGACCTACATTTGAAAATGGATCGTCATTCTTCGTAAATCCAGAGTTACCTTGGTTACCTGAATTACTAGATTGACCAAATGGGTTAGAGCCTTGGTTACCGAAACCAGCTCCTGATGGTTGCTGATTAAATGAACCACGTTGCTCCCCACCGCCATTACGCGGCTCTAAAAATTGCACGCTTTCCGCAAGAACTTCTGTTACGTATACACGTTTACCATCTTGTCCCTCGTAATTACGAGTTTGAAGACGCCCATCTACGCCTGCTAAGCTACCTTTTTTCAAATAATTTGCTACGTTTTCTGCTTGTTTACGCCATATTACACAATTAATAAAGTCAGCTTCACGCTCACCTTGCTGATTGGCAAATGCGCGATTCACAGCTAACGTAAAAGTAGCTACTGCGACACCATTGGGCGTGTAACGTAAGTCAGGGTCCTTAGTTAAACGACCAACGAGGATAACACGATTCATCAATCGAACCACTCTCCCTTATATATCAATTATTTTTCTTCTTCTTTAACAACGATATGACGAAGGATGTCTTCGTTGATCTTAGCTAAACGGTCGAATTCGTTAATCGCTTCTGCGTTAGATTTCACGTTTAAGATCATGTAGAAACCTTCACGTAAGTCGTTGATTTCGTAAGCTAAACGACGCTTACCCCACTCTTTCGTGTTAATGATTTCTGCACCATTGTTTGTTAAAACACCTGCAAAACGTTCAACTAAAGCTTTTTGAGCTTCTTCTTCAACGCCAGGACGAATGATGTACATAATTTCGTACTTTCTCATTACACTTTCACCTCCTTTTGGTCTAAACGGCCCGTAATGGGCAAGGAGCAATTAATTTATAGTAATTACTCACGAGTTTAGATTATATCATAGTAAGTTATATGAATCAACTCACCAATACATAAAAAACTTGGCAAACATATAATATATTTGCCAAGTTCATATCTTTATTTTTCCTAGGAAATATTAAATTAAACGTTAAAACGGAAGTGCATAACATCTCCGTCTTTTACGATATATTCTTTTCCTTCTAAACGTACTTTTCCAGCTTCTTTTGCAGCTGTCATAGAACCGTTTGTCATTAAATCATCGTAAGAAACTGTTTCTGCACGAATAAATCCACGCTCAAAGTCTGTATGAATAACACCAGCACATTGTGGTGCCTTCATTCCTTGTTTAAATGTCCAAGCACGTACTTCTTGAACGCCAGCTGTAAAGTACGTAGCAAGTCCTAATAAGTCATATGCTGCACGAATTAATTGATCTAAACCAGACTCTTCAATTCCTAATTCTTCAAGGAATACTTTTTTCTCTTCTTCGTCTAATTCAGCGATTTCTGATTCAATTTTTGCACATACAACGATTACTTGAGAATTTTCATTTGCTGCAAATTCTTTTACCATTTGTACGTATTTATTTTCCGAAGGATCGATAATATCGTCTTCACTTACATTCGCTACGTATAACATTTCTTTTGTTGTAAGTAAATGAAGGCCTTTAACAATCTTCATCTGCTCTTCTGTAAATTCAACAGTACGAGCTGGTTTTCCCTCTTCAAAAGCTTCTTTTAAACGAACTAAAATTTCATGCTCATATACCGCTTCTTTATCTTTTTGTCTTGCTAATTTCGCAACACGCTCGATACGCTTATCAACAGACTCTAAATCCGCTAAAATTAGCTCTAAATTGATTGTTTCAATATCATCAATTGGATCTACTTTCCCTGAAACGTGCGTAATATTTTCGTCTTCAAAACAACGAACAACTTGGCAAATTGCATCTACTTGACGAATGTGAGATAAGAATTTATTTCCTAAACCTTCACCTTTACTAGCACCTTTTACGATACCTGCAATATCAGTAAACTCGAATACAGTCGGAACAGTCTTTTTCGGTTCTACTAATTCCGTTAATTTATTTAAACGCTCATCTGGTACTTCTACAATCCCTACGTTTGGATCAATTGTACAGAATGGATAGTTCGCAGATTCTGCTCCTGCTTGTGTAATTGCATTAAATAAAGTGGACTTCCCTACGTTAGGTAATCCAACAATCCCAGCCGTTAATCCCATATTTTTCACTCCTATGTCTCAATCTTTCATCATTATAGATAGTAACGAAAAAAATGACAAGTTTCCGCCAAACGAAAAAAAGTAACAGTTACCTACTGTAACTGTTACTCTCCCTCTATTCTTCGTGCTTCACAAGTATTTTTTTCACCTTACGATCAAACTCTCTTCGAGGAATCATTACTGAATGGTCACACCCCTCGCACTTAATGCGGATATCCATTCCCATACGAATAATTTTCCAACGATTCTCGCCACATGGATGGGCTTTCTTCATTTCCACAACATCATACAAGTTATATTCCTTTTGCTCCATTCTCCAAACTCCTCTCCATACTAAATTGCTTTTCCACTAACTAATTCTTCACGATTATATAAAACCATACGTGGATATGGAATTTCAATTCCATGTAAATCAAGACGATTTTTAATCTCTTTACGAAGTGCCCTTGCAATAACTGCATGTTGCATCGGTTCTACTTCAGCAATAACACGTAATATAACTTCTGATGCAGCTAATGTTTGCACACCTAATAATTGAGGCGTTGTTACCATTTTTTCGTACTTTGAAGGTAATTCTACTAATAAATCTTCAATAACTTGCTCTGCTTTCGCAATATCAGCCTCATATGAAATAGATACATCAACAAACGCTACACTATTACTAACTGAGTAGTTAGTAACTTGAATAATACTTCCATTTGGTAAAGTATGAATTTCACCTGTCCAACTCTTTACTTTCGTTGTACGAAGTCCAATTTCTAAAACGACTCCTTCAAATTGACCGATTTTAACATAATCGCCAACTGAAAACTGATCTTCTAACAAAATAAATAAACCTGTAATAACGTCTTTCACTAAACTTTGAGCACCAAATCCGACTGCTAAACCAATTACCCCAGCACCCGCTAATAAACCTGATGCATTAATATCAAACACACCTAAAATCGCAATTAGCATAATGAACATAACAACGTACGCTACAATATTTTCAAGTAATTTCGCTACTGTAACTGTACGACGTTCTGAAATTTGAATTGGAGAACGACTCCCCATACGAAACGCATTTCGTACAACCGCCCTTGCAATTCGCACAACAACTGCACCAATTGTTAAAATAATACATATTTTTAATGTCGCAACTCCAATATGAGCCCAACGATCAGCATCTAATAAATACTGTTTCATAGAATTAAACCACTTCGCTAATAAATCCATGTTCCTCTACCTCTCTAGCTAAAATTTCTTTTTAGTTACCCTTATTATTGTATCAGAAGTCCCCTAATTGCTGAAAAAATTTTATGATTTTAATCCTATTTTATCCCCGACATCCAGGTATAAAATGGAACGAATATATATATACTAGTACTATTATTTCCGTTTTCATTCACATTTTGCAAAAATTACGCACTTATAACTTTCCATTTTCCTCACCATATAACATATATTGAAAATTTATTAAAAGGATGGGTGCTTCATGAATATTGGAAGTTTTCGCTTACCATTTTTTGAGAAAGAAACTCAAAACGTTATGCACCAAGATCTAGAAGCCTCTGAGATAATCAGTAATTTCTTAATTACCCATATTCCTATTAAAACTAATATACCACTCATTCTCGTTTGTATCGGCACAGATCGCTCTACAGGTGACGCACTCGGTCCATTAGTTGGTACAAAACTTGAACAAATAGACATCCAAAACCTCCAAGTATTCGGTACACTAGATGAGCCAGTACATGCGCTAAATTTAGAAGAGAAAATTCAGAATATACAGAAAGAATATCCTACTGCATTTATAATTGCTGTTGATGCATGTTTAGGAAAGTCCCAAAATATCGGATCAATCACTACTGGAAAGGGACCTAGTAAACCTGGAGCTGCTATGAATAAGAAATTACCTGCAGTTGGTGATTTGCACATACACGGTATCGTCAATCTAAATGGGTTTATGGAGTTTTTCGTTCTTCAAAACACAAGATTAAGTTTAGTTATGAAAATGGCTGATGTAATCGCAAAAAGTATAAAAGAGACGGATCAAAAATTATCCGCATTAAAAAAAGCAAACCATCTATAAATAATAAGATGGTTTGCTTTTTAATTTTTCTGTGCTAATAGTTCTAAAATACGATTTAAATCTTCTTTATTAAAAAATTCAATTTCGATTTTACCTTTTTCTTTTTTCGTCTCTTTAATTTTCACATCTGTGCCAAACTTTTCTCTTAAGAACGTTTCACGTTCTACGAAAAATATATTTCGCTCTTTTTTCACTTTTTTTGTTTCACGTGAAACGTGTTGATTAATCTCTTGGACGATTTTCTCTAATTGACGAACATTTAATCCTTCTTTTTCAATGCGTTTCAATAAGGACTTCAATTGTTCTTCATCTTTTATCGTAAGTAAAGTTCTCCCATGAGCCATTGAAAGTTGACCATTTGCAATCATATCTTGTACGAAAGAAGGTAGGCTTAATAACCGAGTATAATTTGCAATGTAAGGTCTGCTTTTACCAAGACGTTTCGCTAATTGTTCTTGCGTTACATTTAGCTCATTCATTAACATCTGGTATGCCATTGCCTCTTCCATAGGATTTAAATCTTCTCGTTGTAAGTTTTCTAACAAAGCAAATTCCATCATTTGCTGTTCAGTTAATTGTCTTACAACCGCAGGTACTTTTTCTAAACCAGCCTCTTTTGCAGCACGAAATCGTCTTTCACCTGCAACAATTTCATATCCTTTAATACTCTTCCTAGCAATTAATGGTTGTAGAATACCGTGTTCCTTAATCGAAATTGCTAATTCCTGAATCGCTTCTTTATTAAAGTGTTTACGCGGTTGATATGGATTCGGCCTTAATTCAGTTACAAGAATCTCCTGAATTGTTTCCTCTTCTTTCACATCTAAATCAGGAAAAAACACATTAATTCCTCTTCCTAATCCTTTAGCCACCTGCAATCACTTCCTCTGCTAAATCTATATACACTTCTGCTCCTCTTGATTTAGCGTCATACTGCATAATAGGTTTCCCATGACTTGGAGCCTCGCTCAAGCGTACATTACGCGGAATAATCGAGCGATATACTTTATCCCTAAAATACTTTTTCACTTCATCTATAACTTGAATCCCTAAATTTGTACGGGCATCCAACATTGTTAACAATACACCTTGAATTGCTAAATTTTTATTTAAATGTTTTTGTACAAGTCGAACTGTATTTAATAGCTGACTTAACCCTTCTAGTGCGTAATATTCACACTGTACAGGAATAATAACAGAATCTGCTGCTGTTAATGCATTAATCGTTAATAACCCTAAAGATGGGGGACAGTCGATAATAATATAGTCATATTCATCACGAACTGGCTGTAATGCTCTTTGCAAACGTACTTCCCGGGAAATAGTCGGTACCAATTCAATTTCAGCACCAGCCAATTGAATTGTAGCGGGTAGAACATCTAAGTTTTCAGTTGCGGTTTTCTGTATAACCCCTTGAACATCTGCATCTTCCACAAGAACGTTGTAAATACATTGATCTAATTCAGATTTTTCAATTCCCACACCAGTCGTTGCATTTCCTTGAGCATCAATATCTACAAGAAGGACTTTTTTACCTACTTGCGCCAATCCAGCCCCTAAATTAACAGATGTTGTTGTTTTTCCAACACCGCCTTTTTGATTAGCAATAGCAATGATTTTTCCCATGATGTCACCTACTTTCAACCTTTCTATCTTATTCTAGTAACAATTACGTTTATTGTAACATGAAATAAAACTTTTTCTTTTACGTCCTTTATTAAACTTCAAAATTTATTTCTAAACTCCTTCTTCATTTAACAAGAAAATATAGTAAAAGAGACCTCTCCAATAGGATAAGGTCTCTAGCACGTCATTATTATTTTTTCTTTGGAATTTTAATTGTAATTTGATAGTACTCATCAAATTCTTCTTCCTCAGAATTAACATTCAAACCACTTTCAGTAACCATTTGTAAAGATTGTCTAATTGTATTCATAGCAATCCTCGTATCTCGACTTACTGCTTTTTGCTTTGCCTTACGCTTCGGTTTCGCTTCCTCTAGTAACTTCGCAATTCGTTCTTCTGTTTGCTTTACATTTAGTTGTCTCTCAACAATTTCCTGTAAAACCTTCAGTTGTAATTCCTCATTTTTTAAAGGAATGAGAGCGCGGGCATGACGTTCTGTAATGCTTTTTTCTAATAATGCACTTTTTATTTCTTCAGGCAACTTTAACAAGCGCAACTTATTTGCGATTGTAGATTGTCCTTTTCCAAGTCGTTGTGCCAATGCTTCTTGTGTTAAATTATGTAACTCAATCAGCTTTTGATATGCCACAGCTTCCTCGATTGCCGTTAGTTCCTCACGTTGCAAGTTTTCAATTAAAGCTACAGAAGCTGTCTCTGTATCATTTAAATTCTTTATAATTGCAGGAACCTTTTCCCAACCTAACTTTGTTGCCGCGCGAAAACGTCTTTCTCCAGCAATAATCTCGTACTTATCATCCTCATATTGCCTTACAACAATCGGTTGAATAAGTCCATGTGTACGAATTGTTAATGCTAGCTCATCAATACGCGCATCATCAAAAACTGTTCTTGGTTGATAACGGTTAGGGGTAATATTTACTATCGGAATTTCTTGTATTTCTTCATATACCTTTTTATCTATCTCTTCATGGCTTTCGTCTTGTAATTCGAATTCGCTCTCTTTATCTCCAAAGCCAAATAAACGAGAAAACGTATTTTTCATACATATTCCACCACCTTTTAGGCCTATTGACTATTCTCCATAAAATGTTTCCTATGAAACATTTACGTTTTCATTTATATAATTTAATCTTACGTCTAATAAGATTTATTTTTCAATAGGTAATTTATTGGGTGTTCCCGGTTTGCGTGGATATTTCTTTGGTGTCTTGCGCTTTTTCTCGATTAATAAAATATTACGTTCACTCTCTTCAAATGGTAATTGGAAAGTAGACATCTCTTTCAACTCTCCGCCTAGCACCTCTAAAGCATACTTGCCATTTTCAATTTCTTCGTTTGCTGCTGCACCTTTCATTGCAATGAATGTTCCTCCAACTTTTACAAGTGGTAAACATAGCTCACTTAATACAGAAAGACGCGCAACTGCACGTGCCATTACAATATCGTATGATTCACGTACACCTTCTTTTTTCCCAAATGTTTCAGCACGATCGTGACAAAATGCAACATCACTTAATTCTAACTTTTGGGCTAAGTGATTTAAGAAATTAATACGTTTTTGCAATGAATCTACAATTGTTACTTTTAAGTGCGGGAAACAGATTTTTAAAGGAATACTTGGGAATCCAGCCCCTGCACCAACATCACAAATTGAGAATGGTTTTGAAAAATCATAATAAAAAGCAGCTGTAATGGAATCAAAAAAGTGTTTTAAATATACTTCTTCTTTTTCTGTAATAGCCGTTAAGTTCATTTTTTCATTCCACTCTACTAATGTTTCAAAGTAGATTTTGAACTGCTCTAACTGTCTAGAAGAGAGGGTGATTCCCTTCTCTTCTAGCATAGATTGAAATTGTTCTATGTTCATCTAGCAATATCTCCTTACTATTTATTGGTTCGATACGCGTGCAATTTTTCCTTGTTCTATATACACAAGTAAAATGGAAATATCCGCTGGATTTACGCCAGAAATACGTGAAGCCTGCCCCATTGAAAGTGGACGAACATCTTTCAATTTCTGTCTAGCTTCTGAAGCAAGGCTAGAAATCGCATCATAATCAATATCTACAGGGATTTTTTTACTCTCCATTTTCTTCATACGCTCTACTTGCTGTAAAGATTTTTCAATATACCCTTCATACTTAATCTGAATTTCAACTTGTTCTTTAACTTCATCACTTAATTCTACTTCACTTGGTACTAAAAGATGAATATGCTCATATGTCATCTCTGGACGACGTAATAAGTCACTTGCACGTATTCCATCTTTCAATTCACTTCCGCCAATATTGCGAATTAATTCTTGAACTTCAGGACGTGGTTTAATAATAATGCTGCTTAAACGTTCCTTTTCCTGTTCAATTTGTAATTTTTTATTTGTAAATCGCTCATAGCGCTCTTCTTTAATTAATCCAATTTCACGACCAACTTCAGTTAAACGAAGATCAGCATTATCGTGGCGTAATAATAGACGGTATTCTGCACGAGACGTTAATAAACGATATGGTTCATTTGTACCTTTCGTTACAAGATCATCAATTAAGACGCCAATATAAGCATCCTCGCGACCTAAAACAACTTCTTTTTTACCTAAAGAACGGCATGCTGCATTAATTCCAGCCATAAGCCCTTGTCCGGCCGCCTCTTCGTAACCAGAAGTTCCATTAATTTGTCCTGCTGTATATAAATTTTTAATCTTTTTCGTTTCAAGTGTTGGCCATAGTTGTGTTGGCACAATTGCATCATATTCAATTGCATAACCTGTACGCATCATTTCAACATTTTCTAGGCCTGGAATTGTTCTAAGCATGTCACGTTGTACATCTTCTGGTAAGCTTGTGGATAAACCTTGTACATATACTTCTTGTGTATTACGCCCTTCTGGCTCTAAGAAAATTTGATGACGTGGTTTATCATTAAATCTTACTACTTTGTCTTCAATAGAAGGACAGTATCTAGGGCCTGTTCCTTTAATCATACCAGAATACATAGCTGAACGATGTAAATTTTCATCTATTAAACGGTGTGTTTCTGTACTTGTATATGTCAACCAACATGGAATTTGATCCATAATAAATTTCGTTGTTTCAAAAGAGAACGCACGTGGCTTATCATCACCTGGTTGAATTTCTGTTTTACTGTAGTCAATTGTATTACTGTTTACACGCGGAGGTGTCCCTGTTTTAAATCTAACAAGATCAAATCCAAGTTCCTCTAAATGCTCAGATAATGTAATAGACGGTTGCTGATTATTTGGACCGCTTGAATATTTTAAGTCGCCCATGATAATCTCGCCGCGTAAAAATGTTCCAGTTGTAATTACAACGGTTTTTGCTGTATATTCTGCACCAGCTTGTGTAACTACCCCTTTACATACACCTTCTTCAACGATTAAACGCTCTACCATTCCTTGGAACAACGTTAAGTTTGGTGTTTCTTCAATTGTTTTCTTTAATTCATGTTGGTAAGCGAATTTATCAGCTTGCGCTCGAAGTGCACGTACGGCTGGTCCCTTACCTGTATTTAGCATACGCATTTGAATATGAGTTTTATCAATATTACGTCCCATTTCTCCGCCTAATGCATCAATTTCACGAACAACAATCCCTTTTGCTGGTCCACCAACAGAAGGGTTACATGGCATGAATGCTACCATATCCAAATTAATTGTTAACATTAATGTTTTTGAGCCCATTCGTGCTGCCGCAAGACCAGCTTCACATCCTGCATGACCTGCACCGATTACTATGACATCGTATGAACCGGCATTGTATCCCATTGTTTATTCCTCCTAATAATCTCTATCTTTCTACAACTTCACTATATTATTTTCCTAAACAAAATTGAGAGAACAACTGGTCAATTAAGCTTTCATGCACTGTGTCCCCAGTAATTTCACCAAGTATTTCCCACGTTCTTGTTAAATCAATTTGTACCATATCAATTGGTACACCATTTTCAATCGCCTCAACTGCATCACCGATTGTTTTTCCTGCTTGTGTTAATAATCCAATATGTCTCGCATTAGAAACATATGTCATATCTGCAGAATCGATTGTTCCTTCAAAGAATAAATCAGCTATTGCCTTTTCGAGTTCATCTATTCCTTGTTCCTCAATTAAGGATGTTGTAATAACACGATTTCCCGCGGCTAACTCTGTAACACGTTCCATATCAATCGCTTGCGGTAAATCAGTCTTATTCACAATAACAATAAAGTCTTTTCCTTGTACCGCACGGAATAGATCTTCATCCTCATTTGTTAAAGCCTCGCTATAGTTGACAACAACTAATACTAAATCCGCTTGGCTCATCATTTCTTTTGAACGTTCCACACCAATTCGTTCAACAACATCTTCTGTCTCCCGAATACCGGCTGTATCTATAAGTTTAAGAGGTACACCACGCACGTTAACGTACTCTTCAATAACATCACGAGTTGTTCCTGCAATATCAGTTACAATTGCCTTTTTCTCCTGAACAAGACTATTTAATAACGATGATTTCCCAACGTTAGGTCTACCGATAATTGCTGTAGCAATACCTTCACGTAAAATTTTCCCCTGTTTTGATGTTTCTAATATTTTTTCGATTTCCGAACGAACATGCGTCGCTTTCTCAATTAAAATATTATGTGTCATCTCTTCTACATCATCGTATTCTGGATAATCTATATTTACCTCAACATGAGCTAATGTTTCTAATATTTCTTGACGCAAAAGACCAATTAATTTAGATAATCGCCCTTCCATTTGATTAATTGCTACATTCATCGCACGATCTGTTTTTGCTCGAATCAAATCCATAACAGCTTCTGCTTGTGATAAGTCGATACGTCCATTTAAAAAAGCACGTTTTGTAAATTCGCCCGGTTCTGCCAATCGTACTCCTTGTGCTAGAATAAGTTGCAATACTTTATTTACTGAAACAAGTCCACCGTGACAGTTAATTTCCACTATATTTTCACGTGTAAAAGTCCTTGGTGCGCGCATAATAGACACCATAACTTCTTCAATAACTTGATTTGTATCTAAATCAACAATATGACCATAATGAATAGTGTGAGAAGGAACCTCTGTTAAATCCTTCCCCTTAAAAATACGATCAACTTTCTCAACCGCATCATCCCCACTTACTCGAACAATGGCAATTGCACCCTCTCCAAGCGCTGTGGAAATCGCAGCAATTGTATCAAATTCCATGTCCTTTCACCTCACTTGCTTATTTATCTCTATTTCAACATGATTATTTCTTTCACTAAATTATTAGGATACCATAACGAACCTATCTACAAAAGAAGAATAACTCATTTTATTATATCCCCATGTAAAAAACACTAAACTTATTCACAGTGGATAAGTTTAGTGTTTTTTAGTTATCCACATCTATTTTCCGCTCAAAAAAACCGGCACTCATTTGAGCAACCGGTCATTTAGGAGATATTACAACATGCCGATGTGGTTCATTTCCTTCAGAAGTTGTATTGATACCTTGATGATTTGATAATGCCTGATGAATAATTTTTCGTTCAAAAGATGGCATCGGTTCTAAAATAACTCTTTTTTTCGTATTAAATACTTGTTTCGCTAATCGATAAGAAAGTGATTCTAACGTACTTTTTCTTTTACTACGATAATTTTCAGCATCTAGTGTAATACCGATATACTGCTTCGTGTTACGATTCGCGACAAGTTTTGTTAAATACTGTAAAGAGTTCAATGTATTACCTCTTTTCCCAATTAAAACACCTACATTATCACCAGAAATTGTAAATTCAATTTCGCGTCCTTTTACAATTTTACTAATCTCGACTTCCACACCCATATCGTGAATAACATTTCTTAAATATTCTTCACATTCTTGAATTGGATCTTTCTTCAATACAACTTCTACTACTGCAGGGCGATTCCCAAATAAACCTAAGAATCCCCTTTTACCCTCATCGACAATATTTATATCTACTCGATCTTTTGATGTATTTAATTGCCTTAAAGCATCCTCTACTGCCAGCTCGACTGTTTGTCCTTTAGCAGTAATTACACTCACTTGCTTGAGCCTCCAGCCTTACCAGCCTTACTAGCCTTAATCTCTGGCCCTTTAATAAAGTACATTTGAGCAATACCAAAGATATTACCAACAACCCAGTAAAGTGATAATGCAGCTGGGAAGTTAATTGCAAAGATTAAAATCATAATCGGCATAAGCCAAAGCATCATTGCCATTTGTGGATTTTGGCCAGCTGTTCCTGCCATTGCAAGCTTTTGCTGAATAAATGTCGTAATTGCTGCAACGACTGGTAAGATATAGAACGGGTCTGCATGTCCTAAATCGAACCATAAGAAACTATGTTGTTTAATTTCAGCTGTTCTCATAATTGCATGATAAAAAGCGAACAGAATTGGCATTTGAATAAAGATTGGTAAACAACCAGCTAATGGATTTACACCATTTTTTTGGTATAACTGCATCATTTCTTGCTGCAGTTTTTGCTGTGTCGCTTGATCTTTAGAGCTATATTTCTCTTTTAACTTCACCATTTCCGGTTGTAACGCTTGCATCGCTTTCGTACTCTTCGTTTGTTTAATCATTAATGGTAATAACGCAAAACGAATGATAAGAGTCGTAACAACAATTGCTAAACCATAATTACTGTTAAATAAGTTTGCAAAATACGTGATTAACTGAGAAAGCGGGTATACGAAGTATTCATTCCAAATTCCAGTGCTTTTTGGTGTAATTGGCTGATTTACTTCACTACAGCCAGCAGTAATCGCCATTAATGCAATAAGCATGGCTAGTAAACCTAATTTCTTTTTCAAAGCCTACTCCTCCTTGTATCGGTATGTATATAGTGTAATTCATTTCCTTACGCTACTTTTTTATTCTTTTCATACCAGAGCGTTTAAAGACATGAATTAAGCTTTTCTTTACTTCTTCATATGTCATCTCTGCACAAGGCTTCCTTGCTATTATAACAAAATCTTTTCCAGAAGCTATCTCATCTTTTAACTCTGTAATAGCCTGACGGACCATGCGCTTAATTCGATTACGAACTACTGCATTTCCTATTTTCTTGCTAACAGAAAGGCCGATGCGAAAGTTTGGCTGTTCTTCTTTATCTAATTGGTATACAACAAACTGACGATTTGCATTTGATTTTCCTTTTTGAAAAACCGCCTGGAATTCATCATTCTTCTTTATACGATGTTTTTTCTTCATATCAATTGACACTCCTGTATTTCATCAGCGGAAATTCACTATTATTAGAAAAAAAGACCACTGAACGATCAGTGGTCTACGCAGATAATACTTTTCTTCCTTTACGACGACGAGCTGCTAGCACTTTACGTCCGTTCGCTGTGCTCATACGGCTGCGGAAACCATGTACTTTGCTGCGCTTACGTTTATTTGGTTGGTAAGTTCTTTTCATTATATGACACCTCCCTGAGGAATATCTGTTAAAGACAGTCCTATAAATTATAGTTAATTAACTAGGAAAATGTCAATGGTTCTAGAAATTTTCATCAAATATTCATTTTGAACCTATTCACATACTTTTTCACAGCACCTATATTTCCTTGTGGATAAATATTTTTTCACGTTTTTTATATCCACAAACTTTTTTCGCACTTTTACACAGTATATCGTGTTGTGGACAAGTTTATTCCACAAGGTATTGATTTTGTGGATAACTTTCTTAAATTCATTGCTATAGCCACTTTTTTTTGATATTATAGTTGTGTTTTCACTTTGAATAAGTTTTCCACACCTTTATCTTATCCACAATTTGTGTATAACATGTGGACAGTTTTAATCACATGTGGGTAAATAGTTGTCCACATTTGCTTTTTTTGTCGAAAACCCTATCTCATATACAAACGACGTTTTTAGGTTTTAAAATACGTTTCGTATAAATATACATTTTATATTTATTAGGTTGTACATTTGTTGCGCAACCTTATTCTTTTACCAACTTAGTAAAGGAGGGACACCTTTGGAAAATATCTCTGATTTATGGAATAGTGCCTTAAAAGAATTAGAAAAAAAGGTAAGCAAGCCTAGTTATGAGACATGGTTAAAATCCACAACGGCTCATAACTTGAAGAAAGACGTATTAACGATTACAGCTCCGAATGAATTTGCTCGTGACTGGCTAGAATCTCATTACTCCGAACTAATTTCAGAAACACTATACGATTTAACAGGGGCAAAATTAGCAATTCGCTTTATTATTCCCCAAAGTCAAGCTGAAGAGGACATTGATCTGCCTCCAGTTAAGCCGAATCCAGCACAAGATGATTCAGCTCATTTACCACAGAGCATGTTAAATCCAAAATATACATTCGATACATTTGTTATTGGCTCTGGTAACCGTTTTGCCCATGCAGCTTCATTAGCTGTAGCTGAGGCGCCAGCTAAAGCGTATAATCCACTCTTTATTTACGGGGGAGTTGGACTTGGAAAGACACATTTAATGCACGCAATTGGTCATTATGTAATTGAACATAATCCAAATGCAAAAGTTGTATATTTATCATCAGAAAAATTTACAAATGAATTTATTAACTCTATTCGTGATAATAAAGCTGTTGATTTTCGTAATAAATATCGTAACGTAGATGTTTTATTGATAGATGATATTCAATTTCTTGCTGGAAAAGAACAGACTCAAGAAGAGTTTTTCCATACATTTAATGCATTACACGAAGAAAGTAAACAAATTGTAATTTCTAGTGACCGACCACCAAAAGAAATTCCAACTTTAGAAGATCGTCTTCGTTCCCGCTTTGAATGGGGACTTATTACAGACATTACGCCGCCAGATTTAGAGACACGAATTGCGATTTTACGCAAAAAAGCAAAAGCTGAAGGGCTTGATATACCAAATGAAGTTATGCTTTATATCGCAAATCAAATTGATTCAAATATTCGTGAATTAGAAGGTGCACTTATCCGAGTTGTAGCTTATTCATCTTTAATTAATAAAGATATTAATGCTGATTTAGCAGCTGAAGCACTTAAAGATATTATTCCAAATTCTAAGCCGAAAATTATCTCTATTTATGATATTCAAAAAGCTGTCGGGGACGTTTATCAAGTGAAATTAGAAGATTTTAAAGCGAAAAAACGTACAAAATCAGTTGCGTTTCCTCGCCAAATTGCAATGTATTTATCGCGCGAGCTTACAGATTCCTCTTTACCAAAAATAGGTGAAGAATTTGGTGGACGTGATCATACAACAGTTATCCATGCCCATGAAAAAATCTCTAAACTACTAAAAACCGATACGCAATTACAAAAGCAAGTTGAAGAAATTAATGGTATTTTAAAGTAGTAGCTGAATAGTGTGAATAACTTACCTTGTTTTACGCACAGTCTATCCACATGTAGATAGACTGTTTTTACATCCTTTAGCGGGGTTATCCACATATCCACAAGCCCTATTACTATTACTACTATTTTTTATCTTTATTAATTAAATAAAATCTTATACTTACCGGAGGTTTTTCTTTATGCGTTTTACAATACAAAAAGACTATCTTGTAAGAGGTGTACAAGATGTAATGAAGGCAGTTTCTTCTCGTACAACAATCCCAATTCTTACGGGAATTAAAGTTGTAGCAACTGAAGAAGGAGTTACATTAACAGGAAGCGATGCTGATATTTCGATTGAATCGTTTATTCCAGTCGAAGAAGATGGAAAAGAAATCGTAGAAATAGCTCAATCAGGAAGCATTGTTTTACAGGCAAAATATTTTAGTGAGATTGTAAAAAAACTACCTAAAGACACTGTCGAAATTTCTGTAGAAAATCATTTTATGACAAAAATAAAATCTGGAAAATCAGAGTTTAACTTAAATGGTTTAGATTCTGCAGAATATCCGTTATTGCCACAGATTGAAGAACATCATGTATTTAAGATACCAACAGATTTACTTAAACATATGATCAGACAAACTGTATTTGCAGTTTCTACTTCTGAAACAAGACCAATCTTGACAGGTGTAAACTGGAAGGTATATAACAGCGAGTTAACTTGTATTGCAACAGATAGTCATAGGCTGGCACTTCGAAAAGCAAAAATTGAAGGACATAATATTGCAGATGAATTCCAAGCTAATGTTGTTATCCCAGGTAAGAGCTTAAATGAATTAAGTAAAATTTTAGATGAGTCTGAAGAAATGGTAGATATCGTTATTACGGAGTATCAAGTATTATTCCGTACAAAACATTTATTATTCTTCTCAAGATTGTTAGAAGGGAATTATCCTGATACGACACGTTTAATTCCGGCAGAGAGTAAAACGGATATTTTTGTGAATACAAAAGAATTCCTACAAGCAATTGATCGTGCTTCACTATTAGCAAGAGATGGCCGCAATAACGTTGTTAAATTATCAACTTTAGAGCAAGAAATGCTAGAGATTTCTTCGAATTCACCAGAAATCGGAAAAGTTGTCGAAGAAGTACAATGCGAAAAAGTAGATGGAGAAGAGTTAAAAATATCTTTTAGTGCAAAATATATGATGGATGCATTGAAAGCTTTGGATAGTACAGAGATTAAAGTTAGCTTTACTGGGGCGATGAGACCGTTCTTAATTCGTACAGTAAATGATGATTCAATTATTCAATTAATTTTACCGGTTCGTACTTACTAGGTAAGGAATAAGGGTTGCTAGTTTAAAGATGCTAGTGGCCCTTATTTGATTTTTGGGTATTACTTTCCTAATGCTAGTTTATTTAGTACAATGAAAGAATGAACACTTTCAGAAAGTGAGCGATTTTATGAAACGTATTAAAATTTCAACAGAGTATATTACACTAGGACAATTTTTAAAGTTAGCTGATGTAATTGATACAGGTGGCGCTGTAAAATGGTTTTTACAAGAATATGAAGTGTACGTGAACAACGAACTTGAAAATAGAAGAGGTCGCAAACTATATGCGAATGATGTTATTGAAATTCCAGGAAGCGGAACTTTCCAAGTTCAGGCATAAAGGGGGAGCCCTTTGTTTATTTCAGAAATACAATTAAAAAACTATCGCAATTATGAAAAATTAGAGCTTTCCTTTGAAGATAAGGTAAATGTAATTATCGGCGAAAATGCGCAAGGGAAAACAAATTTGATGGAAGCTATTTATGTTTTAGCGATGGCGAAATCTCATAGAACCTCTAATGATCGCGAACTTATCCGCTGGGATGAAGATTTTGGTCAAATAAAAGGGAAATTACAAAAAAGAAACAGTTCTTTGTCTTTGGAATTAAATATTTCGAAAAAAGGTAAAAAGGCAAAATTAAATCAACTTGAACAGCAAAAGTTAAGTCAATATATTGGCGTGATGAACGTTGTCATGTTTGCCCCAGAAGATTTAAATCTTGTAAAAGGAAGCCCTCAAGTAAGAAGACGCTTTTTAGATATGGAATTAGGACAAATAGCTCCTGTATATTTGTATGAATTAAGTCAATATCAAAAGGTGCTCACGCAACGAAATCACTTGTTGAAAAAAATGCAAGGGAATAGTAAGAATGAGGAAACGATGTTGGATGTATTTACACTTCAACTAATTGAGCATGGTGCGAAAATACTGCAAAAACGTTTTGAATTTTTGCATTTGCTACAGGAATGGGCAGCTCCAATTCATCGAGGTATAAGCCGTGGATTAGAAGAGTTAGAAATTGTCTATAAACCAAGTGTAGATGTATCAGAATCAATGGATTTGTCGAAAATAAAAGAAGTATACTATGAAAGTTTTCAATCTGTGAAACAACGTGAAATTTTCCGTGGTACGACTTTAATTGGTCCTCATCGTGACGATTTACAATTCTTCGTTAATAGTAAAAATGTTCAAGTCTTTGGTTCGCAAGGACAACAACGAACGACCGCACTATCCCTAAAATTAGCTGAAATTGAATTGATTTATTCAGAGGTTAAAGAATATCCAATCCTTTTGTTGGATGATGTTTTATCAGAATTAGATGATTATCGTCAATCACATCTTTTAAATACAATTCAAGGAAAAGTGCAAACATTTGTTACAACGACGAGTGTCGACGGAATTGAACACGAAACATTAAAAGAAGCGAAAACAATTCATGTAACGAACGGCACTGTAGATTGTGAAATAGATAGGGAATAACCCCTGTTTAAATGGAAAAGTAGGTGATCTTTGTGTCAATGGAACAAAAGCAAATGCAAGAAAATGCATATGATGAAAGTCAGATACAGGTGCTTGAAGGACTAGAGGCAGTTCGGAAACGCCCTGGTATGTATATTGGATCTACAAGTGGAAAAGGGCTTCACCATCTTGTTTGGGAAATCGTAGATAATAGTATTGATGAAGCACTTGCAGGTTATTGTGATGAAATTAATGTTAGTATCGAAGAAGATAATAGTATTCGTGTAACGGATAATGGGCGTGGTATTCCGGTTGGTATACAAGAAAAAATGGGACGTCCAGCTGTAGAAGTTATTATGACTGTTCTCCACGCCGGTGGTAAATTTGGCGGTGGCGGTTATAAAGTTTCTGGTGGTTTACATGGTGTTGGGGCATCGGTTGTAAATGCTCTATCAACAGAATTAGAAGTATTTGTACATCGTGAAGGTAAAATCCATTATCAAAAATACGAAAGAGGTATTCCGGTTGCAGATTTAAAAGTCATTGGTGACACCGATCAAACAGGAACAATAACTCGATTTAAACCAGATCCGGAAATTTTCCAAGAAACAACAGTATACGATTTTGATACGCTAGCAACTCGTATGCGTGAATTAGCGTTTTTAAATCGTAATATTAAATTAACAATTGAAGATAAACGTGAACATAAGCAAAAGAAAGAATTCCATTACGAAGGTGGAATTAAATCATACGTTGAGCATTTAAATCGCTCAAAACAACCGATTCATGAAGAGCCTGTGTACGTAGAAGGTTCAAAAGATGGTATTCAGGTTGAGGTTTCTCTTCAATATAACGAAGGATACACAAATAATATTTACTCATTTACGAATAACATCCATACGTATGAAGGTGGTACACATGAGGTAGGTTTTAAAACAGCTTTAACTCGTGTAATCAACGACTATGGTCGTAAAAATAGCATTTTAAAAGATGCGGACAGTAATTTAACTGGTGAGGATGTTCGTGAAGGTTTAACAGCAATTGTATCAATCAAGCATCCAAATCCACAATTTGAAGGACAAACGAAGACAAAACTTGGGAATAGTGAAGCGAGAACAATTACAGAGTCTGTATTCTCAGAGGCATTTGAAAAGTTCTTACTAGAAAATCCTAATGTAGCGCGAAAAATTGTAGAAAAAGGTACGATGGCTGCACGTGCACGTGTAGCTGCGAAAAAAGCGCGTGAATTGACACGTCGAAAGAGTGCGTTAGAAGTTTCAAGTTTACCTGGTAAATTAGCTGATTGCTCTTCGAAAGATCCAGCAATTAGTGAAATTTACATCGTAGAGGGTGACTCTGCGGGTGGATCTGCAAAACAAGGACGCGATCGTCATTTCCAAGCAATTTTACCGCTGAAAGGTAAAATTATTAATGTGGAAAAGGCGCGCTTAGATAAGATTTTATCAAATGATGAAGTTCGTACAATTATTACGGCAATCGGTACAAATATTGGTGGAGACTTCGATATTGAAAAAGCACGCTATCATAAAGTTATTATTATGACCGATGCCGATGTTGATGGTGCACATATTCGTACCCTATTATTAACGTTCTTCTATCGTTATATGCGTCAAATAATTGAGTGTGGTTATATCTATATTGCACAGCCGCCATTGTTTAAAATACAACAAGGTAAAAAAATTCAATATGCTTACAACGATAAGGAACTTGAAAAAATCTTAGCTGAGCTACCAGCCCAGCCGAAACCAGGAATTCAACGTTATAAAGGTCTTGGGGAGATGAATCCAACTCAGCTATGGGAGACGACAATGGATCCAGAAGTACGTTCGTTACTTCAAGTTTCTCTTCAAGATGCAATAGAAGCAGACGAAACGTTTGAAATTTTAATGGGTGATAAAGTAGAACCGCGTCGTAACTTTATCCAAGAGAATGCAAAATACGTGAAGAACCTTGATATTTAAATGAGTAATGACAGGAATCTAAGTATTCCTGTCTTCTACATATAAATCAATGTATGTGTAACGGAAATGTAAGAGGAGGTGCTCGTTGATGTCAGACAATCAACAACAAGCACGAATTCGAGAAATTAATATTAGTCATGAAATGCGTACCTCATTTTTAGATTACGCAATGAGTGTTATCGTATCTCGTGCATTACCAGATGTTCGTGATGGATTAAAACCTGTGCATCGTAGGGTTTTATATGCGATGAATGATTTAGGAATTACAGCTGATAAAGCGTATAAGAAATCAGCACGTATTGTCGGTGAAGTAATCGGTAAGTATCACCCTCATGGTGATTCAGCCGTTTATGAAACAATGGTACGTATGGCGCAAGATTTTAGTCAACGTTATATGCTTGTAGATGGGCATGGTAACTTCGGTTCTGTAGATGGAGATTCAGCAGCAGCAATGCGTTATACAGAGGCAAGAATGTCTAAGATTTCTATGGAATTAATACGTGATATTTCAAAAAATACAATTGATTATCAAGATAACTATGATGGTTCCGAAAGAGAACCGATAGTACTACCAGCGCGTTTCCCTAATTTATTAGTAAACGGTACAACAGGTATTGCTGTTGGTATGGCAACAAATATACCGCCGCATCAGCTTGGCGAAGTAATTGATGGTGTGCTGGCATTAAGTCATAATCCTGATATTACTATCGCAGAATTGATGGAATATATTCCTGGTCCAGACTTTCCGACGGCAGGTTTAATTTTAGGAAGAAGTGGAATTCGAAGAGCTTATGAAACAGGTCGCGGTTCCATTATGCTTCGTGCTAAGGTTGAAATTGAAGAGAAGTCAAACGGTAAACAATCTATTATCGTAACTGAACTACCTTATCAAGTTAATAAGGCGCGATTAATTGAAAAAATCGCAGAATTAGTTCGCGATAAGAAAATTGAAGGTATTACAGATTTACGTGATGAATCAGATCGTAATGGTATGCGTATTGTCATGGAAGTACGTCGTGATGCTAATGCAAACGTACTATTAAACAATCTATATAAACATACAGCGCTTCAAACAAGTTTCGGTATTAATATGTTGTCTCTTGTAAATGGGGAGCCACAAGTACTAAATTTAAAACAAAATCTATATCATTATTTAGAGCATCAGAAGGTAGTAATTCGTAGACGTACTGCTTATGAATTAGAAAAAGCAGAAGCACGTGCTCATATTTTAGAAGGATTACGAATTGCTTTAGATCATCTTGATGAAGTTATTACGTTAATTCGTAGTTCAAAAACGGCAGATATTGCAAAGCAAGGCTTAATGGAACGTTTTGGTTTAAGTGAGAAACAAGCGCAAGCGATTTTAGATATGCGTCTGCAACGCTTAACTGGATTAGAACGTGAAAAAATTGAGCAAGAATATCAAGACTTAATGAAGTTAATTGCTGAATTAAAAGCGATTTTAGCAGATGAAGAAAAAGTTCTTGAGATTATTCGTGAAGAATTAACAGAAGTAAAAGAGCGTTTCAATGATAAGAGACGAACAGAAATTACAATTGGCGGTATGGAATTTATTGAAGATGAAGATTTAATTCCTGAACAAAACATTGCGATTACGTTAACTCATAACGGTTATATTAAGAGGTTACCAGCTTCTACGTACAAAACACAGAACCGTGGGGGACGTGGTGTGCAAGGAATGGGTACGAATGATGATGACTTTGTTGAACATTTATTAACAACGTCTACTCATGATCATATTTTATTCTTTACAAACAAGGGTAAAGTATACCGTACGAAAGGATATGAAATTCCAGAGTATAGTCGTACTGCAAAAGGACTACCAATTATTAACCTATTAGGGGTAGATAAGGGTGAGTGGATTAACGCTATTATTCCGATTCGTGAATTTGGTGACGATCAGTTCTTATTCTTTACGACAAAACAAGGGGTTTCTAAGAGAACGCCACTTTCATCATTTGCAAATATACGTACAAATGGTTTAATTGCAATTTCTCTTCGTGAAGAGGATGAAGTAATATCTGTACGTTTAACATCGGGTGATAAGGATATTATTGTCGGGACAAGTAACGGTATGCTAATTCGTTTCAATGAACAAGATGTTCGTTCTATGGGACGTAATGCTGCAGGTGTTAAAGCTATTACGTTGGGCGATGAAGACCAAGTTGTAGGTATGGAAATTGTCGAAGAGGATGTAAATGTTCTAATTGTAACGAAAAATGGTTACGGAAAGCGTACACCGATTGATGAATACCGTCTGCAAAGTCGCGGTGGTAAAGGTCTGAAAACTTGTAACATTACAGATAAGAACGGTAAATTAGTAGCTGTTAAGTCTGTTACAGGTGAAGAAGATATTATGTTAATTACAGCGGCAGGCGTTATTATTCGTATGCCAGTTGATCAAATCTCTCAAATGGGACGTAATACACAAGGTGTTCGTCTAATTCGATTAGAGGAAGACCAAGAGGTAGCGACGGTAGCAAAAGCACAAAAAGATGAAGAGGAAGAAACGAGTGAAGAGGTTTCTTCAGAAGAATAAGAGAGGGAATTTTCCCTCTCTTTATTTTTTTATAATAATACTTGCATAGGGAAGAGAAAGCCTATATAATAGGCAGAGTCAGCAAATGAGAGATACAACTTATCAAAAAAACTTGTTGACGAAAATAATATAGTATGATATATTATAAAAGTCGCTGAAACGCGATGTTGAACTTTGAAAACTAAACGAAACAAACAACGTGAAACGTCAATTTTTATTTTTGATGCTAGACAAACTAACTTTATTGGAGAGTTTGATCCTGGCTCAGGATGAACGCTGGCGGCGTGCCTAATACATGC